>JASJDR010000062.1 GCA_030065615.1 Xenococcus sp. MO_188.B8 | reverse complement strand
TTTGGCAGCATCTTTCAACGTTGATTTGATTTTTTCTGTTAGCATTGAGAGTCAACGAGCACATTATACAGATATCTTCTGCTTATCAGCAGATTCTTTAAATTAGATTACTCGGTAATTTATTTACGCGCAAGTCCCTTAAGAAAAATTTTGAGGATAGCTGTAACCTATGAAATTACAATTATTTGTGTTTTTCTTGTTAATAAGTTGACTCTTTCTGTGGAAAACCTCAAGACTTTGGGGAAAAGTTTTGGAAAAAAGTATCTGAAACGACATAAGCTAAAACTATGGTCGTATTAAAAATATTACTTAGTGACTTATTTATCTAGAATTAACGAATAAATTGTGTTAATTTTAAGTCCAAGTTAAACAAACCTTAATCCGATATTATTTTGGTGAAGAGACAAATAATTAGTTTACGTTTACCGATAATCTGGATAATATTGAAACATTAAATCTTTATATCTAACTTCTATTAATAAATTTAGGTGTTTATACCTGAAAAACTATATTTTCTGGGTCAGCTTTCCATTGCTAAGGAAATCTCAGCAAGGTCTGACCCTTTTTTGAAGTTTCATATCGTAATAGTTATGTAAGGTATGGATAAAATCTATATTGATCCGCAGCTGAAATCAAAATTTAGCTATTTAATAGATCACTACGATTTGTCTGATATTGTTTATCTTCTCGACCAATATATTGAAGGAAGAACGAAAGTAGCCTTTGAATTAGAAACAGAAAATGCTCCATATTGGAATAATGCCAGTGGCTATTGTCGGATAATGAGCCGAGAGTTAGAGCAAATGAAAACTGTTTACAATGTGGGGTATGGCGTTAGTTACTATGCCCCAAATAGTTACATTAATGACTTTTATAACCAAATAATCAAAGTCTCTTGAGTGAAGAAATATCATAACGCACCCAAAACATAACTTCAAATTGAATATTAATTTATGGTTCTTTGAGCATAAATCAACAAATCTTATTTGTTCCTGCAATGGTAATAGCCTCGATAAACTCAGAGCCATACTTTGGGTCAGATCCTTAAAAAACTACTAAGAATTTAAGAAAAAAAGACTTATCGAGCTGATGATTCCCCAAAAAAAACTAATATTTATAATTTTTATAATTAATATTTGAAGTGAATAGATAATAAAAGAAAAACTAATGACAATCATCAAAGAATAAGCTACCTTGTTAGCGCAAATTTAAGGGTAGATAAGAGTAAAAATAATGATTGTTGAACCGAATGATATAATTTTAGAGGCTAATGATACTGGTTTAACTTCGGCTAACTCAGGTAATTTTGTTACGGAAGGCTTCATCGGTGATAGTCCCAATATTACTCGAAGTCAAGACGACGTAGATCTGTTTCAAGTACAGTTGGATCTAGGCGATCACCTAACAATTGATATTGACACTCCAAATTCTAACCTCGATTCAGTTTTACGGTTATTTGACTCCGAAGGGAATCAAGTAGCTGTTAATGATGATTTTGATAGCTTAGACTCTTTGATCAGCTTTGATGCTAGTGTTTCTGATATCTACTACATTGGCGTAAGCTCATACAGCAACTTTGATTACAATCCCTTCGTAGCTGGTAGTGGTACAGGTTATAGCACTGGTGAGTATAATCTCAATATTAATTTAACTGCTGTGGAAAGTCTCGATGGGACAGAAGGCGATGACATTCTTATTGGCACCCCAGAAAATGAGATTATTAATGGTTTAGGTGGCAATGACGTTCTTCAGGGTGAAGCTGGTGATGACTCATTAGAAGGCGGTACTGGCGATGATACTATTGGTGGTGCAGACGGCAACGATCTTCTCTTAGGTGGAGATAGCAATGATATTCTCTACGGTGGAGATCACCACGATACGATTGAAGGCAACTCTGGGGATGACATTTTATCTGGTGGCAGAGGTAGAGATTCTCTTTTAGGAGGAGATGGTAATGATACCCTTGAGGGCAATCCAGACAATGACAACCTCGTAGGTAATAGGGGAAATGATCTTCTTAGCGGTGGACATGGGAATGACAATCTTAATGGTCATGATGGCCATGACAGACTGTATGGTGGATTTGGTAATGATACGCTCAGAGGTGGTAACGGCAATGATATTCTTCAAGGCGCAATAGGTAATGATTTCCTTACTGGTGGTGCAGGTGCCGATCAATTTATTTTAACTTCTGGTCACGGTGGAGAAACTATCAAAGATTTTGAAGATGACTTAGATCAATTCGTTTTAGGTACAGGTTTAACCTTTGATAATCTCAAGATTTTGTCAAGTGGTAGCGATACTATCATCATTGACAACAACATAGTTTTAGCCGTGGTAGAAAACACACAAGCTTTTGTCATTGGGGTAGAGGACTTTATTTTCAGAGTGTAATTGATTCAAAGAGATTTAGCTGTTCAGTCACGTTGATGAGAAAATTAATATCAAAGCTATCGGGATATCACTGATATTGATTAGTCAAGTCTTAACAAAGATGCTAGAAATTCAGAATCGATTAAAAATCAAGCACAATTTACTCTCTGAGATTGAACAACTAAAAAAACATCTCGCAACTCTTATTGATGACCCCATTACAGATTTAGAAATTCAGCCTCAGAAAGTTCAGGTAATCGAAACCTTAACCCTAGTTCTGGAGAAGGTAAACCCTTTCCCCCGACCACTTTTGTATGGTAGTAGCCTCCTTGATGGTGCTTGGTTATTACAATATTCAACTGCCAGGGAAATTCGTGCTCTAAAACGTTTACCTTTAGGATTTTTAGTCGGAAAAATTTATCAAGTAATTGATATTAATACTGCTTCTTTCGAAAATAAGGCCTGGGTGCAACATAGTTCAGGTTTATTATCAGGTTATGTAAGGGTAACAGCCACCTTTGAACCAGATAAGCAAGGAGATGACCAACTTCCCAATCAAAAAATTAATATTGATTTTAAAAAACGTTTTCTGGGAATCAATCAAATTCTGGGCATTAAAACGAATCTGTTTGACCCCATGAGAATTGTAGAAGCCCGAAATCCCAAAGGTAGAATTCCTAGCCTAAACATTACCTATATTGATGAAACAATGAGAGTTGGTCGGGGTGGCGATGGTAGTTTATTTATTCTAACCAGAGTCTGAAGATAATCTGATAAAACCATCGATAACAAAGATTGACTCTGGTCTTCTAGATCATTTTTATTAAGGACATTGTTATTAATTTATTTACACAAAACTTTAGCCTCGCTTTGTCTTTGACGGCTCGTTAACTAGGTTATATCTTAATACAAAAAGAGCCTAATTTCTCGTAACAGCCGCTCTAGCGATCGCGTTTTTGAAGATGTGAGAGAATACTCAATAGATAGCGATTGGGTTTGCTGGAGAACAAGTAGCTCCTTTCATTTTCAGAAGAGCAAAAACAAATAAAAACTCGTATCGGGGATTGGGGAATTTTTAACAACTTCTAAATCCCCAAAACCCAATCTCCCCATAGTTTAATCAAATAATCAACTTGTTAGGCAACAAGTATTGCCTCAACTCCTTGGTCTCAAAACTCCAGTTTTCACTTCACGGATGCGGTTGATATTTCGTAGAAGATTATAATCCGTTTCAGTTTTGCAGAGACTGTCCACTTTCAGGAATCAGGTTGAATCCTGAGGGTGCCAGCGAGCCATGTGAGTGGTATGGGTTGATAAATAAGCTCCTGGCTTGTAGAACTTGTCATAGAACTCCAAGTCTAGATGATGGGCTTGGAGGTAAGTAATCAGGAAGATCGAGGGAACCGTACCAGGGAACTTACCGAAAGTGTCAAACACATATTGAGCTTGGAGAGCCACGCATTTCCTGAATTCCTCGCTATGAACTTGAGCAGCGGAGCGCACTTGGGCTGAGTTTTTCCAAGGACCGGGCGTTTCGGCATGAAACGGACCACCGGGACCGAATTTGCGATCGCACAAACTATCCACTGCAACACGCAGATCTTGGTAGTGAGGAGGACAGAAGCCTTCCATCACTCCTTCTAAGCCAGTAGGATTTGGGTAGGGCCAGCCTTCGTTGGTATCGTACCGAAATCCCAACCCTGGGACATCAGGCTCGCCACTCGCGCCCAGCATGACAAAGGGATCGATGCCGTTAAACATCCAGCCTCCCAATCCCATTGCTTGTAGCATCAATGCTCCAGCGTAACAACTCGTCGATAACTCAGCGGTGAGTTCAGCCATCGACCATTGCTCGACAAAGGTTAAAGGCCAAGTGTTATTTAGGTCAACAAGGTCTTGGAATTTTTCAATTCCTGGAATCGAACGTTTATTAATATCATCTGTCAGAATAAGTCCATTTTGTAGCATATAGCAAAGGTTAAGTAGAACATGCTGTGCTAAATCGCCCACAGGAATCACGAGCAGCGTTCCGGGATGGTTAACAACCCAAGTGTTGTGGGGTTCGACGTAAGGCACTTCTGGCGGTAATTTGAGTCGTCCATCCTGAATTTTCTTGACCTGACTCTTAAGCGCAGCCAAAATGACCTCAAGGTTAAGGGAACCGTCTTCATTTCTTTCGCTCAAGGCTGGAGCATCGCGATTCTCCAAGACATAAACCCCTTCGTCATCGGTGAAGAAAGTCATGCTAGTATGAAATCCCGCCGCCGAAGGAAAGGTGCGACCGCCAGCCGCTCCTGCATAATTGGAGAGGTAGGGCGCGTATTGCTGAGCGCGATAGATCAAATGGTGCCAGCTTGTGTTACCCCCGCATGCTATCACTACGAGCATTTTTTCTAGTTCAGAGAGAGGCTCTAGCTGGTGACGGGACTTGTAAGCAAATACCCCGTCTGGGATTTGGGCACCCCTAAAGAAACGGCGAGAGCGACGGCCTAGTAAAGCTTCGAGTAGGCTAAATGCCTGCATGTCCTCAAAGCCGGTCGGAACTGTTAGTTTTTTCATCAGTATTCTTCTCCCATTCTTCTTTGTTTAGCGATCTAGAGATCGCCAATAAAACATTAACTACTTTTTAAATTAGAAGAAAAATTTGAGAAATTTGTGAGGCAATCGTGTCAGTTCTGAGCCAGAGATTTCATGAAACCCGATTTATTCGGTCACATTACCCAAAAAGCGATCGCTATAAAAATTATCTAAATTTGATGTTCTTTCTTGACAGTTGGGAAAGCTTGGTAACTCCCATCAGTTTCATATCTCTCTCGATTTCATTCTTCATATTAGAGAGAGCTTTTTCCACTCCTGGTTGACCACCAGCCGCCAAAGCATACAAATACCATCGTCCACCAGCACAGGCTTTGGCCCCAACGGACAGTGCTTTAAGAACATGGGTGCCTCTTCTGATCCCGCCATCACAGATGACATCAATTTGATCGCCCACCGCATCCACTATCTCTGCCAATTGATCGAAGGGCGATATACAACCATCTAGTTGACGACCGCCATGATTAGAAACCATAATCGCATCAGCTCCTATATCGACTGCCCTTTTGGCATCATCAACACTCATGACACCTTTGAGACAAAACTTCTTCCCCCATTTTTGCTTAATTTCTGCCGCATCCTCCCAGTCCATTGATTGATCGAGCATGGTACTGAAATAATCTCCTATTGATACTGCTATGTTGGTTCCTTGCTGAACATGTTGTTCTAACTGCGGCAAACTAAATTTTTCCCGTAAAAGATAATTCAATGACCAATTAGGATGGAGGGCGAAACTGATTAAACTTTGTGGTGTCAGTTTTGGCGGCGTAGTAAATCCTGTCCAAAGATCTCTTTCTCTATTTCCTCCAGTGATTGTATCAACAGTCAAAGCTATGGCATCAAAGTTGGCCTCCTTACACATTTCGATCATGGCATCGTTCAAAGCTTGGTCTTTGTGATAATAAAATTGAAACATCTTTGGTGTTGATATTGTCTCAGCGATCTCTTTTAAACTAACTGTGCCTAAACTTGAGACTCCAAAAATGGTTCCATATTTTTCTGCCGCTTTAGCTACGGCTCGTTCTCCATCATAATGAAATATTCTTTGTAGTGCTGTTGGCGAACAAAATAGAGGAAGATCTATTTTCATTCCCATTACTTCAACAGAGGTATCTATTTCTGCAACTCCTGCTAAGACATTGGGAATCAGATCACATTGTTCATAGGCTTTCGTGTTTCTTCTGTATGTAACTTCATCATCCGCCGCCCCGTCTATATAGTGAAATATTGGAGAAGGTAATTTGGCCTTAGCCAAAGCTCGAAAATCATTTGTGTTACGGCAATCTGTTACAGTTTTAAATATTTTAAAATCAATCATCTTTGTTATCTACCTTCATCTCTAATTTTTTTTCGGTAAAATAATTTCGCAAACTTCCTATCCCTTATCTGAAGGTTTCTTATCTAGCTAGAATTCATCATAGAGACAATAGAACCGATAATTTTTAACCTTACAATACCTTTAGCACTCATAGTTTTAGAAAGTAATAGGAAAAACTGCACTGACTCAGATGCCCACTCAGATTCCCAATGCAGGTATACCTCTACGGCATTATTCAGGAAATATCGGGACACAATGATCTCAGAACTTTGCCTAGTTATCCGTAAATGTCTTCAAAACAGAGGAAACAAGAGAAGTCGGTGATGGGATGGTAAAAGAATTCTTAAAAATTTACTTGATTAGTTATAGCTCTACCAAAAAAAGCGATCGCTCTTTCTAAATCACAACCGTTTAAGTAATAACTGCAATGATAAACTCTTCTGTATTGAATCTCTTAGTCTCCGGCTCTTTTCTGAATTATCTGAAATTATGAAAAAAGTTATGTTTGTCTGTAAAAGAAATTCTTGTCGTTCTCAAATGGCGGAAGGTTTTGCCAAAACAATAGGAGCAGGCAAAATTGAAGTCACATCATCAGGATTAGAAGCTAGTCGAGTACATCCCACAGCAATCAAAGTAATGTCAGAAGTTGGGATTGATGTGAGTAGTCAAACCTCCGACCCTTTGAGTAATTTTCGCGCTGAAGATTACGATGCTGTAATTTCTATGTGTGGTTGTGGAGTCAATTTACCTCCAGAATGGGTAACTCAGGAAATATTTGAAGATTGGGAATTAGATGACCCTGACGGACAACCAATCGAAACTTTTCACCGTGTCAGGGATGAAATTAAAGAGCGAGTATCTAAATTAATCGATCAACTTAGCTAAAATTTGTTGCCTTTATTATAAGTACCTGGGCAAAATTAATTTCACACTCCAGAATTGCTTGATAAAGTTTTGAGCATACTCCTTGTGTAATTTAATTTGCTTACCTACTTATTTAGTAAGAGATAGTCCCACAAAAAGCGATCGCTTTTTTGGGAATGGAAAAGATGAAGCTTTTTACTCATTCAACAGTGTATCTGTGCTTTTATTAGAATCATTGGCGTCTTCGGTAGATAGTGCCTTGAATTCTATTGGAAATAAGTACATTAAGAAAAAATCCAGAGTTGTTTTTTTGAGGTATCCGCATGTAACCGCAATTGTGTTTAATAATTGCAACCTGTTGCTGAAATCTTTTCGTGCTTATTTGCGAAGCCAAATCATGAGGTTACTGCATAATGATTTGCCTATTTAGCGATCGCAAATCCAAATCACAGCAGTCGAGAAAAGTGAAATCTTCATATTCAATATCTCTAAGAGTATCAAACAAGGTTGAATTTTCAGGAAAACTAACTGGATTGATTGTTAGATCGGCAACTATAAGGGGTAACACTAGTTAGACTTAGAACTGGAATTTACCTTGATTTTACTGGACTCAATTCACTTTTTTCTTTAAGACTTTATCTTCTTTCAGTTGTTTAAGGGTGGGAGGATAAGCAGTATTTTTATCTACAGTAATAACTCTAGGTTATTTATTATGTCAGGCTTTTAAGACCTTCTTGAAAAATCTGTTCACAGCTTTTTAGACCTCTTTACCTTCAGCATGAAGCCTAAAGTATTGCTTTGATTATCTGCCGCTCAATACAAAAATTGCTACATTTTCCTAAGTATTTTAATTTGTAGACTTATGGGTAAGATATAGATGATTAATAATAATTTTGTCTTAATCTTTACTTTAAATAGGATAAATTAAGAAAAAATATATATAGAAGATTACTAGCTAAAAGTTGACAATTTATGCTGTTGAAAAAAATAACTTATCTGCTTCAAGCCGTGATCTTAGCTGTTTTAATTATACTTTTGCAGCATAATTCTGGATTAACGCAAGGTAATAGTCACTCAATCCCCTATCAGTTTAGATACGGACAACTATCGCCGATTAATCCCTCTTCTCCGCCGTTAAAAGCACCAATTGTGATTGATGGCAAAAAACTTTTTTTTGTAAGTGGGATTAAAGGTCGTGATGCGGTTGAAAGAGCCGAAATAATTGAGGAGAAAATATTAGAAGCGATCGCAGTTGGGAAAGATATTAAAGTTACAGTGGAAAAAGGTAATATTATCTATGCGAATGAAATCCCAATCTTTAATGTCACTGCTGCCGATACTGTTGAAGGGGAATTGGTTCAAGCTAGGGCAATGGAATGGCGGAATCAAATCGCCAATTCAATAGAGCAAGCTCAACTAGAAAGAAGTCCTACTTATATTCAAAGACGCATCATTATTTCTTTTGTTCTGTTACTATTTGCGCTAATCGGTAGTAGATTCTTGGGGCAGTTACAAACCTATCCTTTTCGCAAAGCCCTGCAAAGAATTATTCCTGTTTTGCCTAGCAATACTAGTTCCCAACCTTCTAATCTGACAACATTGTTTCGCCTCAAGTTGGGTTTAGCTCAGTTTGCTGTATGGATCGCTACGGCTCTAGTTATCTTGGAATTTTTTCCCTTTTTTCGACATTGGCGGTATACCATATTTCAGATTTTTAACCAGTCTTTATTTGTCTTTGGTGGTAGCGAATTCTCGATTATCAAACTCCTGATTTTGATTGTTTTATTTCTACTATTGATTTTCGTTAGTCGCTATCTTACTGATTTGCTGCGCAGTCAAATCCTGGAAATTACCAGGATGAATCGGACCTCACAAGAAGTAATTTTAATTATTACCAAGTACGGTTTAATTTGTATTGGGACAATCGTTTTACTGCAAGCTTCTGGATTAAACCTGAGTTCCTTAGCTTTAATTGGAAGTGCTTTGGGTGTAGGTATCGGTTTTGGATTTCAAGATATCGCCAAAAACTTTGCTAGTGGTGTGGTTCTATTGTTTGAGCGCTCGATTAAAGTTGGAGATTTTATTCAAGTTGGGGAACATCTCGGTACAGTTGAACATGTGGGTGCCCGAAGTATTGTTTTAAATACCTTGGATCGGATTTCTATTATTGTGCCGAATTCGCGGTTTCTGGCGGAGGAAGTAATTAACTGGAATCATAAAGATAATGTTTCTCGGCTGCATTTACCCTTCAGCATTGCCCATGATTCTGATGTCGCTAAAGTTAGATGGGCTTTACTTCAGGCTGCGGCAGAACACCGAGAAGTTCTCAAGCATCCCCAGCCACAAGTTTTCTTTACTGAATTTGGAGATAATTCTTTAAACCTGGAACTGTTAATCTGGATTAGTAATCCTAGTCGACAAACTCCAATTAAAAGTGAACTTTATTTCCGGATTAAAGAAATTGTTAAAGAGCAAAAAATTGAAGTTCCTTTCCCCCAAAGGGATTTACATTTACGCACTGGAGAACTACCTTTAACTATCTCTCCACAACTGGAAAATTATTTGATGATCTTGTTAAAAAAATTGAATAGTAACAAGAATTCTCACAGAAGATGATGTTTTTAATTACGTCTTGTGTGAATTAAACAAAAGACAACATTTTAAAAAAGCTATTAGCTTTTAGCTGTTAGCTTCTTGGCGCATTCGCTCTTTGTGGGAAACCCCAGCATTTCCTCTCGCAAAGACCGCGATGCACCGCTCTTAGCTTTTTAAGATAAAACGTCTAATATTTTTTAAAAAGTCTAAAATATCTTGAAAGCTATTAGCTTTTATCTATAAAATAATTAGCGAAAAGAGAAACCGAGAAACCAACTCAGTTGATTCAGCTAATAGCCAAGAGCCAAGAGCTTAAGAATTAAATCTAAACGAAGCTAATCCACACCAGACGTTAATTGTTAATTATCTCCAAAACCAAGAAATTTTTTAACTTGGTTAAAGAGATTAGTGAGATCTTGAAGAGAAACTTTGAATAAAGAGAGAATTCCCACCACAATTAAAATCCCTCCGATCAAGAAGTTATCATCGTATAGAGATAAACCGACAACTACGATAAAGTACGGAGAAACAATCCGACTAATTTTTTCTACAGTATTAACTAATTCTGAATTAACTACTTCTGAACTAGCTGATGTAGATGTTTCTGGCAAAGACTCAGGAAAAGAGATATTGGGAGAGAAATCATTATCAACATTTAGATTAGTAGAAGATTCCACTTCTGGTGTAGCTGAAATTTCTGACTTTGAGGTTTCGCGAGAAGATTTGCCAAACATAATTTTTACTGATGGTGACTAATGCCTATATGTTAACGAGAATCCCCTCAACTGTGAATATAATATTCAGTCAAAATGCGATCGCATAATATCACAATTTTAGTAAAACCCCTATCATTTAGATCATTACGGTTCAGTTGGAGTTTGAGAAAAGATTTAACTAGTGGAGGTTTGCGTAAATAAGACCACCATTATGCAGTTAAAGCTTTACCCTTATAAGTCCACTTGAAGGGTTTTGCCATCTTGTCATTATAGTAGGCAATGAAATCGAAAATCTTAGCCGCTAAGTCTCCCTGACTAAGAAAACTGCTGCGCTTGAGAAGTTTCCGCCTCAGAATGCTAAACCAGATCTCGATCTGATTCAACCCTTCGGGTTCAGCAGTCGCTCATGGGGGAAACCCCCGCCGCGAGAGTGGAATAGCGAAGCACTGCGTTGCGGAGGTATCCTCCGTTGAGCAAGTGCTTTAAGACAGCTGGGGAGACCCCAGCATTTCCTCTCGCAAAGACCGCGCTGCTTCACCAAGAACAATGCTTTGGTGTGTAGTGAAACACAATAGAGTGCTCAGGATTGCTCAAACTCGCGCATTCCCTCTCTTGGTCAGCATTCCCTTGCCCAGAACACGGAGCTGGGTAAACGCCTTTCGGCGGCGCGGGGTCTGACCGCTTGCCCAGAACACGGAGCTGGGCTTGTCCCCAGAACACGGAGCTGGGTAAACAGATCGGTGCTCTGGATAAACGCCTGACGGCGGCGCGGGGTCGCTCGTCAAAAATTCTGCCCTAGTGGCCATTGATTGGAGAATTCCTGATTCTCCTTTTTTCCCCAATGTAACTGCCCGAATCCCTTCGATTGATCCGACCCAGCGAACTAAAGATTCTGATTGATCTGTGTTTAAGCAGTCCATCACCAGATGCCATTTCTTCACACCAGGTGCTGCTCGAACCATCTGTTGTAGATGAGTTAAAAAATCGGCTTCGGTACGAGTCTGACCAATAGTTTCATGTACAATTTTGCCTCTACTGACATCGAAACTCGCAATCAGAGTTTGAGTTCCGTGGCGTATGTACTCAAATTCTCTTTTCGTCGGCTTACCTGGTCTCATCTGTTTATCAGGAGCTTTGCGCTCCAAGGCTTGAATTCCTGTCATTTCATCTGTACTAATGACTCTTTCTTCTTGAGCCCTCAACTTTTCGGCTTCTCTGTATAAATAACAGATATCTTTGATCTTCTCTTTTAATTTTTCGTCGGGGGGGGATTGATCCAGTATTCTGACTGTTGAGGTTTTAATGTTGCTTCGGATAGTAATCTTCCCACATGTCTTGGCGAGATGCTTTCGACTATTCCCTGTTCCTTCATTACTTCAGCTAACTCTCTCGATGTCCAATGACTGATGGGGATACCATATTTTTCTGGTTCGGAACCAGCAATCGCAAATAAATTTAGGACTTGTTCGGTGGTAAATTTGGTTGGCACACCCGGTCTTTCGGCATCTTTGAGTCGAGCTCTAATTGGAAACTCTTTTTGCTTGAGTTCTAACCATCTTTCTCGCCATAGTCGGGCCATTTCTCTACTCACTCCTAGTTCTCTGGCTATTTGACGGTGATTTTTACCTTGAGCTGCTAAGAGAACAATCTTTGCTCTCTTGGCAATTTGTTGACCTGTGCTGTGACGAGCTAGGAGCTTTTCTAGTTCTTTCTGTTCCTCATCATCTAACCAGAGTGGTTTGGGGGCTAATCTTGGCATTGGCGAGAATTCTACAATCTAATTTTTTTGCTCCCAAATTTTACTCTTGTTTGACGATAACTGTAATTTAATTTAATGGTTGCTTTATCTTAGCCCACGTCCACTAGCTACTCATTGTAGTTTCTTGAACAATCACGAAGGGCTGTACAATTGAGGTCACAAATTCTTGTTGCGGATGATTATTCCACCTACTGAGTTGTTGGGAAGAAGGTTTTGAGATCAATTTTTGGTCAATCCAACCACTAACTAAATCCTTTTTATCTAGAGCGATTGCTTCGCTGACATCGATTATATCAAGTTGTTGATCAATAACGATTAAAGCATCTCTTTTTGCATGAACTCGCAAATCTTGCCAACTAGTATTGGCAACATCCTGGCTCAATCTTTCTTTGATATCAGACATGGAAAATAGAAATTTCAAAGTAATGTCGCTTAACTTATGGTAAAGCCAAACGGTCATCTTCTATAGCCTGAAAGATTTTTCCGAAAAAAGGTTGACCATCGAAAATTAATTTGCTAGTATTTTTTACTGTGCTGGTGTAGCTCAGTTGGTAGAGCTGCTGATTTGTAATCAGCCGGTCGCAGGTTCGAGTCCTGTCACCAGCTTACGTTCTAGAGTAGGCAAGAATTACCTGTACTAAATTTGAACTAAAAAGGTACTTACTGAGCCTAAATTAATGCGGTACGGAGAAGCGCAATCTCTGCCTAGGTGCCAAAATTTTGGGGAACCCTGGTGGTGGTGGTCTAAATTATATCAGATGGAATCGTTTTTATCGGCAGTTCAAGTAGCAGAATTTGTGGGGGTTAGTTATCGTACTATTGAAAACTGGTCAGCTCAAGGGTTTTTGACTAAGGACGATCAGGGTAAATATGGTCTTTTGAGTGCCTTAACCCATCGCATTTCTTTACTTGAGAAGGAATTAGAGGAACTCAGAGATAATTCTTGGTCTGCACTGAAACGGCAAAAGTTAACTGCTGAAGTGGAGAAAGAAAAAGCGATCGCAAGGTTGAAAAATTTAGAAGCAGACGAGAAGGAAGGGAAATTGGTTGCTGCGGATCAAGTAAAACAGGTTTGGGATAATCACAATGCCAATTGTAAGGCTAAGTTGTTGAGTATTCCTGTTAAATTGGCTTTGGAGTTGTCAGGAATTGAGGAGCCTGAACTAATACAAGTTAGACTTACGGAAGTTATTGATGAGGCGTTAATTGAGTTAGGAGCTTCTGAAGACTGAAGGGAGGACAAGTCAAAAGTCACCCACCCCTAACCCCTCCGAGGAGGGGAAGTCAAAAGTCAAAAGTCAATTTATTTCTGCTTTCATTTGATATGAATCACAATAATAGTTAACCATGCTGGGTAGGCTGAATATATGGAGGTTTCAGCTTTACTCAAAGAATCGAATAGGAATTTATTACCGCCTGAGAGAATTGAGGTGAGTGAATGGGCAGCGAAATATTATCAGTTGCCGGAAACTTCTGCTGAACCTGGGCGTTGGAGTCCAAATCGTGCGCCCTATCAAGTCGATATTATGGACGCAATTTGTGAGCCTGGAGTTCAGCGGGTGAGTTTGATGTGTGCCGCTCAAATTGGCAAAACTATTATCTTGTTGGCAATTATTTGTTATTTCATCGATCTCGATCCCTGTTCGATGTTGATGACTCAGCCAACAACGGAAATGGCTGAGATTTTTTCTAAAGAGAAGCTTTCTTCAGCGATTACTAATGTTAAACCTGTTGCCAAGAAAATAGTTCAAAGATCCCGTAATAGTTCCAGCACTATTTTGATGAAAATGTTTGCTGGTGGTTTTTTGCGTTTGTCTGGGGCTAATTCTCCTAGTTCTCTGGCTTCTATGAGTATTCGGATTTATCTGGGGGATGAAATTGATAAGTATCCTCCATCGGCAGGGAAAGAGGGAGATCCAGTTCAACTAGCGATCGAGCGGACTTCAACTTTTTGGAATTCGTTAGTATTCCTGGTTTCTACTCCCAGCATTAAGGAAAATAGCAGAATTGAAGCGGAGTATGAACAATCGGATAAGCGATTATGTTTTGTGCCTTGTCCTCATTGTGGTCATTACCAACATTTGAGTTGGGATAGGTTTGAATATGTTGGGAAGGGTACAACTGAAGCAGATCCGCTAGCAGGAGTGTACTTTATCTGTGAAAAATGCGATCGCCCGATTGAGGAAAAGTATAAAACCCAAATGATTAGCCAGAAGCAATGGCGCGCGACTGCTAAACCGCAAAATCCTGGACATATTGGGTTTCAGTTGAGTAGATTTTATTCTCCTTGGGTTAGATGGACGGATATCGCGCTTAATTATGAGGCGGCAAGGAATGATCCGCAGCAGTTACAGGTGTTTTGGAATGCTACTTTGGGCTTGCCTTATGAAAAAGTGGCAGGGGAAAAACTGGATTGGGAAAGATTACGCGATCGCGCTTCTAGTTCAAGTTATCAAAAGGGTTTTGTCCCTCGGGGTGGTTTGCTGCTCACGGCGGGGGTAGATGTGCAGGCCGATCGCTTGGAGGTGGCAGTCTGGGCTTGGGGTCGGGGAGAGGAAGCTTGGTTGATTGATTATCAACAGATTCTCGGCGATCCACTAAAACAAAAAACTTGGGAGCAGTTGGTCCATGTGACGAGTAGAGATTATCCCCATGAATCGGGATCTAGTTTGCGGATTCGCGCGACTTGTATTGATAGTGGTTATCTGACTCAAGAGGTTTATCACCAAGTTCGTAAGTTTAAATATCTCCATTGGTTTGCCATTAAGGGTTTTAGTGGCGATCGCCCTTTGGTATCTCGTCCCAGTTATCAGGAGATTAATTATCGAGGAGAACATATTAAGCAAGGGATTCAGTTGTATAAGGTTGGGGTGGATCGGGCGAAGGAAACTCTCTACGCGCGATCACAAATAGAGGCACCAGGAGCAAAGTTTTTGAATTTCCCCAATGACCTGGATAGTAATTGGTTCGAGGGTTTCTGTAGCGAGGTACAGGTGACTCAGCATAAGAATGGTAGACCCTATATTGTTTGGGAGAAGTTAGCAGGAGTGAGGAATGAGCCGTTAGATACTTCTGTTTATGCCCTGGCAGCAGCTAATCTGGTGGGAGTGCAGCGGATTCGTTGGGCTAGTGAAGAGAAGAAGTTGGAGGCTCAAAGTGTTAGTTCTGAACCAATTAATGTGCCAACTGCGAAGATTTTACGAAAGAAGGTTCGGAGACGTAGAGGTAGTAGCTTGCTAGATAGTTATTAACTTTTGACTTTTGATATGCGGAGCGGTATCCTTTAGGACTCTTGACTTTTGACTTAATTTAACGGGAATTATTAGATAAATACGTGGGGTTGTTTGATATGAGTGATGAAGTGAAAAGTTCTGATGAGATTGAGTTGGAAGCGATTGAAAAGGCGATCGCGAAAATGCTAACTAATGGTGGGGTCGCTGAATATCAGATCAAGTCGCGGAAGATGCGCTATCACAGCTTGGATGAGCTTTATCGGCAGCGCGATCGGCTTCGGCTGAGGATTGCGAGGAGGAAGCGGGGTGGTGTTGGTGGTCAAAATATAGGTATTAGTTTTTGTGAATTTTAAAAGTAGCAGTACAAATAGCCTTCCAATAATTTTGAAATAATGTTGCTTACATTAGAATATCCTAAGCAGATTAAGCATCAAAGCGAAAATCAACTGTGCCCAAATTGACGTAACTAGATGGCAAACTGCTATAAAAGTAACAAAATGTGTATTTTAGATTGCAAAGTGCGATTTTTGCGACTTACGATGAATAATAGACGGCAAAATACAATAAATCTATTCATTATAAGAGGTGCTAGACTGCAGATTGATGTTGAATATATAGCTAAGCTTCATTGTTAGTCAAGGGACAGGATAGGGGGATTAGTAAGACATAGCAACTGGTGAGGATTAACTTCGATTTTTTTAAGATATTCTCTGGGAGAGATACGTGTGAGTTCTGAACAACCGAAGCCGCCTTCACAAGATACTTTAACTTTAATAAAAAAGAAAACGGAGGAACTGGGTAATCTCTTCCGGTGGGTGGCGGAATTAATTCGTAGTCGAAATTGGTTTACCCTGCTGCTGTTGGTCGATGTGGTACTAATCCTTTTTTTTACTCCAGATGGCTTCTTAGTTACGGTTTTCAAAAGTTGGTTTAGTTTGACATTGACTCAGTGGTACAGCCCCCTCTTTTGGCTGGCAGTAGTAGTTTTTTTCTTGGCAGCTTTAATCGTAGCAGTGTGGACCATGCCCCGCACTACCGCAGCGGAAGATGGCAAGTTTAAAGAGCGCACGGCGATTAAGGGATTGCGACCTTTTCGGTTTGAAGATAGGAAAACCTTTAGTCGCTTGCAACGGCAAAAAAGTATCCAAGAATGTTTGGAAACAATTAGTAACCCTCAATTTCGGATTGGCATCCTCCTGGGAGAATCTGGTTGTGGAAAAACTTCCTTTTTACAGGCGGGATTGTTGCCCCAATTAGCCAAAGCTGAATCCAGAGACTTCGGGATTTACATGCGGTTTTCTGAACGAGATCCTATCGCTACCATCCGCGAAGCCTTTATTAACGCCCTCCCCCTGCAAGAAGCTGAAGTTTCGACTCCCGAATTCTTATCCCTACTAGAATTGGCTGCAGAAGCTATTTCTCCCAAATTCCTTGTCCTGTTTTTCGATCAATTCGAGCAATTTTTTATTCACTACAAGCGCAAAGAAGATCGGGAATTCTTTATCAAAGCCTTGCAGAATTGGTATTTTTCTGAACTTCCGATCAAAATTTTCATCAGTATCAGGGGAGACTTTAGCGATCGGCTGGTAGAGCTGCAAAAAGCGCTTTGTTATTCTCTTGGTCCTCAAGAAGTCTATCGCCTGGAAAATTTTTCTCCTGATGAGGCTAAAAAAATTCTCAAGGCTATCGCTGAAAGCGAAAATATTACATTTGACGAACGCTTTATTGCTGAATTGGCCGAACGAGAATTATCTAGTCAGGAAGACGGGTTAATCTCTCCGATAGATTTGCAGATTCTGGCTTGGATAGTGGCAGGACAAAAAACAGAAGAATTACAAGCATTCAATCGACTTTCCTTCCAAAAATTAGGGGGTGTTGAGGGCTTGCTTCGTCGTTTCCTCTATCACACACTCGAAGCTCGTATAATCCCTTTCCAGCGTCAGGCGACAGTTAAAGTTTTGTTGGCTATGACAGATTTAAACCGTCAAGTTCGTGCTGGAGCATTTACCATTGCTGAGCTTCAAGAAAAACTAAAACCCTCTCTCTCTCCATCAGATGTAGAAGAAGCTACTTGCTGGCTAGTACGGGGTGATGTTCGTTTGCTTACCTCCTTCCAAGAAGGAAATACTACTCGTTACGAAATAGCTCATGAACGGTTGATACCTGCCTTAATAAAGTTGGCGGGAAAAGAACTTTCAGAGGTGGAGCAGGCCAATCAATTGCTGGAAAGGCGCGTAAATGAATGGTTGGGGAATCAGCGCAGCTCGCGCTTTCTTCTAAGTTGGCAGGAAACGTTGCTGATTCAGCGTCAGAAACCTTATCTTACTTGGGGCACGAAGCAGAGTCAGAAGGAGAAGCTACTAGCCCAAAGTCAGCAACGTCTCTATCAGTTCTTAGGAAGTTTCACTGTGGTATTGTTGTTCTCAGTCATTGTCTGGGGCTTGTGGATTAGCCCCTGGGGACAAATCCACCTGGTGAGGTGGGAACTGTCAAGGCTAAGTAGAATTACGAAGGGCGAAGCTACTGAACGAGTTGCTATCGCCTTTGCTAAAGATGGTCGTTGGGAACAAGCTCTCAATGTTGTTGAAAATGGGATTCAACTTTCTGAAGAGACTGGATCTACATCCTACTTCCAACCCACTGAGACTTTAGCTTCCATTGCTGAAATTGCCATACATCTTGGCGAACTAGACCAAGCTCTCGGAATCGCTAAAAACTTGGATAATTCTTCAACTAAATCCAGGATTTTAGAATCTATTTCTGAAGCTGCTGGTCAAATTAAGGAGACTGGCAAAGCGCAAGAGATTTTGCAACAAATTCTAGACATCACAGAAACGATTGACTCCCCAGACCGAGCCAGAGCTTTAGCTTCTATTGCTAAAACCTATGGACAGCTTGGCTATATGGAACAAGCTCAAAGGATGCTTCAGCAAGCACTTGAAATCACCAAAAATATTCGGTACGATATCCTTTATGAAGCTTTAGCTTACATTGAAGCTGCTGAGCAGCTTGGGGAGACAAAACAAGCTCAAAGGATGCTTCAGCAGGCACTTGAAATCGCCAAAAATATTCGGTACGATTATGAAGCTTTAGCTTCCATTTCTGAAGCTGCTGAGCAGCTTGGGGAGACAAAACAAGCTCAAAGGATGCTTCAGCAGGCACTTGAAATCGCCGAAAATTATGGGGACTATTATGATCAAGCTAGAGCTTTAGCTTCCATTTCTGAAGTTGCTGGGCAGATATACGACTTGAATCGAGCTCAGGAAGTGTTGGAGCAAGCGCTTAACATTGCGAAGGATATTAACGAATACCCGCGAGAGTGGGTTCTCAGTCCTATTGCTAAAGTTGCTGGACAGATGAGCGACGTGAATCGAGCTCAGGAGGTGCTGGAGCAAGTTTTCGAAATCGCTAGAAACATGGAGAGCTCTTGGCCTAAGTCCGAGGTTTTAGGAGCTATTGCTGAAGCTGCTGGGCAAATTAAGGAGAAGGGCAAAGCGAAAGAGATTTTGCAACAAATTCTAGAGATCACGGAAATGATTGACTCCCCAGACCGAGCCATAGCTTTAGCTTCTATTGCTAAAACCTATGGAAAGCTCGGTCATATGGATCAAGCTCGAGAGCTAATAGAGCAGGCTCTCGGACTTGTCAAAGATAATGACGATATTTCTCATATACCTGAAATTCTAGATTCTATTGCTCAAGCTACCGTAAAGCTTGACGAATCAAAGCAAGTCGAGCAGTTACTCAAGGAAGCACTTGATATTGTTAAAGATATCGAATATCAATCTGGTCGGATGATTTCTCGAGAGGTCGCTGAAATAGGGTGGGAAATAGGTTTGATATCTGACCAGTCTGAGGCTTTGGTTGCAATTTCTGAAGCGGTTCGGCAGCTTGATGATGTGGAGCGAAGTCAAGTGATATTAAGGCGGGCACTCAAAATAGTTGAAGATATAGGGGTTCCCTCCGATCAACTATGGGCTCTACATCACATTGCAAAAACTTATACCAGTCTAGGAAGGGTGAGGAAGGCACGCAATGCAGTTAATCTCTGTATCATAGATACATGCAGACAAGTTTCACTTGCTGCGATACTCACAACCTACAATGAGCAGAAAAACCCATCTTTAGTAGAAGAAACGGTTAATTGACTGTGGAGTGTTTGCTCTTCACAGAGTAAACACTAATCGATTACTAAAAACAGACAACTTGGAGATTGCCTAACCAACCCGTGCACCGGACTAAACGTTGATGTTTCTGTCCCGTTTCAGACATTTACAGCCGGTGACGCTAACCTTTAGCGTTTCAGGAGTGCTTAGGAAAGCATTCCGAGTGCTGAAAGATCTAAATTTGAGTGCGATCATCTAATTTTGGAGGATACTTTAGCAACAGAGTAACGAATAAATAAAGGGAACTCTAACAACGATCTTCATCTTAGTTAGTAAATGAGTTTCCTCACCTTCATCAAGCGCATCTGGAACACACCACCAAGACATTCAATACAACACCGTCGCTACGACGGAGCTAGAAGAGGTAGACTAGATCGCGATTGGCAAGCCTGGGGAACCTCCGCCAACTCGGAAGTTTATGCCTCCTTGCAAACCCTCCGTAACCGCTCTCGTGACCTACTGCGCAACAACGATTATGCCCGGGGCATGGTGCGTCACTTGGTTGATAACGTCGTTTATACAGGGATTGGTTTTCAGGCACAAATCAAACAAATCAAAGACAATACCAAGAACGAAGATCGCATTAATGACTTAATCGAATCAGCATGGAGTGACTGGGGAAAAGCAGAATATTGCGATGTTTCAGGACAATGCTGCTTTAACGAAATCCAACAATTAGCCTTTAAATCATTCCTGGAATCAGGAGAAGTTTTCATCAGAAAAATTAAACGTAGTTTTGGCAGCTCAACCATTCCCTTTGCCCTGGAAGTAATCGAAGCGGATCAATGTGCCGAGGATTATAACTCCACCCATAATGGCAATCAGATCGTGATGGGAGTCGAGATTGATAGGTGGAAACGCCCTGTGGCATATTGGTTTTACGATTACCATCCAGGGGATTTTTGGTTTGGCACCAATCCGTTAGGAGGTGGGCGCACTACTTCTAATAGTCGGAACTTAACGAGAATTCCTGCTGATGAGATTATTCATATCTATCTCAGAGAACGTCCCAATCAACTTCGCGGTGTCCCAATTCTCTATTCCACCATTCAAAGATTACGAAACCTCGGAGAATACGAGAAATCAGAACTAGTAGCAGCCCGCGCCGCAGCTTCAATAATGGGATTAGTTTATACTCCCGATGTGGATTTATTAAACGAACCAAATACCGACACTGAAGAAAAAGAATTACCACCAGATGAAAAACTCTCACCTGGAATGATGCGCTACCTCGCACCAGGAGAAAAATTTGAAGGTTTTGCGCCAAACCGTCCCAATAATGCCTTTGCTACTTTCTTTGAATCCCAACTGCGGGGTTCTGGTGCAGGAGTAGGAGTCAGTTACGAGAATGTGAGCAATGATTTTTCCAAATCTAACTACAGCAGTAGTCGCTTATCTCTACTCCAAGCGAGAGACCGATATAAGGTGTGGCAGATTTGGTTTATTAGTATATTCTTGAGGCGCGTGTACAGTGAATGGCTAGACATGGCAGTACTTTCAGGAGTACTGCCCTTTATCGATTATGAAATCAGACCTCAACGTTACCACCAAATACGCTGGACTCCGAGGGGTTGGTCATGGGTAGATCCGCACAAAGAAATTAACGCGACCATCGCAGCGATTAAATGTGGATTGACTACCCTTACTGATGAAATTGCTAAACAGGGTGGAGATTTTGAGGAAAATATCAAGATTTTGGCGAGGGAGCGGAAGATCTTAGAAACCTATGACATCAAATTAACTTTCGATGGCTACTCAATCCATGATGATGAACAGGAAACTATAGGGAATGGTAAGAAGGTTAATTAAATCCTATTCCCATGACTACAGAAGTTCTTATCAGATCCCAGGGCGATCTTTTCCTAGTAGGAGAACACAAAATCCCCAGTTTTCAGCGTCGAGATTTAGAAATATGTGACCTAGAGGAGAAAGAAGAAGGCGTCATTGAATTTTCCCTAACCAGTGAACAGCCCTATCGTAGATTCTTTGGAACAGAAATTTTATCTCACGATCAAGGAGCAGTTAACTTAGAAAGGGTCAATGGTGGCAGCGCACCATTATTACTAAATCATGACCCGAATCAATATTTAGGTAGTTTATTATCAGGAAGATTGGCAGACAAAAAAGTCAGAGTCACTGCCAAATTTGAACTAGATAATCCCTATAACGAACTAGCCAAAAGATATTATCACAGCGTCACCAAAGGAAATCTTCGCACAGTGAGCGGGGGTTATAGATATGAAAAAGTCAAATTTGAAACCAGAGACAATGAAGACTATTTAATTGTTGTTAGATGGGGCTTAGTTGAAGGAAGTATTTGTCCGGCACCAGCGGACCATACCGTAGGGTTAGGCAGGAGTTATTTTGATTTAAAACCGAGCTTTGAACATTCAGCAAATAAAGGGGAATCATCAGGACAGTTAGAAAACACTAATACTGATGCAATGCCAACAGAGATAGAAGTTAACGAAGCAGATTTGTTGAAAGCAGAACGAGAACGAACAAAGTCGATCTTAGCTGCTGGTCAACGCTATGGTTGCCAGGAACTTGCTGAGAAGGCAATTCAAGATGGTTTATCCATTGAACAAGCGAGATCTTTGTTCTTGGATAAGATTAATGACGGCAAAAAACAACCCTTAGCCCGCACTAATGAACCATTAGGAATGTCGCGTCAAGAAAGGAAAAGATACCGCATTATCAATGCTATTCGTGCTGCTTTAGATGGGGAATGGAAAACAAATTGCTTTGAGAAAGAGATTCACGAAGCTTTAGTTACCCAAGCCAAGAAAACCAGGAATTACAAAGAGACAGAAAATGTTTTAATTCCTGGCAACGATCTCGATGTCAGTCCAGAAGATGCTCAAGATGGTTTTGAAGAGTTGAGTCGTTCAGCCGCAACTCGTAATTACCTCCAGAAAGTAATGCAGCGAGATCAGATGGTGGGAGATCCCCTATTTGGCGGCAACTTAGTCGAAACTGAGTTATTGTCTGAGCGGTTTATTGATATCTTCCGCAATCGCTCAATCATGCGCCAAATGGGCATGACCTCCCTTACCGGTTTGGTGGGTAATGTGGACATTCCCAAGCAAATCGCAGGGGTGACCGATGGAACTTCAGTTTATTGGGTGCCAGAAGATGCTGATGTAGGCCAAATTAATGCTCAGTTTGGCTTAGTTAAACTGCGTCCAAAAAATGCTGGTTCCTACATGTACGTGACCCGCTCCATGTTGCTTCAGTCTAGTATCGGCATGGATAATTTTACCCGTCGCGAACTGGCAATAGCTTTAGCTTTGGGCATGGATCGAGCTGCTATAGAGGGAACGGGAACTAGCGATGAACCGCTAGGCATTGTTAACACTCCAGGAGTTAATCCGATTATCTTTGGTGAAAATGGAGATGTAGCCACCCATCCGAGATTAGTTTCTTTTGAGACCAAAATCGCGGTAGCCAATGCTGATGAGCGCACAATGGGTTGGGTGATGAATGCTAAGACGCGGGGTGAATTGAAATCGCGGGAGAAATTCCCTGGCACTACGGGACAAACTCTCTGGCAAGAAGCCCTACTAGGAAGTAATCAGGGTTATGTCAATGGTTATCGGGTTGGGGTAAGTAATCAAGTACCAGGAAATTTAGTCAAAGGTACAGGAACAGGATTAAGTGCCGTGATCTTTGGTGATTTTTCCCGATTGGTTTGTGGGGAATGGGGAACCTATGAACTAGCCGCCGATCCCTATCACAAGTTCTTAGCTGGTGGGGTACGGGTTCGCATCATCCATACCTGCGATATTCAGGTAACTCAAGAGAAGGCTTTTTCTGTAGCTACTGATTTGGCTACTCCTTATAGTGATCAGCCTAGTACCGCTGCGCGGTAAGTCAAAAGTCAAAAGCGCCGAGACCCCGCGTCGGCGTAAGACGCAAGGGAACGCTCGGCAAGACAGTCAAGAGTCAAAAGTTTTTTGGAGTAAAAAAAGTTTTTTGGAGTAAATTATGACCACGAAAACTTATTATGTGCGTCCAGGGTTAGTTGTAGCTCTGACGGAAAGTAAGATTTATGAGCCGGAAGAGGCTGTTAAGCTCACAGAAGAGCAGTTTCAGCGTCATTCGCATCAGGTAGAAAATGAGGAGCAATATAAGGCGAGGAATAAAACTAGAGCAACTAAGACTGAGAGATGAAGAAATAAGTCAAAAGTCAGTAGAGACGTTGCATGCAACGTCTCTACAAAAGCGGTGGGATCTTGACGAGGTTTCCTCGTCTAAAGCACGCCCACCAAGAAACGCGCACCAAGAGAAGTCAAAAGTTTTTTGGAGTAAATTATGAAGGATTGGTATCAAGTACAAGAAGAAGGATTAGAAATTATCCATCGGGGAAAAACCGCCAAACCTGGGGAGTTGGTTTATCTAACTAAAGATCAGGCAAAATTGCATGATAAAGCTGTGGCCTTGGCTGATAAACCACCCGCAAAAATTGCTGAAGTAACCGCAGCAAGTGACTTTAATGATTGGAAGGCACAGGAGAAAAAGGCAGGGGAAAAGTCAAAAGTCAAAAGTCAAAAGCGCCGAGACCCCGCGTCGGCGTCAGACGCAAGGGAAAGCTCGGCAAGACAGTCAAGAGTTAGTCAAAGCAATGAAACTTGAAGAGAATCTTGACATCTTCACTAAAGGTGAATTTTCTAGTCCTGCTTTGATTGATGGGGTTGAGGTTTGGGGGATTTTTGATGAGGAATATGCTCAGGCTTTTGGAATCAATACATTGAATTCTGAGGGTCGGGCAATTTCTTTTCAAACCCAAACCTCAGAAATAACTGAGGTAAACCATGGTTCAAGAGTTGAACTGAACGACAGAGTTTATGAAGTCATTCAGATTCAACCTATTGATGACGGAAAGTTAACTGATTTAATTCTCAAAGAAGCTTGAAAGTTGAAAGCTAAAAGACTTTTGACTTTTGACTTTTGACTTAAGAACGAGGATTTACATAGTGAGCAGAAGAAATGACATAGTTCCCCTAATCTTGGAACAACTAAAATCGGTACCCAATTTTGACCAAGTTACATATTGGCAAGCCACCCCCAGTCAATACGAGCAAAATCATCTGAATGTCAAAGATGAATTGGAAGAGTATCAACCGCTTAATCAGAAATATGATGCCCAATTGAATGTAACTATTGAGGCACTGGTGGTGGAAACGGCTAAGAAATCGGCAGCAGATTTGGGAAATCTAGCAATGATCGACTTAATAGCGGCTGTGCAATCTCTTGCAATCCCCAAAGGAATTGTTCATTTAAAACAATCAAATAAATTTGTGGAGACTCAGGGGAAAACAGCTTGCCTGATTGAGTTAGTGATTCAAGTGTTATACAAATTCGATAGATAGATTATGGCATTAGAAACTGTTGCTGAATATTATTCTGGTCAAGGATCTGTCAACTATTCCGAAAGGGACAGTTTAGGCAAGCCCGTAGGCGGTTTAATCGATCTGGGCAATTGTTCCAAATTAGAGACTAAAATTACCGTTGAGCGAGTAGAGCATAACGAAAGTCAGACTGGAAGAGGGGCGGTGGATGCCACTTTTGAAAAGGCGCAAAAAGTTGAAATTAATGCCACTTTCGACGAGTTCAAACGGGAAAATTTAGACCTGTACGTCTATGGGCAAAGTCAAGAGTTGGTAGGGGCTACCGTTACAGGGGAAGAGATAATTGGTCATTTAGGGAAAAAAGCTGCCTTGGCACGAATGCCCGCCTCCTTTAGTTCTTTAACTAATGTGGGTGGTGCTACTACCTATGATGAAACTGATTATAGTGTTGACCTGAATACAGGATTAATCAGTTTTGCTCCTGATGCGAGTTTTACCGATGGAGATACTTTAGAGGCGAATTATCAAGCCGCCGCCGAAAGAATTACCACTGCTTTTACTAAACTCAATACCTATCGCTGGTTGCGTTTTGATGGGCTCAATCGCGGTAGTGACAATGTACCAGTAGTAATTGAGATTTATAAGGCGCGTTTTGACCCTGCGGAAATGATGGATCTAATTAACGAAGAGTTTGCCGAATATAATCTTAACGGCACAGCTCTTTATGACAGGTGTTACGCTGATAATTCTTTGTATGGGGGGTTTATGAGGATTCGAGTCAAACGATAAGTCAAAAGTAAGTACTTTAATGTCGGAGGTTGACCGTTTTTTTGATCGGGAATTGAGGGAGATGACTCTAGAGTCTCGTGAGGCTACTCACCAAGCAGCACGAGAACTAGCAGCGGATATTGCACGGCAAATTAAACAAAAGTTTGCGAGTCCCAGTCTGGCTTTCCAACGTGGGGTCAAAGTGTACGAGTTTAAAAATGGTTCTTATGTCCGTTTGTCTCCAATTCTGTCAGCTCATGCTGAGGCCAAAGAGAGCGAGGGTAATCCTAACCTTTGGATCTTATTGCCAGAAGGACAAAAGCGAGGATTCAAGCGCATTAGTCCTGGTTACTGGAATATCCTACAAACTCGTTACGGGAGAAACTTAGCTATTGTGACTGTCAATGATGGGCATGTGGTTCTGTATCGATCCAGTTCTGGGGTAGTTCCTATTTATAAGATTCAGTCAACAGTTAACAGTAAACCAAAAATAGATTTCTATAATAAAGCAGAAGAGATAGCCAAGAAATATGAGTGAATTAAGTATATTAACCAAGAAAAAAGTTGTTACTTTCCAAGAGGAAGAAGGAAAGAAAAGAGAAATTACTTTGTATCCTTTTGGCTTTCAATATTTTAATGAAGCTATTGCCATTATCAATAAATATTATGAATGTTATCGGCAGGTAGCTCAAGATTATAAACAACAAGTACAAGCAATATATGATAGCGATTTAGAGGAGAAAAAGAGAGAATTAAAGCTAAAAAGACTTGATAATAATTTTGATGAAATTGGGTCAATAGTCCAAAATATCATGAATACCCAAGATAGTCAGTTGGGAGATAATATCGGCAAAATGATCGGTTTTTGCTGTCGAGAAGAAGTAAATTTGAATCAATTTCATTGGGGAGAAGTCGGGGCATTACTTGCAGCAGCTATTGAGGTTAATATGGATTTTTTCGAGCAGAATGCTCAGAAAATTCCTCTACTAAAAACCGAAAAAATCAAACCAAAGGAAAAGGAAAAGACTGGGGATACATCATCAGCCAGCTAATTGCTGCTGGTCACAGTTGGCGAGATATTCAAGATTATAGTTTTGGACAAATTCAATTATTTTTAAAAGCGGCACAGCAGCTTGAAAAAGAAAGACGTGCTAATAGCATTAGTGATTTGAGATTAGCTGCTTGGGCTAAGGGTAATGATGTAAAAACAACTGTGGAAAAATTTCGCTCAGAATCTTAACTCTTGACTTTGGTACAGATGTGTCGGTGACACGTCTCTTCTGAATTTTAACTTTTAACTTTTGAATTTTGGCTTTTGACTTTTGACTTATAAATATGGCGACTCGAACTTTAGGAATAAAATACGAAATCAAAGGTTATAAAGAAGCCACAGAAAGTCTGAAAAATCTTCGTTTAGGGATCAAAAAAAATCAACAGGCTAATCAAGAGCTAAGTGAGCAACAAATTAAAAATAGCAAAAAAGTTGCGGCTGTTGAACAGAAAAATAGGAGACCAGGTGCACAATCAACTGACAATTTAGAAACTAGGATTAAAGTTGACAAAAAACCAACTAGATACACTGGTTCTCAGGAAAAGATAAGTTATAAACTGCAAGCGGAAATAATAGCGAGTGCCGTAAAAGAAGCTATTGAGCTAACCAATGATGATCTATTTGCTGAATATGCCGAAATCTTTCAAAAATTCCAACAAGGGAATGTTAAAGGGGGACTACTTCAATTCATCAAGCGTCCAATTAGTTCTATTGTTGCGGGATACTATGAGGCGATTGGGGGCGAATTTGGCTCTAGGGTTGGACAAAGAATCTTAGGTTTACGCTCAAGTAATGTCACTAGCTTTAAAAATCGTTCTGCTGAAAGAACTACTGGGATTACTGTTAAATTAACTTCGGAAAATATCAAAGATTTAGTTAAGGGGCTAACTTATAGTATTAAAAATACTGGGGGACTAAATCTTAATCTAGTTGCTGACTCGAAACAAATCACCCCAGGATTTAAAGAGAATCAAGGTAATTTATTTACTAATATTATTGGTAATTTTACCAAGAAAATCCAATTAGTTTCCTCAGGATATTTTGAGGGTATAGGAAATTATTTCGGTGAACAATTTGCTAGCGGTTTATCGGAAGTTTTAGACGATGAATTAGATTATTCACAAAAAAGAAAAGGGCGAGTTTTTGGTAAATCGGTTTCCTTTGTTGCTAAAGATGGTTTGGAAAATCTTAATGAAAAATTTGCCACTTTAAAATATACCATAGCTGATTTAAACGATGAGACCCAAGAAGTAGATTTTGCCAGAATTAAAAATTTTGTCTCAGCTTTAGTTGGGATTCCCAATTCTCTTGTAGATTCTTATTTTACAGGCTTTAGGCGGGCATCGGTTCAAGAAGAAGCAACGAGAAAAGTAAATCCTAACGAGGCAGAATTTAATGAAGAGTTAGGCGATCTTAGCGATGTTGATAACATTATCATTACCGCTTCAGGATTTGCAGGGGAACAGGGAAAACAGGGCAGAAAGCAAGCAGAAAAACTCCGAGAAATTAATCAGAATGACCGAACAAAAATTATTTCTTCTGATACTTCTTTTACCGATGTCATGTTCCAAGCTACTGATGCAGCTTCGGGCGCAGCCTGGGGGGTAAATGCGGTTGCCAATGCAGCCAAAATTAACCTCAAAGGTTTTAATCCTGATTCAGTGGAGTTAGTCAATAAAGTATTAGCTTTACGGGAAAAGAATCCCGAAATCCAAGTTAAATTGGTAGGGCATTCTGCGGGAGGATTTGTTGCTGAAGAAGCCCAATATTTATTAGAGCTATTGGGAATTAAAGGAGTAACCACTGTCACCGCAGGAACCCCAAATTTAAAAGGCAATCTTAAACCAGAGCAGATAAGACGGATTTTCGCAGATCGCGATCCCCTGGAAATGCTACATCAATTTGGTGAGGCGATTGATTTTGTCAATGATGACACTGAATATGATGCTATTCCTGGGGGACATTTTTTTGAGCAGTACATCGCTTCAGAAAGAGTTCGACGAGCCATTTTTGATTTTGATGAATCGGAAGGGGGTAGACCACCAGAAGCACCCCCAGACGCACCACCAGGAGCGCCAGGAGGATCGCCCCCTTTCCCCTCAGCCCCAGATTTTGATGATTCGCTAGCTGAGATTAGAGCTAATTTTGAGGCTTATATCACTTCAATCAACCAAGCTTTAGACGAATTGCGCCAAAACATAGCCAATAACTTAAATCCAATTAATGTAGTTGGTAGTGCGGCGGGAAATCTGCGACGGGCAAGGCTTTCTACTGAAGGGCAGGCAGCTTTAGAGAAAACTATTAGAGAAAGAAATTTTGATGAAATCGCAGTCCAGCAAGGAGTTGATACTTTAGTTGCTGTCATTGGTGGCTATGCAGGAAATGGCGGCAGATCTGGTCAAATTTTTGCCAATCAATTAAAAACAATTGCCCCAGAAGATAGAACCCAATATATCGGTTTAACTAATGAATTTACTGATGTTATAAGAGTCGAAGAATTTAATGAGGGTGGAATTGAAGGACGGGAAAAAAGTTTAACTAGAATTTTAGATATGTTTGCCCAAGTTCATCAACTTGGGTACAATCCCGATGCCGTTAAAGCAGCAGCCGAAATAATTCAATTACAACAACAAAACCCCGAATTAAATATAAAAATTGCTGGCTATAGTGGTGGGGGCTACG
Source organism: Xenococcus sp. MO_188.B8 (assembly GCA_030065615.1). Taxonomy (GTDB): domain Bacteria; phylum Cyanobacteriota; class Cyanobacteriia; order Cyanobacteriales; family Xenococcaceae; genus Xenococcus. The sequence goes on along the minus strand of JASJDR010000062.1, from coordinate 14,386 downwards.
TTGCCGAAGACTTGATTAAATTGTTGGAAGATTACGGCGCAGATCTGAGCAAAATATCTGTCATGGGAATAGGTACGCCAAAACTTCCAGGGCGCATCGAATCAGCAAATTATGAACAAGTTTTAGGCGAACACGATCCTGTTTTACAAGTTGACAAGCTCAAGCAATTTAATAATACAGTCAGAGAATTATTAGGTTTTGATATCTTTCCTGAACTAGCAGCAGATATCCAAAATATCGAGGGAATTGACGAACATAGTTTACAACAATATGTTTTCTTATCAGAAGAAATCCAACGATTTTTGTATAGAGATACTGATAAGATTGCTGCTCTTGCCAGCATATATTCCGATCTGAACAAAGCGCAAAAACAAGTCGGACAATTAGCCATAAAACTTAGAGAAATTCAACAGGGTAATTTACCCGAGCAACAAAAACTTAATGCTGTTAATAAACTGAGCGAAGATTACATTAGATCGCTGATGGCAATTTCCCGCTTAGCCGAGCAAGCGGTGGAAGTTGGGGGCGGTCGCTATTTCAGCAGACAGAAAAGGCAAGCCCAAGAAGGCTTAAGAAGGTTTGGGATTAATTACACTCAAGAGTCAGTTGCTCCCCAAGCTGAGCCCATTAATCAGGTAGAAAAAACTCCCCAAGAATTAGTAGAGGAATACCGCCAATATTTAGAGCGACTGATCGATGATGCTAGAGAACATGCTCACGAAATCGTAACGGCTTTTATCCCCAAATTTGATGACTTGGAAAATGACGACGATAGAAAGCGTTATTTAAAAGCTATTCGCCAGGATATCGAAGAATTAGCCCAGTTTTACCGTGAAACTCTTAATGAGGGCGACTTAGAACATGCCAGAGAAATCGGCGAGGCTTTATTACAACGAATTCAAGCTGTGAGACAGATCTACCAAGAAATCAGAGAGAATAGCGGCTCAGATCCTTCTCTGGCTGCCAATATGGGACGCTTAACCGCTATTGAAACTGAAATTAGAGTTGGTCAGCCCAATCTCAGAGGTCGCGCCAAGATGGGCTTAGAGGAATATTTTGCTCAATGGGTTGCCGAATATCAGCAAGCAGGGGGTGAGGTTACTAATGGTTTTGTTGAGGGAATCTTAGCCGATCTTGAAGAAATAAGGAGAGCTGGGGAAGCTATAGGAGAGGAAGCAGCAGACGCGACTCGCAATAATTTGGATATTCAATCCCCTTCTCAAGTTTTCCGTCGCATAGGACATTATCTTGTTGAAGGTTTTAATTTAGGAATCGGCGAAACTGACCTTGAATCCCTTCGAGATCTTCAAAATCAATTAGATGGGGTTAATTTTGATTTACAACTATTCGACGATAACGAAATAGTTAACGCTCTGTTACAGCGTCGTGAAATTCTCACCGCACAAATAGAAGAACTTCTCAATCTTCTGAGTACTGAGCCTCAAGAAATTTTGGCTCAGGAACTTAGAGAACAAATTAGCAGCCGCACCGAACAATTAAGAGCAGTTCTAGAGAATTTAGCCGAGCTGGTAGGAGAATCAACCGCCGAAGCTAGCGAGGAGACCGTAAATGATGCGGCAGAACAAACAAATATAACTGAGGGATTGATAAATCGGGTTCGTCGTCGGTTTGATAGCTTGCTTGAGAGATTTCCTATTTTGCGACAAGCTACGAGGTTTCTTGCTCCTGTAGCTGCCATGTTCCTGGGGGGACTGGGAATTAAGACAGTAATCGGCTTGATGCAAAGCTTATCAAAAGAGTTTTTTGCTGCTGCTATGGCGGCTGAAACTCTGGATCGGGCAATCATTTTTAGTTCCAGAAATGCTTTAGAAGGCAGAAGAAATTTACAATACATCACCCAGACAGCCGAGCAATTGGATATTGATGTTAATGCTGCCAAGGAAAATTATTCCAGCATGATTGGTGCATCTAAGGGAACCTCATTAGAGGGAATGCAAACCGAGCAAATATTTGAAGCCTTTGCCGAAACAGCAACCTTACGGGGGATTGATGCCCAAAATCAAGATCGGCTGTTTACTGCTTTGTCCCAAATAATCGGTAAACGAAAATTAACCGCCGAAGAGGTCAGAGGACAAATTGGGGATATTGCAGGAATGGGAGACTTTATCAGCTTAGTTGCTGAGGCTCAGGGGGTTTCTACTCCTCAATTAGAGAAGATGATGAGCCAGGGGGAAGTTAAAATCGATGTGCTTCCCAAAATTGCTGCTACCCTTAAAGCTCAAAATTCTCTGGCTGATGGCACAAAAACAGCTCAAGCTTTACAGACAAGATATAACAATTCTCTTGGAAAGTTTAAGGCAACTCTAGGGGCTATATTCCAACCACTCCAAAAATTAGAATTAAGAATTAAATCCCTGGGATTAGAGGCTCTTACTAATAATTTAGATTTATTATTTAACATATTGATGAATATTTTAATGATTGCTCTATTGGCAATCTTAAAACATTTTCAATTATTGCCAATTTTGATAAATGCGGTAACTTTTGGCGTCAAGGGATTAATAGCAGCATTAGCAAAAATTTGGGCAGCTAGAGCGATGTTGATGCAAGTTGCTGGGGCTTGGTTGTTGATTTCTCTTGCTATAGCTTCGGCCTCAAATGCTATTGAAGTTTGGCGTAATAATGCCAGAGAAAGCTATAAAGATATCAATTTATTAGCAAAAGGCGTAGAAGCATTAAAAAGAGCATGGCACGAAGCTAATTCAGCCCAAGAAGAATACAATAACAACCTACCAACTAAATCAAAAGATTTGACCATAGATAAGGGGTTAAATCTTCCTGATAATTGGTTTGGTAAGATGTTACTTCCCGTCATTGGGGGTGATAATCTTAACCTAGACAATCTAATTAGAAAGAGACTGGTAAATATAGAAATATGGGCGAAAACTGGCATTCGTGATACTGCGTCTCGCATTGGTTGGACTGGACTTGAAGAGAGATATGAACGCAGACTGAGAAATCGAAATTTTAAAACCCTAGCAGAAAAGAATCAATTAGAAAGAATCATTGCCATTAGTGATTATGCTTCGGTTAGTGACCAGATATTATTAGCCAATAATCAAGTCTTAGATTCGATAAGAAAAATTGCTAATTTAGACTCACAAATTGCTGATGTTCAATCGGCAAGACTCGACTTATTACCCCATGAAAAAGACAAGTTAGAAGCATCATTAAAAACCGAAAGAGAGTTACAGAAAGAACGAGATAAACAACTAAAAATACTAACAACTCAAAAAGAAAATCTACAGAGAATTATCAATACTGGCAAGAAAGAATTAGATAATTTAGAGTCGGACAAAGCATCGAGAAGCATCACAGAATCAAATTATCAACAACAGAGAAAAACTGTAGAAGACAGAATAGAAGCAGCTACCAGTAAATTAGAAGATTTAAATCAACAAATTGCTAAAGTTCCTAATAACTTAAGTGTCTTTGAGCGTTACTTGAGAAATGCTAATGAACGATTACAAGGAGTCTTTGAAGAAGCTGACATTAGATTACAACAAAATAAAACCCAATTAATCAATCAAGGTTTAGCTGAAGGCAAGGGAGAACAAGCGATTCAATTAGAAATTACTCAATTAGAAAATGAAGATATTCAGAATCGGATTAAAGAACTCAACCAAGAGATAGCTAATCTAACTAAAAAATTAGGTTCAGCCGAGTTAGACCAGGGAATCAAACGCTTAGAAGCTTCAGCCAGGGAGCAAGGTTTAAGCCTAACAACTGAAACCTTAAATCGGCTCAAGGAAGAGGAGCGCAGCTCAGAGGAGAAGAAGGCAGCTAAAGCTTTAATTGAACTGAGAAATTTACAGGGGCAATTAGGAAATTATCAGGAACAATTAGCTCAGAACGCCCAACAGACCAGAAATAACTTAATTGATTTTAATCGTACAATTCAAGATTATTTCTTTAATCTGCAACAACGAATTAAGGAAGCTCAGATTGAAACAGAGCGTTTAGTAAACCAAATCTTTTACCAGGATATCAAATCCCAACTTAGAAGGGCGATCGCTCCTGGTAGTGAGAGTTTTATTAACGGGATTATTGATGGGGTGCAATCACTGCTTGACCAGGCACAGCAAATTTTTGAGCAGAGGTTAGGATTGAGAAGTTCAAAAATTCAGTTCGAATCAGAGGCTTATTCTAATGCTAGAGAAATGGAAGATTTTGTCCGGCAGATACGGGGCGCGTCGGGTGCGTTACTTGAGTTCCGAAACAATCTTGTTAGCAATAACAGTGGTAATAATATTACTTCTAAAAACAATAGCGTAAAAACCAATAATTTTCCCTTGCCAGGACTGAGCCTAGACACTGCTACGATTACCAGTGGTTTTGGTTGGCGTAATATTTTTGGTCGTCAAGATTTTCATGAGGGGATTGATATCGCAGCTAAAGGCGGATCTGATGTCCTCGCAGTTAGGAGTGGAGTTGTTAAGTATATTAAGCCGTTAGCCGATCAGATGCAGGTTGCCGTTGAATCAATTAATGATGCTGGCGATCGCGTTGTGGAATGGTTCATTCATTTAGGTCAAAAGTTAAATGTGGCTGTTGGCGATCGCGTTTCAGCAGGTCAGAAAATAGGTGAGGTTGCCCATACTAGTGCTTATGCTCGTAAGCAAAGAGTGTCAACTGGTGACCATTTAGATTACAGAGCTACTGTTAACGGTCAATGGGTCGATCCGAAAACGCTTCTTTCTGATGCTTCTTTAGGTCTTAATTCTCAAAATGAAAGATCTGCCATTAGGGCGATCGCAGCTAACGAAGCTTTCAACAATGAAAAGCTGCAACAGTTGAATCTTCAGGAGATCTTTAATAGTTTTGGCATCAAGGATCTAGAAACCACTGTTGCCGATCAGAAGGAAAAAATTCGGCGACAATTCCAGATTGAAGAGTTACAGCAGGATAATAAATTTGCCGAGCTGCTTAATAAAGTTGCTAATCTTCAAGAGCAATCAGTTAGACCTAATGCCAACATTGAAACTCAACGAGAACTCAGACAAGTAGCTTCAGAGTTTCGCAATTTTAAATTTGAGGGTTTACAAGAGGTTCAAGCACTAGCGGATGAACTAGCTACTATTGAAGGGGTTTTACAGATTTTTCCAGACGCGATCTCCAAGATCCGCGCCTCTGGTTCTGAAGAAGCTTTGGCTGTTCTGCCAGTTCTCGAACAGATATTGACTGATGCTCAAAACGCTTTACCTCAAGTTCAAAACAAACTTGAAGAGACTCGCGATATTTACAAGGCGATCGCGGAAGAGTCAGCGAAGCGAGTAGCCTTTATTGAAGAACAAGGAAAGCTGAAGAAGCAATTAGAATCTGTGGTAAGACGTGAGGAGCTTCAACAGCTTCGCTCTAATATAGCAGCCCAAAGAGGAACTAACGAACAGAGAAGACAGAATGAATTGGCTGCAGAAAGGCTCAGGCTGGAAAAGCGCATAACTGAAATTAGGCAACAGTATGGCGATACTGACCAAGCAAATGAACTCATTAAGCTAGAAGAGAAAAATAGCGCGATCTCGGAATCAAATATCAATATGGAAGCCTATAACCGCGATCTGAGCTACGAACAGGAGCTACTCAACATTAACTCTGGTATCGAAGATCGAAAAGCTGAATTGGCGCGTTACCAAGGTTCGGAAATGGAGGCTAATAAAATTCAACGAGAAAACGCGATCGCGCAAGAGAATTTCCGCTATAAACAGCAAATAGCCCAGTTAGAACAACAATATGCAGGAGAACCTGAAAAGCTGGCAAAGCTCAAACAGCAAGCGGAGGCTCTAAATCAAGTCAATCTTGAGAGCATCAATTACCAGTTCAAAGATCTGGGGATGACCATTAGGGAAAATGCACTGGGAGAGTTTCAAAATTTCTTTGGTGAATTGGTCAAGGATCTGGATAATGTCGGTGATTTATTCAAAAAAATGCTGGGGAATATGGCAAATAATATTGCTGAAGCTTTTGCTAAACGAGCTTCGAGGAATATATTTGATGCTATTTTTGGAACTCCTACGGTTGCTGTCAATGGTGGGAGTATTTTTGGCTCAATAGGAAATATTTTTGCTGGTTTGTTTAAATATGGGGGAACTGTTCCTAACTATGATGAAGGTGGCACAGTTCTTGATGCAGTCGCTCATGGGGGGAACCCCCAAGACCGCGCTGCATCGCTGGAGCGGGTTGTTCCGACTCCGATCAGCGATCGCCTTCAAGAATTATCAGCACCTATCCGTAATGCTTTCCGTCGCGAGGGCAGTGGAGGAAGATTGGCAGTATTTACGCCAGGAGAAGAGATTTTATCGATTAAAACTGGGGAGGCTGGAAGATATCAGGGACTTAAGAGACAGTTAGGTATTAACCCATTAGAAAAAATCTTTGAGGGCAATTTTCTAGATGGTGGGACAATTGAGGCTAATTTGTTAGCTGGATTAGATTACAAGATACCGAATATTAATGTGGCTGCGATCGAAGGTCGGGAAAGGATTGCTCAACCAAATACCACCCAAGTTTATAATTTGAGTTCAACCTTTGTCACTCCCGATCTTGATAGCTTTAAAGCTTCTGAGTATCAGATACAACAGGAACAACTAGAACAGCTCAGATGGATGAATGGTAGAAGACAATAAACCTCGTATACTTTGAAACCCGCATCTGGGCGGGATGCAGTCTAAAACCTGTTAGATAACACACCTATATCCAAAACCTCGAAACTTTTAAACATAGCTAGAAATTTTGGTGTTGCTGAATCCAGGTATGAATTTATCTCTCGCAGAGTCGCAGAGGATTAGAGAGTAAGGTTTTTAAGTATCTCATTTTTTTATTTCCTGTTTCAAATCGGCAACGCCGAAATTCTTAACAAAACTGCTGTAGCATCATCAGAAACTTTTAATCTTGGATATTTCAAGCAATCAAAGTCAGCTTGCTCCATAGCCCTAAGTTCTTCTATGATATCTTCAAACCCTCGCTCCAAAGAGACCTGAACAAGTTCACTTTCATGGACTTTCTTAAAAATGTCAACTATACGATAGAATCCGTCTGTAACCAATAAGACAACATCTCCATCCATGACTTTAATAGTACCCTGATTCATATGATTTGAAGCTTCGGGGTTAAGGCTAAGGATCCAATAACCTTCATCTGTATTCATCAAAGAACGGTTTTTTTGTAATAGAGGCAGTATTTGAGTCTTTATTTCTCCATAATCTTTGATCCCCTTTTCATCGCGTAATTCCAATATCCTTTTGACAACCTCTTGATCCAATTTTTCGAGAGGAGAACCACCAATACTGATTTTTTCACCACTTTCTTTTAGGATGAAGATTCTACAATCGCCTAAAACTCCATACTCTAAGTAACCTTCATCGATTTTAATCAAAGCCATACCTGCTGAAGGAACTTCAAAGGGTTTATGGTCAGATTTGATTATACATTTCTGGAACTCCTTATCAACCTGTATTATTGTTTTAAATACGACTTCTTGCAGTGATGTATCATTGAAACTACAGAATTTTCTTAGTGAAGCATCTATTCTTTCAACAAACCACCTGGCATCGTTTCTAGAATTTGTTACTGGATTATCTGTGAGGCCTGTTGCACCATCAAGCACCCAGCAATGAGAATCTAAATTCCCAACAAGGTCTTCATTTATTTGCCCACGATAATCAGATTTTTTGTCAATGATTTTTAGTCTCATTTGTCATCGATTCCATTGTCGTCCTTTCTCCCTGTTTGGAAACCCTTTTTGTCAAAGGATTTTGGGGATAAATAATAATCCCATAGCACATGTTATCATTCCGAAAAAGAAGATAGGAGCAGAGCGCTTTATATCTGCCATGCCATTTAGTAGGAAAGATAAACTTGAGAAAGCAATAAGCAAAGTTCCGGTGAAAACAATCATCAACTGAGCAGATTCTACAATATCTTGTCTTTGAGATATTTGAATCCCACCAATGATGAGGGAAATAACAGCTGTGAAAAAACCTAAAAATTCTACACTTCGAACTCTTTCTTGATCAACTCTTTTATTAAGAGACCTACGTTCACTTTGTAATTCAGATAAAAGCTCATTTGATGTATCTTTCAGTTTTCTACCAAGCTCTTTCGACACTTCTTGTAGCTGGATTCTCATTAAATATGATTGATAGTCTGTGATTCGAAGCGCATAATCCTCTCTAAGCGAGTCCTCTTTGTCTATCGCTATCCTTATATCCCCTTTGGCTTTTACGAAAAAACCTTGAATTGCTAAAAGCCTCCCCTTAGTACAATAAAACTTTGCATAGTCTGGTTCAATTTGTATTGCTGATTTTAGGTATTTTTTTGCTAGAGCCAATTGATCTTTAGACTGTTCAGAAGGAATTACTCCTTCTTCTACCGCAGTAACAACTGCGTGGGAAAAATTGTGCAAAAACCCAGGATGCTTAGGCGCTTTGCTGATTGATTCTTCAGCGAAATAAATGGCCTTGATCAAATCCTGATTTTTATTTCTTTGCTGTAGGAACATAGAATAAAGATGGTTGTAGGTTGAGTGGCTCTGAAACTCATTTCTGTGACTTTCGAGTAAATCATTGTATTTCGAGGGATTTTTATATCTTCGATGATAGTTGCATAACGTAAAAAAGGCAGCATAGCGAATTTTTTGATCTTGATTTCTGTCGTCCAAAATTTCTTGACATAGGGGAAAAACGTTTGTGTTTTCTATCGCCAACAAAGTTAGCAGCATTTCAAATTCTCTGGTGTCTTCATTTGGGCTATTCTTAAAGAGATCAATAAAGTCATTTTTTTCGGAAGGCTTGGTAACTTGCTCAATGGTATGTATATGTTCCATAAAAACAACTCCCATTTATTAGTATTTTGACTACTCTCGATCCGATTAGCAACCTAAGGTGTCTTAATAGTTTTGATTCTGTTGGCGAAAGTGATCTTTACTGAAAATAATTATACTACAAGAACGAGAAACCTTTACTCTGGCGATCAGCAATACTCTATGTAAGATTCTTCGTAGCACATTCGCCAACAAAGTCAGTTTTGTCTAGACTTATATTCTGTATTGATTGAACAAATCAAAGAATTCTTCTGCATATTCACTCTATTCAGAATTATATCTATAAACTTTCTGAATACTATGCCAAATAAAGATAATAGTAAGAATTTTTCGGGATCTTATTCTTTAGAAAAACCTCCTAAAAATATACAGAATTGATTATTAGTTAAACTATCATGAAAACTTTAGATCCGACATTTCAAAACACGATCACGCAAAAAGTCACTACCATAGCTTGGTGCTGGTTAATTGAAAGACTTGATGGGGTAAAACTTGGTTTCACGAGCTTCGATCTACCTTTACCTATTGGTGGAATAAGTTATGAACCAACTACAGGTTTTGCTCCTTCTGCCGATAGCACTAGTGAAGGTTTTGAGCAAAATGATTCTCAATCTCTGGCGGGAATTCTCAGCAGTGACCAAATATCGGATCGAGATCTTTTGGCTCACAAATACCACTACGCAAAGATTACCTGTTTTCAGTGTGATGTAACTGATTTACCCGCGTCACTGGCCGATCTGCCACCTAAATATCTGGAAGTTTACCAGGGATTTTTAGGTAAAGTGACCCAAAGCGATCGCGGTTTTTCCATTGAAGTTCGCAAAATCGACTATTTATTGGAAACCGAGATCGGCAAGACAACATCCAAGAAATGTGGTCATCAATTGGGAGATAGTAATTGCAAAATTAATTTAAGCAACTATACTCAAAATAGCGCGATCTCCTCAATTAACAGCAACTTTGATTTCATTATTAATGGCAATTATGCCGATGGCATTTTTAACCGTGGCTGGATAAAATTTATTGCTGGTGCCAACGCAGGATTGACCAGGGATATCAGCTATAACAATGGGAGCCAGATCGTAACTTTTCAACCCTTTCCCCATCCTGTGAATATTGGGGATTCTGTTGAGGTAGTCCAGGGCTGTGACAAAACCCTTTATACCTGTGTGACCAAGTTTCAAAACCTAGTTAATGGCGACCATGAACCCCATATCCCCACAACCGACCAAGCCCAGAATAATCCAGGAGCAACTTAGGGAGTCAAAAGTCAAGAGTCAAGAGTCAAAAGTTAGAAAGTTAAAAGTTATTAGTCCTAGCAAGGTTGTATCGGTGGCACAGGATTTAATTGGAACTCCTTATAAGTTTCAGGGGCGTGTGCCAGGGGTAGGTTGTGATTGTATTGGGTTGGTTATACTGACAGCTTGGGAGTTGGGATTATTTACTTTTGACTTTAGAAACTATTCTCGAAATCCTGGAGATATTCTCGAACAAGAGGTAAATAAACATTGTCAACCTTTACCAGAATTGATAGAAGGGGCTTTAGTACTTTTCAAGATTGATCGTGTTCCCCAGCATTGCGGAATTATTACCAATTACCGTAACGATTGGGGATTAATTCATGCTTACGAAAATGTGGGCCAAGTTAGAGAACATCGCTTGATTAAATGGTGGAAAGATAAAATCGTCGGAATCTACACTTTACCTAACGTTGAGTATGTCTGATTATTTAGACTTCGCAGAAGAAAAACTAGAGCTTGGTTACGATTACGGTGCAGTTGGTGGAATGCGTTTCAAAACAACCATCATCAAAAAAGGAGACAAACAAGAGCAGCGGAATGTAGATTGGTGGCTACCTTTAGGTCGTTGGCAATTAGGTGAACGAACTTTGCTTGAATCGGATATTCAAGGGATTAACGAAGTTATTGAATTACGAGATTTTCATGCCAACAGAAAAGGCAGCAAACAGGGATTTCGCTTTAAAGATTGGTCGGATTACAAGGCAATCAATCAACATATCGGAACAGCCGACGGACAAACAACCCAATGGCAAATTATCAAGACTTATTTCGCTGGAAGTTATCAAACTGTTCGTCCTATCACTAAACCAGTTTCAGGAACAGTTAAAGTTTATCTCGATGGCATAAAAGCTTTGGGCGGTTGGTCGGTGGATTACAGTACAGGAGTTCTTAGTTTCGATACTCCACCACCTAACGGAAAGGTAATTAATTGTGATTTTGAATTTGATGTTCCTGTCTGGTTCGAGACTGATGAATTTTCCTGGACTCTCGAAGGTTATCAAAAAAACCACCAGACAGGAGAAATCGAAGCTATTTATCGCTTGGGGAATCTTGCCGTACAAGAGGGACGTATCCCTTTAACTTGGCCTTGGTATTATTTAAAGCCTCTTCCTCAACAGTTAAGCGCTACCTTGGATCTCGGAATAATTCAGAATACCAGCACCAAAAATCAATTCGACACTAGCAAAGAAACTTTGACTAGTGGATACGTTCGGCGCGACAGTAATCTTGATTCTCCTGAAACTACTTTCGCTCTAGGACAAAGAAACTGGAACCGAGAGGAACTAGACCAACTTCTCGGCTTTTTTTGGAATTGTAAAGGTAGAGCGATTAATTTTAATTTAAAACTCAATGATGGCATTTTTAAGGTGCGATTCCTTGAGGATTCTTGGCAGTCTAAGTTTTTGATTGCTCAAGGAAATGATGCATTATTTTCTATTAGTAATTTAGGATTTTTCTTAGAATCTTTTTAACAGTCAAAGGTTATTGATACGTTCCTTTTGCCTTTAACCCTTAACCTTTTCCCTCTCCCTACTAATCAATAGATAGGCTATTCGAGAAGTGAAGCGTTGGCATAATATTTAATCGTTAAAACAATCGCGTTATCAGTGCCCGAATCATTGAACAGTTGGCCGTAAAGATTATCGAGAACAGGATCTTCTAGGTTGTTCAGTACTAGTCCTGGGAAGAATTTTTGGGTGAGATTTCCCTCTGTGAAATAGAGATCGATCACCCGATCGAGATTATCAGCAGTGCGATCGCTTTCTGCGCCAAATAGTCTCAATCTGCCCTGTTGGGAAAGAGTGATTTCGCGAATTGTCACTACTGCCCCAACGCTTAAATCAAAATTCTCGAAACTTCCTTGAGTTAAGGACTCGGTGGTGAGTTCAAAGGTGCCAAAGCTTCCAGTTTGGGAAGTTATAGGGGTAGAACTGCTATTAATCACCAAACTATTGCCACTGGCAGAACTGCCACCTGGGGTAACGACATTAATTAACCCTGAAACTGTATCAGCACCAATAACAAAGTTAATCTCATTGTCGGAAACGACCGCTAAATTAGTAGCAGAAACCCCACCAATAGTTACGGCGGTAACTCCTGCTAACCCCGATCCAAAGACTGTAACGCTATCCCCTTCGACTCCAGCCATCGGGTTAAACCCTGTAATTATGGGAGTTGACTCTTGGAAAGTTGGGGTTAACATTGCCTGGGCAGGATAACCGCGCCCCACATGGGAAGAGATTTGATATACTGTGACCGTTACAGAACTTTGAACTGAGCCAAAATCGGCTACTTGGTTGTCTGCTGAATATATTAATTTAGTATCGAAACTTTTTATAGTTCTAATCACAGTTTGATTTGCCAACAAGTCAATTTCCCATTCTTCTTTGGATTCGGAGAGTGGGAAATTTTCATAATCGGTTCGGTCTCCCGCATGGCGATCTCGTCTAGTCCAAGTTATGGTGATATTCCCCACGTTATCCACAGTGGCAGCAAGGTTAACCGGGGCATAGGGTTTTAAACTATTGCCTGCAATAGTGACCGAGATCGCGTTAACTTCTTCTAAGGTTTGTCCTGGTGAAAGGGCTTTGAAATAGCGGACTTGTCCAATATCGGAAGAAGATAAAGGGATGCGTTCAATTACCGCATCTGTACCTGTAAGCAGAACTACTCTTTCCCCGATCGCGTGAGAATTGATAAAATTTTCTGTGCCTCGTAGTCCTCTAGCAACTAGAGTGCCGACAGAATAAGTGTTCTCGCTCAGTAATAGTTGGTCTTGAAACTGTAGAATCTCATGGCCAACGAGTAATTTATTAAATCCTAAAGTGATATCTGAGGGTGTAACTGATTCAAGTTCTCCACTTTCTAGCTGTACTGTAAAACTGGTACTGTTCTCATTTAGCTCAGATTGCAAAGTGCCGATCGCGCCTGAATCTGTTATCGAACCAACTAATACATATCTACTATCATCGGCACTGACATAAATAGAAGCTTCTTGCCAATTCTCGCCACCGTTAGCAGTGATGTAAACCCCATAATCAGAGTCACTATCTTGGATCAGGTTGATATCGAGAATGAATAGGTTAGTATCTCCCTGATTGGTTACGGAAACATAATCTAAAGGATCGTTATAACCTCCTGTATCTATGGTGGAAGTGAAGTTGTTGACTACTTCAATTGCTGCTGATTCCATTAATTTAGCTTCACAACGGAGAGAGCGATCTGCGCCCATTTGCACCTTAGTTAATTCCACCGTTTGTAGGTTGCCGTAGAAAGGGATTTGAGGTCTGTCCCCGACTTCTAGAAAACCATAGCTCGGAGGGAGGGAAAATTTGGGTTTGATGTTTTCTAGCCAGGCTTTATGGAGATGTTTAAACGCGATCGCGTCGGCGTGATTTGCTGACATGACAACGTTGAGATTATGGGTAACTCTCCTTTTGGCGTTGGGGTTTTGGGATTCGGCAGCGACATTGTCAGTGTCATAACCAATGACAGGATTGACAAAGTTAATCTCAACTCGCTTGGGCAGATCTTCCACAAAAGGAGAATCGAATTCAAAGGTTTTCGGTCTAGTTTTTCCTAGTTGATGGGCTGCTAAATCTGTAATGGGGATTTGGATCGCGGGGCGGGTGGTCGATTGTCGGGAGAATATCAGTTTGCCTCCTGAGCGAAAGACATCAAAGAAAAATGCCTGTTGCAAGATTTTAATTGCTTGTTTAGCGGGCATCACGCGATCGATATAAAATCCTGCTACTGGAACTGTTGCTAGTTCGGAAACCTCGATATCGGATTCAGTTAAGCCTGCTTGTAAGCAAATTTCCCTGACTATTTGATCGAGGTTAATGGAGTCATGAAAACGGATTCGCGCTTTAATTCGGGGGATCTGGTTGCCGTAATCGATCAGCGGTAGATTTTCCGCTACCAGATAAACCTTTTTACGATAGGCAGGAACAGTAACCGTCGATGCAGGTAAACCTAAACTAGCAAGCAAATCCTGGCGATCGTCATAACTGGCAGGTAAACCATGATCGTAAGTGCTGACAGGTTTTTTGGCTTCTATTAACGGATCTGGTTCTTGGGTATCTGTCCCCAAATAAAAGCGCAGGTATTTATCTCTAAATTTGGCACTGGCTTCAATTGAATTCGGATCTGGGGTAATAGTTGAATAAGCGCCTTTATTATTAAATTTCAGCAATTCAATTTCTTTGGCTGGATTAAAGGGACAGTAGGCGAACAGTACGGCAAA
>JASJDR010000275.1 GCA_030065615.1 Xenococcus sp. MO_188.B8 | reverse complement strand
CCGTAATCGAATCAGCAGCAGCGATCACAAGCTCCAAAGATTGAGCCGCCTCCGGAAAGTTTTCGAGCTTGCCATAGGTTTCGGCAATCGCAGTTAACACCCAAGCTTTGGAATATGAACCCGTAATCGAATCAGCAGCAGCGATCACAAGCTCCAAAGATTGAGCCGCCTCCGGAAAGTTTTCGAGCTTGCCATAGGTTTCGGCAATCGCAGTTAACACCAGAGCTTTGGAATATGAACCCGTAATCGAATCAGCAGCAGCGATCGCTTGCTCCAAAGATTGAGCCGCCTCCGGAAAGTTTTCGAGCTTGCCATAGGTTTCGGCAATCGCAGTTAAAACCTCAGCTTTGTCATCAGAATCAAGAATCGAATTAGCAATTGCTGATGTTTGCTTCAAACTTCCATCTTTCAGAAAAGCTATTGCTGCTTTTTGTCTGTATTCATAGTCTCCTTCCTTTCCTAAATCTGCAAGTTTCCATCGCACCTGCTGAATTTGTCCCATTGGACCATACCACCAACCCATCCCCACCAAACTAAAAACCAACACCATCGCAACAGCTACCAACTGCTGATACAACCTTTTCCAACTGCGCTGTAACAGTTTTTCCTTATTCCTCTTATTCCTTCCCCAAACCAGAAAAGGTATTTGCCGCCGAATTAACCGCAACTCCTGCCAATTAAACAGATAACGAGCACTCCTCTCGTTACCCAACCATTCATTCACCCTGCGATCTAACAATTGATTAGCCTTATCCGCGCTAGTCAACTCCTTCCCTGCTACTTCCCGCAAAGCAAGAATCAATCTTTCATGAGCTAACTCATAAACCAAATTACCATTCTGTTGAACAGGAGTCAGTAAACGCACCCCAGGACTAGCCAACCAAAGCGTCGCTTCGATAATTTCACTCGTGGTTAAAGTTCCCAGCATTTTCTGTTGTAAATCTTCTATCGTCAAAGCACCAACACGAACATTGCGATCCAAATCTGTCATCGCTAACAAAACTTTAATCGCTGCTTGTTTCTGACTCTCAGTAACCCTCGCTTCCAGAGTTTTATTCAGAAACCGCGTCATCAACCCTTCAATACCACCAATTTTATGAAAAGCATTCCAACTAAAAGCTTGCAATTCTTTGCTATCCTGTCCCTCGATTGTCCAAGCCAAAACCTGCAAATCCACAGGCGAAATTAAACCATCTTCTCGACTCGCCAATTCCTCTGCGGTTAACTGACGCACAAAACCCTCATCAAATTTTAGTTCTTCCGCTTGAGCAATAACTTGCAAAATTTTTGTTGCTTCTGTGGGAGAAAATCTCTCTAAAAGAAACACTTCCTGGGGACTTAGAGAATAACCCAAAGCCTTCTGTATTTCGAACATTCTGTCTGCCAAATCTCCCCGAATCGAAATCAAAATCTTAATCCGTAAGGGATTTGGAGCCAGATACCAATCTTTTAAGCCCTTGATAAAAGGTTCGCGGTCAGATTTTTGCTTGCAATGGACAAAAAATTGCTCAAATTGGTCAAATATTAAGATTAAAGGCTTATCTGCCGAGGCTACCCCCAAAGAAAAAATCTCTAACAAATTACGATGATTAATTGAGGTTTCTGAGATCTTTAGCTCCTTAACTAAAGTCTGGTAAATTGTCTCAAAAGGATCGCGATTACTGAAGCGAATATAAATCCCTTGAGCACAACTTTCTTCTCTTGCTAACTGCGGTAAAATCCCCGCCTGTAAAAAGGAACTTTTCCCCACACCAGATTCCCCCATCAGAATCCCAAAGCGGAAGTTATTACTAGTCAGAGACTCTAAACATTCCCGCAAATCTCTCTCACGCTGCAATTGAGCAAATATTTCCGCATCATCTTGACTAAAAGCTCGTAACCCTTTGATCGCTTTGCGTTCAGTAAAATCAGGAAGAGAAGGTGGTTCTCTTTGAATAATTCTGACAGCAATTACTAAAGCAGTTAAGAAAATCGTAAATGCTACCAACCCATAAATAACCCAATAAGTAACAGAATTTTCTTCGGGTAGCTTAAAATCAATTGTGAACTGTAATAACTTGTCAACAATTACAGGAGAAAAGAATAAAATCCAACCAGCATCTACCAGAAGCAACAAAGAAACCCAATTCTTAGTTACGATTAACTTCGCTATATCTTCAACAAAAGATTCCAGTATTTTCTTGAGTTTATTAATATTTTCTAATGGGTTCATCGCTTTTGCTAATTTAAGCCGATCAATATCTATCTTGTAAGAATGTTTCAGAATATATTTAGGGATTAAACCTCAGAATTATGCAAGTTAAATATGAATTAGCTTAGCTTTAGAAAAACTGGAATTTTTCTCTGGAGGAACTGGTAGACTTATTTTGCCGAAATAACATAATTAACCGAAAATATTTAGTTATTACATCTTCCAAAAAACGCCAGATCAAGTTAAATAAGAAATGATATCAATTTAGTAAAACCAAATCCTGAAAGGGCGTGAGTCTAGAGATGAATATAATTAGTGCGATCGTGAAACGACTACCGAAGGTCTCACGTAGTGCCTCGCCTTCAGAGAGATCGCATTTTATGATTCAATTAATTCAAATCAATTATCTTATCTAAAATTTCTGGAAGTTTATTTTGAACTACATCCCAAACAATATCAAAATCAAGCTGATCGTATTTGTGGACAATTACATCTCGCATTTGAGCCATTTCTCGCCAAGGAATTTCTGGATGTTGAGTACGAAATTGCGGGGATAATCTCTTAGTTGCTTCACCAATGATAGTAATTTGGTAAAGGATGGCAGATAGTTTTTCATCATTGGCTTGTAGTTCAGATCGATCGATCCCATCTATGTAGCGTAGAACGCGTTTGATAGCATTTGCGATATCGATAAGAGATCCGGATCACGCAGCATAAATAATCTTTGCTGATTCTAAAATATTTTTACGTCTGAGCCAATTTTCACTACGTTTGATCGCAGCTTTAACAATTAAGTCAACTTTGCGCTTGAAGATAACTTGAAGCTCATCCTGCATTTGTAGCATTTCGGATAAGCCACGTTTAGCGTTTGGGGCAAAGCTAACTAGGATGTCAATATCACTGTCTGGCTTGAAATCATCGCGCAATACAGAGCCAAATAAGGCAAATTCGATAATCTGCCATTTGAGGCAAAATTGTCTAATATCATCTATTTGTAAGTCGATATTTTGAAGTTTCACTGATAATTAAACTCTCAAACATCATTTTGAGCACTGGGTATATTATATGCAAATATGGCGAAAGCGATCGCTTTCGCTGTTAAAGTTTAAGACCAAAGTAAAACGAGATCGCGTAGTTTTAGATTGTGACGCGATCGCGATTTGCAGTTTTACTCTCAAAATGAGAGAATATAGAAGATCTCAATTGATTTGTAACCAATTAATTTATGAAAACATAAATGCACTTAATTTCAATTCGCAATCTTCGCGTAGATGCTGCAAAATATCCAGATGCTATCAAGTCCATTAATAATTGGTATGCAACCGTAAAAAAATCACAGTGGCAAAACTTAGAAGATGTTCGCGAAATCTACCGAGATGCTGAAGCAGTTGGCAATTTCACTGTATTCAATATCAAAGGCAATAACTATCGTTTGATCGTTGGTATCGATTACGAAAACCAAACTGTTTATTACAAATACTTTTTAACTCATTCTGAATACGATAAGAACAAGTGGAAAAATGACCCTTACTTTTGATACTACTGCTTATTCCAATCTACTACGTCAATATATACCCCAGGTAATTGAAACAGAGGAAGAATATAATCGCGCATTGAAAATAGCAGAAAAATTAACCTTTGCTAAAAATCGTACTCCAGAAGAAAAAGCCCTACATAAATTGTTAGTAACTCTAATTGAGACTTACGAAGCCGAAAATTACCCGATGGAAGCATCTGAACCTTATGAAATTCTTCAGCATCTTATGGAAGCTAGTGGTACTCGCCAAGCAGATTTAGTAGGTATAATTGGTTCGAGTGGTGTGGTATCAGAAGTTGTTAATGGAAAACGTTCTATAAGTAAAGCACAAGCTAAATTACTTGGAGATTATTTCAAAGTCTCATCAAGTTTATTTATCTGATTGCTGAAAGGCGATCGCATTTCAATCTTGCTGAATTATCAACACTAAATAACGAATGTAATATTTGAGCTTATTTATAATAAACTCATGACGAATAAATATAACGATGCAAGTTCCCACTAAAACCTATTATTCTCCAGAAGAATACTTAGAACTCGAAACTACCGCTGAATACAGAAGCGAATATTATGATGGCCAAATAATACCAATGGCAGGTGGCAAACCCAATCACAATCAATTAGCAATTAATCTAACCAGTGCAATCAACTATAACTTCAGAAAGAAACCTTATCGCGTTTTCATGAGCGATTTACGCCTATGGATACCGAGTTGTCGTCTGTATACTTATCCCGATGTGATGATAGTTCATACCCCTTTACTATTCGCCGAAAACCGCACGACAAGCGCGTTCCCAAGCCAGTCCGTTGGGCGGGTTCCCCGACTTGAAGGAACTGGCGTTTGCGTCTGTCGCCGACGCGGGGTCGCTTGTCAGGATACAATTGTTAATCCCTTAATGATCGCGGAAATTCTCTCAGACTCTACAGAAAAATATGACCGTGGTGACAAATTTAGGATGTATCGGACTATTCCCAGTTTTCAGGAATACCTTTTAATTAGTCAAACATCGATGCAGGTAGAAAAATTTACTAAAAATGACTCTAATCAATGGGTATTGTCAGAATATGCAGGAAAAGACGCTAAGATTACCTTCGATTCGTTTGAGTTTGAAATGAGTTTAGATGAACTTTATGATCGCGTCGAATTAGGCTAAAAAACTTTGGCAATTTTTTAGTTAATTAATTGGCTCAAAGCGATCGCGAATAGCTAATCTCTCAACAGCATCTTTGATATTTACTGCAAATCTTTATCAAAAAACTACCCTCATCAGAGACTTACAACTGTTTCTCAGCACAAAGTTTTAGTATTTGATACTCTCTATTTGACGTTCCCTTGATGTATAACAGTAAATTACCATTCTAACTCCTCTGGTGTAATCTTGGTTTCGTTGTCCTGAATCCGAATAATCTCGCCACTACGCATGGTGATAACTCGATCTGCCATCGCAGCTATTCCCACATTATGAGTAATCACGGCAATAGTTGTTCCTAACTCCCGATTAACTCGCTCTAATACTTGCAACACTAACTTGCCCGTTTGGAAATCCAAAGCACCGGTAGGTTCATCGCAAAGCAGTACCTGGGGACGTTTGGCAATAGCACGGGCGATCGCAACTCGTTGTTGTTCGCCCCCTGAAAGTTGAGCGGGAAAATGGTCAAGACGATGATCTAATCCGACTAAGCCTAGAGCTTCTCTTGGTCGCATGGGATGGGTAGCTATTTCAGTTACTAGAGCCACATTTTCTCTTGCAGTCAGACTAGGAATTAAATTGTAAAACTGAAATACAAAGCCCACAGATTCCCGTCGAAAGTTTGTTAAAGCGCGATCGCTTGCTTGGGTGAGATCGCGATCGGCAAATATGACCTGTCCTGTGGTGGGAAGATCTAAACCACCCAGAATATTAAGGAGAGTAGATTTTCCACTACCAGAAGCTCCCAATAAAACCACTAATTCTCCAAAATATAAATCGAGACTGACATCTTTTAATGCTTGAACAGCAACTTCTCCCATTTCATAGATTTTACTGATATGACGCACCCGAAAAATAGGTAATGGTTTACCGCTGCGAGAAAAATTGAACTGTTCTTGTCTACTGAAACTTGCCACAAATCAATTAAGTCTAGATATTAGTATCTGATTAATTTTTGGATGCTGCCGTAATTATAGTTTAAGGTTTTAAGGTTAATCAGTCTGATGTAGGGGCGCATCGCGATACGCCCCTAAGTCGCAACTCGCGCGTTCCCTTGCCCAGAACACGGAGCTGGGCTTGTCCCCAGAACACGGAGCTGGGTAAACAGATCGGTGCTCTGGATAAACGCCTGTCGGCGGCGCGGGGTCGAGACCCTTCGGGTAGAGCTACGCAAGCGTCAATGGTATGTTCTTGGGATGATTCCGAGAACCATAGACGAATATTTACTCAATTAAGGAGTGATATTATCAATTACCGCGAGACTTCCATCTTCATTAACTTTCCAGATATCATAGCCCCCAATTACATCTCCGTTCCCGTCAATATCTACATTCCCGCTGGCTCCTTGATAGTTAATATCCTGACCCTGACGAATTAATTCCATTGCTTGACAAGGATCACTCACTTCTTGACCAGGAGCATTAGAAACCTCAAGAATTTTACTCTTAATCCCTTCTCCTGTATTCGCATCAGCAGCTTCGGCAGCTAGCATCATTAGTACCGCAGCATCCCAACTATGGGGAACAAAAGCGGTTAACTCTTTACCAGTTTTTTCTTTCCATAAAGTGGTGAAATCTGCCAATGCTTGACCATTTGCTCCAGGAACAGTACCTAAGGCACCACCAATAATAGACTTACCGTCACCTGTTTTTCCTACCTGTCTGATAAAATCCTCAGAATAAACCCCATCAGTCAGTAATACGGTTACTCCTTCAGTTAAACCTTGCTCAAAAGCAGATTTTAGTAAGACACTTCCTGTCTCAGCATACAATACAGCAGCCACTGCATCAGGTTTGCCACCAAAGGCAGATTTCGCCTCACTATCAAGGGTTGGTGCTTTAGGATCGTAACGAACAGGATTGTTTCCCCGGAGAATCTTCCCGCCAGATTTTTCAAAAGCTTGAACAAATTGCTGTTCAAAACCCACACCATAATCGTTATTAATCACTACAGTGGCAATTTTTTTAAATCCCTGTTTACTAGCCAAAGCTGCTAAAGCTTGAGCTTGATAAGTATCAGGGGGAGCAGTCCGCGCCCAATAACCGTTAAATTCTCCTTTAGCCGCTCGCTCAGTAAATACCGGACTAGTACTTCCAGGAGAAACTAACATGACTTTATTTCTTGCTGCCACATCTACCGCTGAACTAGAGACGCTACTAGCAAAAGCGCCAACTACTCCTGCTACGCGATCTGCTTCTGCTAATTTGGTCATGGCGGTACTACCTGCACTAGGGTCGGTTTGACTATCCTCAGAAACTAAGCTCACAGGGTTTTCATTAACTCCCCCACAAGCGTTAATAGTATCTACCGCTAATTGCACTGCTACTGGCATATTTTGACCAATAGAGGCCAGATCTCCCGTTGTGGGCACTAAACTTCCTAGTTTTAATCCTTGACCTTTTTTCTGACTAATACTAGGGTCACCTCCTCCGCCACCACAAGCGACAAGGGAAGAACTAGTAGCCAACAGGGTAATTGCTAGGATTGATTTTTTTATAAGCTGATGATAATTTACTTTTTTTTGGTTAGTCATGATCTTGACTGGACTCCTCACAAGTATGGGTTGACCAGATTTTACTTTAACCTTGAAAAGATCATAAGTAACTGTGTCACATAAATTGCCTCTGCTAGGGAACAGAGATTTTGTATGGAGACTTTAACTAGTAGAGGGAAATTCAATGTAAACAAAAATTAAAAAGTAGCAAATTATACATTTTATGATCTTTAATAAAGATATGAGTCGCATTGGCATCGGGGAAGATCATGATGGCTAAAATAATTCAAGAAAAGGATGTTACTAATTCTTCGGTTAATTCTGCTGATTCCCAACCATTACCTAGTAAGGACTCTTCTTTACTATCTGATGCGGGAAAAAGATTAGAAAAAGCTTTGAAACATATCGATATCTCGGAAGACGCGATCGCCAGATTACGCTATCCGAAAGCAACTCTCTGCGTTCATATCCCAGTAAGAATGGATGATGGTTCCTTAAGAGTTTTTCCAGGTTATCGAGTTCGCTACGATGATACCAGAGGCCCTGGCAAAGGAGGAGTCCGTTATCATCCTGGAGTAACTTTGGATGAAGTACAGTCCCTGGCTTTTTGGATGACTTTTAAATGTGCTTTATTGGATTTGCCTTTTGGCGGTGCTAAAGGGGGAATTACTGTTAATCCTAAAGAGTTATCTAAAGCAGAACTAGAAAGATTGAGTCGGGGTTATGTAGATGCGATCGCCGATTTTATTGGGACCGATGTCGATATTCTCGCTCCTGATGTCTATACCAATTCAACCATTATGGGTTGGATGATGGATCAATATAGTATTATTAACCGGAAACTTACCAGAGGAGTTGTCACCGGAAAACCCCTAACTTTGGGGGGCAGTCAAGGAAGAGATCAGGCTACGGCCACAGGAGCTTTTTACGTAATTCAAGCTGTATTGCCAAAATTCAACATCAAGCCCCAACAAACTACCGTGGCAGTTCAAGGTTTTGGTAATGCTGGGGCAGTAATCGCCGAGTTACTATTTCAAGCTGGATATAAAGTGGTTGCAGTTAGTGATTCTCAAGGAGGTATTTATGCCCCCAGAGGTTTAGATCTTCCTAGTGTTCGCCACCATAAAGCCCAAAGTCGTCGTATTAAGGCTGTTTATTGTGAAGATAGCGTTTGCAGTATTGTCGAACATAAAACCATTACCAATGCTGAATTGCTAGCTTTAGATGTCGATATTCTAGTTCCTGCTGCTTTAGAAAATCAGATCACCGCAGCTAATGCCTCAGACGTGAAAGCAAAATTTATTTTTGAAGTTGCCAATGGCCCCATTGATTCGGCCGCTGATGAGATCTTGTTAGCTAAAGGGATTAATGTTTTTCCAGATATCTTAGTCAATGCCGGAGGGGTAACCGTTAGTTATTTTGAATGGGTACAAAACCGCAATGGCTGGTATTGGAACCTTGAAGAAATTAATCAGCGCCTTAAAACTAAAATGGAAACAGAAGTCGAAAAAACCTGGGCGATTTCTCAAGAGTTAAAAGTAGATATGCGAACAGCTGCTTATATTCATGGTTTAAACCGCCTGGGAGAAGCTTTAGATGCCAAAGGTACTCGGGATTATTTTAAAGATTAAAGATTAAAAAATGGTTTTAGCCATTGGCTTAAAGTCGATCGAGTAATTCTTGTTTCTTAGACTGAATCCCCGCTACTGTTGATTTAATTGTCAACTTAAAAAGTTATAGCAATTTAAAATCAGAATCCAACACTTGATTCTGTAGGGATGATTGAACAATCGCCCCTACCCAAAAATTATCTGTTGTGAACACTAATTACTCACGGTTCGCTCATTTAGAAAATCATTAGGGAAATAAAGACGGTAGAATCAAGTGAAGATAAGGATTTGAGCAATTAAGGTCAGTCAGGAACTAGCTGAGGAACTATGTAAATAGATTCGGGAACCTT
>JASJDR010000274.1 GCA_030065615.1 Xenococcus sp. MO_188.B8 | reverse complement strand
AACTTCAAATTCTTGACCTACTCGGGTTATATGCTCGGGAGTTCGCGAATATAAGCCACCAGTGAGAGCATAGTCTGTATTATTGGCAATAGCTAATGCTTCATCAAAATTACTAGCCTTGATGACAGCTAATACAGGGCCAAAGATCTCTTCTTGGGCAATAGTTGCCTTGGGAGGAACATCGGTAAAGATAGTTACGGGCACAAAATAGCCTCCTGTTGGCACAGGCATTGATAAAGCAAGATTACTTTCGGTTTTACCTTGAGCGATATATTCTAAAATGCGATCGCGTGCTGTACTATCAATTACCGGGCCAATTTGGGTATTGGGTAAGTCTGTTTCTCCGATATTTTGCGATTTAGTAGCTTCGATTAATCTTTCGACAAAAGCATCATAGACAGTTTCCACCACAATTACCCGTGAACAAGCAGAACATTTTTGCCCTGTGTACCCAAATGCCGAGTAGACTACTCCAGCAACTGCTTGATCCAAATCGGCACTTTCGTCAATGATAATGGCATTTTTGCCGCCCATTTCGGCAATCACTTTTTTGAGATGTTTTTGTCCTGGTTGTAAGATAGCAGCATCGGCATAGATGCGACAGCCGACTTCTCGCGAGCCAGTAAAGGCAATCACATTGGTATCGGGATGTTTCACCATATAGGCTCCGACTACCGATCCTTTGCCAGGAACAAATTGCAAGACACCTTTGGGGATGCCAGCTTCGACTAAGATTTCTACTATCTTCGCCGCAATCACTGAAGAAGTTTCAGCGGGTTTGAGGAGAGTACAATTACCTGTTACTAAAGCGGCAACTGTCATGCCTGTTGCGATCGCAAATGGGAAATTCCAGGGAGAAATTACCACTGCAATCCCTTTGGGCTGATAGAAATAGCGATTGGTTTCCCCCAATACATCATAGTTATAACCAGTATCCAGTCTGGTCATTTCTGCTGCATAATAGCGACAAAAATCGATCGCCTCTGAAACTTCTGCATCGGCTTGGGGTAATATTTTGCCAACTTCTAAACAAATCCAAGCATTAATTTCATGCCTTCGTGACTCCATAATATCGGCTGCTTTTTGAAGAATGGCAACTCTTTCGACAACGGTTGTGTTTTTCCAGAGAGGAAAGGCTGATTTAGCAGCTTGTAAAGCTTTTTCGGCCTGTTCAACCGAAATTAAGCCAATTTTGCCGATAATTTCCTGTTCGCGAGATGGATTTACCGAAGTGATATATTCTGCTGTTTCCACATATTCGCCGTTAATTAAGGGTAAATAGGTTTTACCTAAAGTATCACTTACTTTTGCTAAAGCTTGCTGTGCTTTGGTTCTTAATTCACCAGCTGCATAATCTGTATCGGCTGCATTTTGAAATAGGGTGTGGCGCATATTCTTATCTCCTTCGTCAGTGGTTTGGGGCGGAGCAATTAATTCTTCAACAGACTTATTCGCCAAATTTTGCCTTAAGAAAGAACTATTAGCTGTATTCTCCAGTAAACGACGAATTAAATAGGCCATTCCCGGCAATAGCTTTCCATAAGGTGCATAAACTCTCACACGATGCCCTCTTTTCACCAAAGCCTTAGCCAGTTGATCCCCCATGCCATATAAAACCTGCATCTCGAAACAACGAGAGGGAATCTGGAGACTTTCAGCGATCGCGCAAGCTACAGCCTGCGATCGCACATTATGACTACCAATAGCCCCATAGAGATACTGGTAATTTTCCAGCAATAATCGGGTCATGCGTTCAAAATTGAGATCTGTTTCGGCTTTTTGGTTGTATACGGGCTGTTGCCAATGATTTTGCTCTGCTTTAATCGTTTCACTATCCCAATAAGCGCCTTTAACTAATCTGACAGTGACGGGATTGCCTCTTTCTTTGGCCCAAGCAATTAATTGATCTAAATCTTGATAGGAATCCCGCAGATAAGCCTGCAAAGTAATACCGATATCAGTGCGATCGCGATATTCTGGTTCTAACAGTAGTTCTTTTAAAATTGCCAAAGTCAAATCTTTATATTGGTACTGTTCCATATCAAAATGGACTGCAGCACCTAATTCCTGAGCTTTAGCCAATAAAACTTTAATGCGATCGCGTACTTTTGATTTACTTCCTTTGGGGTCTAAAGGATCGAATTGGGAATAAAATGCTGTTAACTTAACGGATACCTGTACTTGAGGTAAAGTTTCATTATTAACTAAATCAATACCTTCTTGTCTTTTCCAGGTTTTAGCTTTAGCTGCTAATTGTTTAATTAACTCTAAATATTTTTCTAAATAGGAATGAGCTTCTTTCTCGGTAATTACAGCTTCACCTAACAAATCGATAGTGAATCCTATGCCATCTTTTCTCGCTTTTTCAATAGCTTTAATAACTTCGGCAATAGTTTCCCCTGAAATATATTTATAGGCCAAACTTTCCACAGCCAGAGTCATCGTAGCCGCTGCGGTTTGTGCAGGAAAAGAATTAGCATCAGTAAAGTTCAGAATTCCCTTCAGCGTCGCTGGCAATTCTACCGCTTCATCACTCATATATTGTTGCAAGTGACGCGCAATTTCCGTTTTACTTTGTAATGCCGGAATTGTATCAATCAACCGAAATAACTGCACTCGCAAACCAGGATGACTCATCGCCCAGTCGAGGATTTTATCATCCCAACGCATTTGTTCTTGCATCCGAGCGAGAATATTTTTTTTGCTTCTAGTTGAGGCTATTAATTCTTGAGCAATTTCTTGAGTTTTAACTTCGTAACTATTTGATTGGACAACCACAATTAATCAACTCCTAAGGACAAGAAATTATTTAACAATTATTGTTTCTCGCCTTTCTTTTAACATAACGAATCTTAAATTATGTTTATTTTTCCCTTATCATATTGTGATTAATCTTTAACAAAAACAATAAAGCGATCGTCTCTAGTCCATCTCATATTAATGCAAAACAGTATAAAAGGGTCCATATCATACCAATTTGAGTTAAGACTAAGACATGCCATATAAGGGTTTGGCAGTGCCAAGCTCTTACCTAAGTTCTATGGATCGCAAACATTATCTAATTTGGTATTACTCCCAAAAAAGAGGTTTCAGGATTTAAACCAAACTACTGGATATTAAAATCTCGAACCACAGCCATATGTTGCATATTTTGAGCAGCACTATCACTGACTTTAATCGGTGCAACTTCATCAAGTGGCTCATAAACTCTACTATCAAAAACCAAACCATTGGGGAAGGATTCAGACCCAATTTTTAAAGTGATTTCAAGATTTTCTAAATCTTGACTCACATAAATAGCATCATAAGGTTTTGATCTTTTACTGTTGGTATCAGGATCATCCGCTTGATCGACGGGATAGAGTCCTGAAGTATTGACCACTGAGGAAAGAGGATTAATCGCAGTTCTACTTCTAGTATTAAAATCACCTCCAATGACTAAATATTCTTGAGTAATACCTTCATTTTCAATTGCCGCTACCAAATCTTCTGCTTCAAGTCTTTGTCTATTGGCATTGCCTGCTTTTAAGTGAACACTGACAGCTATTAAGTCCATATCACCAGGAACATCAATCTTAGCCCAGGCAAAATCTCTATTTGGCATATTATTATCTTTCCATTCACCAGAGTCAATGATTGGGAAGCGACTTATGATCCCATTTGGTAATTCATTTTCAAAATCTGGCTCAATGGAAAAATTATAATCATCACCAAATGCTAGATCGACAAGATCGCGGAGATCCTCAAGAGTATCATCTTTATATTTAAACTCTTGTATTAAAACAATATCTGGCTTCAGACCTTGAAAAATTCTGATACCTTCTCCGGGATCGTAGTTTTGAGAGTTCCCCGAAGTTAAGTTCGCAGCCATAATTCGAACATTATCGGCAAATGCTTGTTGTACTCCCATGAGACAAAAGCTTAAAGCCAAGGCAACGAAAAAAGAGGTAGAAAGCAGAATTAATTTTTTCATTTTTAAGTTCTAACTCATAATTTATGGTGCAAGACCTATAATAGAGCACTAATCAACCTAATGCATCAAGAATCTTTCTCTATTACTTATTACCCATTACTCATTACTCATTACTCATTACTTATTCCCTTCGTCCACCAAGCAATCCCATAAGATTGCCTTGAATCATTCAATTGATGACGATAATAAACTCGAATTTTATAACGTCCTGCCTCAGGAACTTGACAAAAAATATGCTCAACACTGTCTTCAAAACTATTAGAAGAACAAGTATTTCTTAAATCGCTATCCTCATTTTCTGGTAATAGATAAAGATCGAGATTATTTAATCCTCGATCGAGAAAAGTTTCCTCGATATCATACTGATTGTTACGGTTCCTATCATTCAGTATAACCAAGCGATCCCAAGCTAAAGAAATCGCTGCATAACTTCCTGCTTCTAAAGGCTGTTCTAAATAATAATCTTGATAATTACCTACCTCAACTTGATTGTAATCCCAACCGATCGCGGGAACATTGGACTCAGGAGAATGTTGTCCCCCGCTAAACTGTTGATAACCCCGAAAAACATTAAGATGTCCTGTCCCCATTTGAATATCTAACGGCACCCGAGGATTACTATAAGCATCAGAATCTAACCAAGTTTGATTTTTTTCACTTAAGACTGTTCGTTCCATTCCTAACAGCAACCCATCGCCATTATCCTGGATTTTGTCCGCAGAATTCAATAAGACCGCTTTCATCACTTCATGACGACGCGCTTCTATACTCCAATTAGGAAGGGATTGATTAATATTGCGATCGCCATGCTCCTGTAACAACGCCACTGAAGCAGTAATATGGGGCGCGGCGAAGCTAGTACCACTGATCTTTTCAGCTTGACCCTTCTGATTGTAGACCTCAATTTGACTGCCAGGAGCCACCAACCCAATCGCTCTGCGCTCGCCATGATTAATTTCTCTAGCGATCATACTGCGGCCAATTCCCACTGGCAAGGCACTCAGATTAGCAAAATCGACCTTAATGAATTTTTCTTGTCTTTTTGTCGAGTAAGCAGTGGTAATGCCGTTAAAATTATCCGTGGGGATCGGAATGCCTCCTCGACCCTGATTTCCTGCAATTACGTAAAGGGTATCATGTACTCTAGCTGACCAATCAATGCATTCTGTCAGCAAAGCTTTACCATCTAGTTTAGGAGTATCACGCTCATCCCTGTCTAAAGATTCGCCAAAACTAAAATTAATCGCTCTGAGATCCCCACCATTTTGTAAGGCGATATGCTGACTAGCAAGGCATTCTTCAGCTTGTCCTCCCTCAGTAAAAGAACCAACCGCTGTAGAGTATAACTGTGCCTTAGGAGCAACTCCCCGTAACCTTTTATCTTCCGAGATCATGACCCCTGCAACCATAATGGCATGATTGTCCACATTCTCTTCCGATACTGCTGGGCGATCGCGAAAAAATACCGCTTTTGGTGCGATCGCTTTATTGAGCGCTCCTGCTTTATCCAACCCAAATTTACCAGGTCTGCCAATTTCTACTTGACCAATGGCAATTTTGCGTCCCAGAAGATTGTAAGGAAGTTCGTGGAGACGTCGAGCATTAATTCCCACTTCACTAATGGAAAAATTGAGAGCTAACACAGGAGAAATCCCACCGGCGACTACTAATGTACTAATTAACCAAAATATTTTTTTGCTCATTTTTACCTGATTTTTGAGAAATACGGTCGGATTTTTCTACTTTTATTTGGTAATTACCGTACTTGCTTAAAAAAAAACTTGCACTAATACTAGGAAATGAGTTAAAAGTGAAAGACGTTTGCTAATGTTAATTAGCTAAATCAATTCTAACGAAATAAGTCCTAGACAAAAATCAAAATACAGTATACTATCACCTAACTTAACACTAAACCTTCAGCTAAAGATCTTATCAATCCCTGGGTTGTGTAGTTAAGGGATATGGACAGCAAGTTTTTTCCAAAACTATCAATTCAGCAAGATCTTAATCAGGTCTATTTACTTACTAAATCTCTATTCAGATTATGACAAAACAAGTTGCACATCCCATGCTTAAGTTGCAGCGCAAAGTATCTTCTCTCGTAGAATCAAAAATTATTAAACCAGAAGATAATATTGGTAAAATAGCCTTACTTTTTGGCGATAAATGGGGTTATTGGAAAGAGGAACTTCAAGCATTCGATTTCTCCCTTAAAGATCCCATTGCAGATCTTCTGGTAGTCGAAGATTGGGACGACTAGGTCATTGAACATTTATCATTGAGCATTGAACAGAAATTTTCATGAATTTGCTGTTTCAATCTACTCGGCTGCGTTTGGCTCTCTGGTATACTACTGTGACTGCGATATTATTGCTATTATTCGCGACGGGAGTTTATCTATACGTTCGCAATACCTTAATTGATAGGATTGATGACACGTTAAAGCATGTAGTTGAAGTAGTAGAGCGATCGATTGTCATTCAACCGATCGCTGCTAGTCAACAAGCATATAAAGTTAATTTAGCAGCAAGTTTTCGTTACAGTGTCGATGTGGTCGAAGATGACCGTATCGATCTCGAATGGTTTAATTCCCAAGGGAATTTATTATGGTCAACTTTTAGCTCTCCCCTAGATATTCCCCTAGATTTGCATCATAAAGTGGAGACAGTATATCTGTCTCCCGAAAGAAATTTTCGGCAAATCATTGACCCGATTGAATTTCACAGCCAAATTTTGGGTTATCTGCGGGTGAGCCATCCTTGGTTTGAAGTAACTAAACCAATTCGTCAATTCACCAGGGATTTAATTATTGGCATTAGTTTGATGATCGTATCTGTGGGAACTATTGGTTGGTGGCTTTCGGGTATCGCGATCGAACCAGTGAGACAATCGTACTTTAGTCTCAAACAATTTACTGCCGATGCTTCCCATGAATTACGGAACCCCATTGCAACAATTCAAACTAATGTTCAGATGGCATTAGCTTATCCTGAAACAGAGTTAGAACTCCAGCAACAACAACTTCGTGTTATCGAAAGACTAACTAAAAGATTAGGACGTCTAGTCAACGACTTGTTATTTCTCGCTCGTTCTGATAGTGGCATCATTGAAATGAAATTTCAGCCAGTACATTTGGATGCACTATTAATAGAAGTCATCGAAGAACAAAGGACAATTGCAGAACAACAAGGGATTACTTTATCTTTAGATATTGTCGCACCAGAAACTCAAAACAAGAGTGAAAAGACAGATTTAGATCACGAAGATTCATTTACGATGCTGGGAGATTGGGATAGTCTAGCTCGCTTATTTACTAACTTACTTGCCAATGCGATCAAGTATACTGCTGTAAAAAATGTCTCCGACAAACATCAAATACCATTAGCAATAGCAATAGAATTAAAACAAACCAAAAAAAATCTCGGTTCTAGAAAAGTCCGAGAATATAATCGTCAAAATTATTTGCAAGTAACGATCAAAGATACTGGAAAAGGCATTGCAGAATCAGATTTACCTTATATTTTTGATCGTTTTTATCGTGTAGATCCCGCTCGTTCTCGTCAAGAAGATCTTACTTTTGGTACTGGTGCAGGATTAGGATTAGCAATCGCTAAAGCGATCGTAGACAATCATCATGGAAAAATAACTGTAGAAACAGTTGTTAATCAAGGCACAGAATTTCAGATAATACTTCCCCAGAATACGTGAAATTGTTTTGATTTAATTTTGCTACAGATAACAAGCAGAAGAAGCAATCTCAAAATAATAATTAATTTCTTATGCCTGAAAATACTCTAGTATCTGCATATCTCACAAATTCAGTTGAAAGCATAATTTATCACTTAAACATTAAGGATTTTTTCTAACAAAAGTAATTTCTGATACTGGGGACAAAAAATGAGGCTAAATTGTGAGAAAATTCGACAAAAGAACCTAAAAATTCAGTCATCAAGAAAAATTTCCCATGACAAGATAAATGGCAATTAAGCAACAGCCATATTTTGAAGTTGATCAGGAGATCTGTGTACACCGTAGGTAACTTGGGGGATTGTAAGTCTTTAGGAGATGGTGTTAGCGAGCTAAGAATCAAATTTGGTGCTGGTTATCGAGTTTATTTTGGGCAAGAAGGAAACACCATCATTATTTTGTTATCTGGTGGTGATAAAAGCAGTCAGGACAAGGAAATCAAACAAGCAAAGAAATACTGGAAAGACTACCAGAGGCGAGGCAATGACTAAAACTAGAAGTTACAAAGACAATCTACTTAAAGCGTTAACTGACCCAAGTGAAGCTAGAGAATATCTCAATGCCGCTTTAGAAGACGAAAACCCAGAAGTTTTTTTACTAGCACTTAGAGATGTAGTTGAAGCCAACAGCACCATGAGTGAATTAGCCCGAGCTACTAACCGCAATCGCGAGAGTTTATACAAAACCCTCTCAGAAAAAGGCAATCCTCAACTCGATAGCATTCGTAGTATTTTAAATCAAATTGGATTTAAGTTAGCCGTAGAAGTAAGTCACCGTTACACCGCCGTAAAACGACGGTGCCTGCGGTGACCGGTGTTCCCCGGTCAGTAAACTGTTCTTAAGGATTACTTATGATCACAGCAAAAATTGAGATATCCCACTTTACTGATAATTGATGATAAGAAAACTGAACTTTGCCAGGTATCGAATTAGGAAAAAGCCCATGAATGCTTAGAGAAAGCCCCCAAAAGTAATCTTGACAAATTGCCTGAAGTCGTTATATATTAAGGTCTAGACTTTGTCAGTGCGATTAAGACGACCAGATTATCTGACTGTAATGATCATATATCCCGATACCAACCTGCCTGCCCGGATACCCAGATACCTCTAAAGTTTGTTCCCCCCAAGGTGTTGGGAAGTATCCCTGCTTTGCTTCTTCTAACGAAATGTCAACAAGGTCAGAGTAGCTCACCCAGTTTTCGTCTTTTCTCCAGCCAACGCGATCGCCAAAAGAATTCCAGACTTTCTCATCATACTCTCTTGTGCCACCGAGACCCTCATAGATTTCCTTCTGGACGCTGAAGCCAAACTTCCCTTGGCTGTTGCTCAACCAAAGCTGGTTGATAGTGTTGAACTCTTCACTGGGAAAATTCTCTAGGTCTTCACTATCTAGCGATTGCCCTTCTTCCTTGCCTGCTATTTGAATTATCAGACGATAGGTTTCTTCATTTGCCTCTTTCCACTGTTCATTTTGCAAGTACGACTGTAATTTTTGATAACGCAGATCCTTAACATCCGACTTAAGCTGTTGTGATTCTGCTTCTAATTCTGGGTTGACCTTGCTAGGTGATTCCTTCGGACTTGTTGTTGCAATATTGGCAGCGTTTTTGTCAACTCCGCCAAATAGTTGTAATAATTTTCGGCCTAAATCCAGA
>JASJDR010000273.1 GCA_030065615.1 Xenococcus sp. MO_188.B8 | reverse complement strand
AACCGTTCCTTAAATGTGAGGGCAAGTTTTCCATCGATTCCAGCCGTTTTCTTACCAGCGTTTAGTTGAGTTACCTGACGTATTGCCAAGAATCTCGCTGCTTGAGATTTAAGAATTAGCTTTTGCAGTGACCGCGCTTTTCGCCTATCTCCTGCTCGAACTGCTTTCCATACGCGCTTTTGTAACCGAAAGAGGGTTTTGCGGAATTTCTTCCACGGTAATCTCTTCCAAGATTCACTATTCATATCGCCGCGCGTTCCCTTGCGCCTTTCGTCGGCGCGGGGTCGCTGCTCTTTTTGAATGTGCCTAATCATGGTCTACTACAGGTTGTATGTTCTGAGTTCCTCAATCCAGTTACGGATTGTCCTACCCGAATCTAAGGAGTTAATCCTCTCGTCTGGTCTACCGTAAGTACGACCTACTTACAGACCCTAAATTCGTTTTTATTCGTTCCTTTGGTTCGATAATTCCCATTTTTGGGAATCTTTTACAGTCCTTTAGGTGTAACCATTTCAACCACCTGAACCCCATACTCTTACCGATGACAGCGTAATATCTCGGCGGGATTAATAACTCAGGTGAAGTCGGATAATCTAGATTGCGTCCGCTTACGCCTAGGTTGCTTTTTTAGGTTCTGTTTCACCGTGGGACTTCCCTGTTAACGCCAGTGTCACCTGCAATTGATGTCTGATTGCGTCCTGTTCCCAGCTTCACTCTGTAGGTTTCCGAGCCTACTCGGTGTGGGCAGATAAGGAGTCACCCGTGAGTTTCGGGGGGGGGATTTTCACCTCCATCAAACCAAAAGTTGTCATCTAGGTGTCCTAGAAGCCGTAGTTTATATGAGTTCAAGCTCAATTTCGCTACGAACGAACCGCACTACGCTGGGCGTTGTTTTCTGTTCCGTTGCTATCGGATCGCCAAGTTACGAAAGTCAACAATGTCACGCCACGGAATTTCAGGGTGTTGCTGCTTAAGCTCATCTGGCAACTGGTTGACAGCTTCTCCAATAGTTTGCAGTCGAAATAGAGTGCCATCTTGTAATGAGGGGCTATTGAAGAACTCCTCTTTTCCTCCGCTAATATAAGATTCTATCCTCTCAATGGCACTCAGAATATCCTGAAGAAAAAGCAGAGGTTTTCTTTTGTTTTTCATTCATGTTGTCCTCCTACAAGTTTTCTAAAGGAATTGCCTCTTTTAACACTTCATCGCGCATCATTGGATGAAGTACAGTGCTTTGGGCAACGTCTACTTCACACCCAAGCAGTTCTGACAAGGCGCGAATTAGACGAATCAAGTCAAAGACTGTTTGTTCGGAAGAGACATCAATTAGAAAATCAACATCACTACCTTCTTTCGCTTCCCCTCTTGCTACCGAGCCAAAGACTCTTATGTTCGGTGCATTATGACGTTTCGCCAACTCTAATATGTCATCGCGATAAGCTCTTAGTTGTTCTATTTCCATAGATAAAACCTAATTTGCCAAGATTTCTGACGGTTATACAGTTTTAAACAAACTACGTAACTTCACAATAGCAATCTATTATGCTGTATTCAGAATACCGAAGTAGGATTAGAGTAAAGGATTTTATTATTGTCTTTTAAATCAGCTATCCTTCTTCAAGAATTTTATACACGGTAGACCTCCCTATTCTAAGTTGTTTAGAGATCGCAGTTGCCCCTACCCCCTCTCCGTAGAGACGAATTACTTTTTCTCGGTCTTTAGACAGATAACCCTCTCAGCTATTTAAATTATTGGCTGATATGAGTGACTAATACCTTTAATTTAAAAGTTAAACTGCATCAGGAATGAAGTAGCTTGCTGCCAGTCATCGAAATATTCAGGCGCACAGGATTGGCAATTAATATAAGTTACTGCCCAGAGGCTGTCGCTTTTTTGTTCAATGCGTCCCAGAAAGTTACATTGACCAGTGTGAAGTGATAGCTCCAGATCGTAGATCTGGCTGGCAATTCGAGTAAAAATAAGTTCCCCAAGCTCCAGATTGAGGCGATGTGGGGGGTTCGCTGTTCCGGGTAGCTGCACGATGATTTGTGATTATAAGCCGGGATAGTTGCGCTGGTCGCAAAACTGAAGTAACCGAATATTCGGTTAAAACAACAACACTCAAGCTAGACTCACCGAGAGATTTTCTCTTTTGACTAATTTAATCTGGAGTTTCACTGCTTAATATTATTCAGTAACGTAACTCCCTCTTTTATAGTTGAGAAAATATCAGCTTTTTAGTTGAGTGTTAATGTTTTTATACGACGAGACAGATTTTAAATAATTCAGGTATTTACCTCCTTAATTAAATATAAATAAACTTGTGATTCTGTCAGGGAAACTTATTCAGCTTCAATTATCAATTTATCATTTTCTAGTTGAGATCTCACGTAAATGATACAGAACTTTACTTAATTTTGAGGGCCGCTTTGTACTACAAAATAAATTCAATAGGGTTATAATTGAGTTAACTAAGTAAATTTAATTTCTAAGTTTCAATTCCTAACTTTTCTGAGAAAATCAACCCTATTTTCTATCATGTCAATTTGGCATCTTCTCCTGTTCTACCATGTTAATTTTTCACCCTATCAAAATAATTTCTATAAGTTGTTTAGGTTTGGCTCTCTCTCAGCAGATTATCCAACTGCATGGCGGGCAACTTTGGGCGAAGACTAGCTTAGGAGGGGGCAGCAGCTTTTACTTCACTTTACCTGCCGACCTAGAAGCCCGACATTGGTGGGTGGAAATTCAGACAGACAATCCTGGATGTACTTACTATTTCGGACCCTTTGAGACGGCGGAAGAAGCCAGAGCTTCACAAGATGGTTATCTGGAAGATTTGAGGCAAGAGAGAGCTCGGATAATTACTGTTGAAATCAAACAGTGTCAACCCCAAGAACTCACCATTTACGATCGATAAGATAACTAGAACTAAATCATTCCCGGTCCTTTATGCCGCCAGTCATGTTCTATGGTCAATTTACCTTCTTCATCTTCCGATAACTCTTGCAGTTCGTGAAGACGTTGCATTCTGAGTTGTTTTTGTGGTTCTTTTAAGTCTCCGGGTTCCTTGATGTACATTTCTGGCTCTACAGCATAGTTATTAATCAATCCTTCTTCGTCAACGGTATAGCCATCTCGATTGTGAAGATGTTCGGTATCGCCAGGAAGATCGTGATCCACATGACCGAAATGTTCGCCCTCTCTAGCTGCTCTGGCTCTAACTTCTGGAGGCATGATATGGGGGTCATAATGGCCGAGATTGGGAGTAGAACTACTGCTATTTGGCGACGAGTCCTGTTGGTTTTTCATCATTTTCTCCTTAACAGTTATACAAGTCCAGACTTTTACTGAACTAGCTCTACCTCAAGATCTAGGCCAAAATTGTGAGGAACTTATGAGACCGGCTCAAATGTTACATAAGTTTAGGACGATGGGAAATCGCCTCTAGTTGAGAACTGTTTTCTATGAGACTTAGCTGACTTGATATCCCTTTTCTAATAGTATTTGCCTAAATATTTGTTCGGAGTTGTGAGGTTGAATTGCTGCTAATTCTTGTTGTTCTCGACTCAGAGGATCTGTCTCGTCGGGTTCGATAACAATTACTGTCTTGGGGCTGGCTGTTTGCTTTAAGCTTCATTGTTGTACTCGTGCTGACAGTAGTTTGGGTGCTCAACGCGAACCATTATTAAGAAATTGATTTTTCAATTCTCCTCACAAGTTCTTCAAGATTTTTGCTTAATCTAGAAGGCTGTTTGTGCCTTAAACCAGACCAAAAGTTACCAGTCCTAAATCATTAATCAAAGAGGTTCCACAGATGAAGATTTTTCAATGGCTACAAAATATCGTTCAATATCTGGCAAATGGAGTGTCCCAACTTTTTAAACCCAGTGATGATGATTATCCAGAAATTGGAGTACAGCCGTTTGAAGGGGAACCTTATGATGAAAACAAACAAAATGAAAATTATTGAGGTTTTACCGTAGCAATCAAGAGCAATCTCCTGAAGAAATCACTTGTATACGCTTGTATAATAGTGGCAGAGATAAAAATCAGTTAGGAATCATTTCTCAAGTAATCCTGTTTTTGTCCTGAATTTCTCAGGGCAATTTCTTGAGTGCCCGCTACAATATTCAACTAAAAGTTCTGAAAATCCAGCTCTAACGAACAGAACTTGTGAGATGCTCACCTAATAAGGAGTTTTATGAAAAAGAAAGAGTCGGTTTCCCAGATTGCCAGTACTGGTCTGATTACCATCCAGCTTGGCCAGAAACTCAGCGAGGCGCGAAAACTGATGCAGGTGAATCAAATTCACCATGTCCCGGTACTTCAAGGTCAGAAGTTAATGGGGATTCTGAGTGCTGTCGATCTAGCTACCCTCAGTTTAACCAGCTTTGGCTCCGATGAGCAGGCTAATGATACCATGCTCGATAAGCAGTTTTCAGTAGAGGAAGTGATGTCGAAGAACATGGTGACTGTCAAGCCCACGGACCCGATTCGAGAAGCGGCTGAGATCCTTGCCGAAGGTCATTTTCACTCCTTACCCATTGTTGACAAGGAGGGCAATTTACAGGGTCTAGTCACGAGTACAGATTTAATTCGCTATTTGCTGAGCCAGTATTGACCTAGATATCTCTAGCTTCTCTAGGTCGGTGTCATTCTCCGCTACCCGCACCTGACCGCTGAGCTTCACATCGCAGTCACTGGCTACTAGAAAGGTTCCCCATGACGACAAATAAATCATCATCTGTTCAGGCTGATAACCCTACTAATAATGGGATATTAGCACGACTTCCAGAGTTAGCATATTAGTTTTGGGTTGGATTCTGGCTTCTACTATCGGGACTTGTGCTTACTTTGCTAATGAACCTTAAAATTCACTATTAGTAATCCCTAATCTAGAAGGTAATGAAGAACATCGAACTTCAACTAGCGGAGATTGACGATCTGAGCAACAGTGTCGTCAGGCTGAGCAAAATAGGGAAATGATTTCATCAAAGCTGCTACGGTAGGCATTTGGTTATAGTCTGAGAGTTTCATGGTTAACCTATTCCATTGAGAAGTTAGAGTCGGAAATTCTGCGGTGCCACTATCATTGTAGGATGTTACTGTCTTTCTAATTCCCAATCTCTAGTTCCGATTGCCTTATTTTATAGAAATAATCAGGCTTTTATTCTATCTTAATTAAGACTTTGATCTAATCGGTGTATGATACAGCAAAATACAGAGTCCCATACCAATCCTCATCTTTCTGGGGATAAGCAACAATCTCCTCCTGTGCTTGACCTTTCACCACGAGACCAACAGAATATTGCGGAGGCTCTTTTTAACCCTCCTGCTCCTAATAAAGCACTAAAAAAAGCTGCCCGCAACTAGAAAAAAACCATTCGTGACCTTTAATGTCCCGTATTTGGCTAACAGAAATTTTTAACCAAAAAATCCAGGTATTTTATTTGATGTTTATCCTTTTGATAAATCCATCGGCATGAAATTGATTGGTTTTGATAACCAGTGAAGAACTTGATTTGAGATTTTATTTTGGGAGAGCGAACTCCTCACGATCTCTTTTATTACTGTCAGACCATTTTCAATTGTTCCTTCTAGGAGGAGAAGAGCTGGTTGGAGCTTCTCTAATCTATTCTCCGAAGGAGCATTAACTATTTTCGGTTCCTTATTTTCTGTATTCACCCCACCCTCTAATGTATTAATATCCCTTTTATCGGGGGGCGTAGATACGGTCGGCTGTGGCGGCTCTATTCCATATAGAGACTGCATCTTAGCTTGATGCTTTTGAGCATTTTCTTGAAATTCCTGTTCTCGTCCCGCTTTCTCTCGGCGCTGTCGCTCTCGATACTGCAATACTTCTACAGCAAAAGCTAAATCTTCAATGGCCAAACTCCGATAAGTAACCTGTTGACCGCGACCTCCTTTTTTTCGAGAAGCTGTTCTCAGTCCCACTTGATTGAGCAACACTCCCATTAACCACAGTGGTTGACAATCTTTGGGGATGGTGAGGTTGAGAATTGCTTTTACATGGACGCTGGATGCTCTCGCTATCTCGGTCATCCTTACGATATCGGGGTCAGTAGCACAGATTTCCTCTCCTGCCATTAAACGGTCAAGGATCTTGGGTAAACCCAGAGCATGACGAGCTAACCATTTACTAGAGTAATTGTGCCAATCCATACATAGCGGCAGATTATCCCGTTCTCGTAGGTCTTTCTCGGCAACTATCTTGGGTGGTGCTGGATATTTTCTACCCGTCTCAGGGTCAACGATTTCTCCCTCAGAGGGGGCCAGTAGTGATTCTAAAGCAATCAATTGACTGATGAGTTGTCCCCCTTGATCCCGTTTGACTAGTTCTTCGGTAACGGGCATTCCGTAATCTCTTTGAAGACGGTACTTCTCGCATTCGACTATTTCATCTGGTTGAAGATACTCCTTAGCTTGCCGAGCCTGATATTCCTGGGGGCTGATATTACTTGCTTGAACTACTGCTAATCTATGGGCAGCATCTAAATACTGACCAGCTGCTTTTAATTTGGTTGCTACCATCGCATCTGCTTCTGACTCCACAGTAGTAATGTTATACTTCATCTCCTCTAGTAAAGTTTTAAGATCGTCCCGGAGATTGTTAATCGAGTCATTGCGTTGGGCTTCAATCTCACAATAGGCATCTAAGGCCCAATCTTTTTCGGCACCACGTTTGCCATTCTCCCGGTCAATGCGAATCAAGAAAGCTGTCATCTGATTGAGTTCTAACATCCGCTCCTTAATCTTCCAGTCAAAGGTTTCGGAGTAACCAAAAGGAGGACGGGGAGCTACCCAAATATGGAGAGGAACTTGATGACGATAGCGGTGGAGGGATTGAGCGCATTCAGTAGCCGATTGAGACACGGCATGAAAAGCGCCAAATACCGCATCAAAGTGATAATCACAAATATCAACTCCCGTGCCTAAACTAGGGGAAGCTAGTAGAGCATCTAGGTTTTTCACCTCTTGGGAAATATCTTTAATAAAGGCTTTATTTTCCTCACTGCCACTATTTTCTGCATGAATCGACCAAATACGGAGTTGATTATTTCCTGGGCTCTTTAATTGTTCTTCGTTACCAAAAAGGGATTTATCTTCATCAACTGTCACTGTCATCGCTGTTTCCAGTTTTTTGATGAACTTCTTAGAATCAGAAACTACCATGATTTTAAGTCCCAACATCAAGGCAGAGGATATTTTAGCAACCAAGGCACTGCTATCCTGATTTTCGTAGAAATAAACTTCTCTTCCTGCTTGTTTGTATTCATTTTTAATGATGAAAGGTACTTCATCTTCGGGGCGCATCGCGCGGAAGAAATTAACGGTTACATCATTCATGTGCGCATCAGCGAGGACAACTAATTTAGCCCGGCGGATAATATATTCGAGCACCTCTAAAATCTCGGCTCGATGTTCTTTACAGGTATTACTGTGAAGGAGGTGAGCTAAATTCTGACAGGCTTCATCAATAAAGACACAACCATACTCATTAAGCTCGGTTTCTAGTTTATATAAGCTATCTACTGTAATTGAAAGAGTCTTTGCCTTGGCTAATTGTCCCTGAGATAGTTCAGAATACATTTCGGTTTGTAACCGCTCTGAGAGATTCTTCATCAGATTGACCCGATGCCCGAGATTGAGGAATCGCTCCTGGGGATAGAGTCCGCGAAAGCGTGCTAACAGTTCGGTTTTTCCCGTTCCCATGCCACTACAAAGAACTACCAGTCCAGAGGTGGGTAAGAGCACAGCATCACTTAAATAGCGAGTATTGAGAATAATATTGGGAGGATATTTACTGCTGAGTCCCCAGCTTCTAGCACGAGATTGTCGTTGGTAATCTTTGAAGCTTAAAGCAACTTCTATAATTTGTTTGATAAGGGCTTTGGCACGTTTGCCATGAGCGGTTACAAAATCATCAACACCCTTTTCATTGCCAGTCAGAGTTGCTACCTTACATTCAGCCCCAGCAGCTTCAATTGCTTGACCCTGGCGAATAGTGGCATGATGAACCGCTTTGCGAGTGCTGGGTTTTTTATCATTGTCAAAGAGGATGATAAATTTACGCCCTGGTTGAACCATTGGCAGCAAATCGGGATGTAATTGTTCCTGCTCTTTAGTTCCTACTCTACCCATCCAGATTCCAGGAAGGGCAATCGCGACAAAGCCTAGAGAGAGTAAACAGGCTGCTTTTTTCTCTCCTTCGGTGAGGATAATGGGGATTTCAGGATGCTTTTTAACCCATTCCCAGAAACAGTAGGGTGAGGGATATTCTGGGTGAGATGTTGGCTGAGATTGAGGAGAAAGATTCTGGGGGAGAAAAGCCGGTTTGATGCCCTCTCTCAAGCAGTCTGAGAGAGATTGTTGTTCTCCTGTCGAGGTGAGGGTGTAAACTCCAGAACTGCTCTGTATGGGCTTATCAACTAACCTTAGCGCCAAGGGGGAGTAGTAACGCTTGATACGGTAGCGTTTGGCTACTTTATCCCAGATATGGGGAGGAACATCAAAATAAGTGAGGTGACTTGATACTTTGGGTGGGGACTCATATCTAATAGATTTTCCCTTGTTCTCGTCAATACGTGGAACATCGGGCTTAAAGCGTCCCCAGTCCATCCGTTCCCAATTATTATGGGGATCTAATCCAGAAACCCACCAACCTCCTGATTCAGTGTGAGCATAACGATATAACCATGTAGGTTTGACTCGACCATCATTACGACGTTCGGAATTAGGCAGTCCGTAGAAGAGATGGTCTTGAGGTTCAAAATCTTTAAGAGAAAGTAAGTTAAGGGCTATTAACTGCTCATCTACTGAACTTTCGAGCCATTCGATTAGATGATGGGTCGCAATCTGGGGATAGAGAGACTGGGGAACTTGAGAGCTATTAGGGGATAAGGTCACGATTCTACTTCATTACTAAATTTTACGATTTGAAGCGAAATAAGCGTAATGTGTGGAGATTCGTGCTATCCTGACCTATAATTAAATCAGCAGTAGCAGATTATCGATTACGATAATCTTTCACTGTTAAGATAAAAAAGTCAGGATTCGATCTTTAAACAACCCTATTAATTTCCAGTTAATATGAGTCTGGATCGAGAATGACAATCTCGTATTAAGTGCAGTAATTAAAGAAAGGTTCCAATTTTCAAGTAATTATCTGCTGGATCACGATTTACATTTACCTCGCGTTCTGGGAAGTTTGTAGCTTCATCAGGCGCATTTTAGTATTTGTAAGTGGAAAAGCGGTCGTTTCTTCTCAATGAGAGGCGGTCGCTTTTCTACATTTCGCTTCAGACCGCATTATCTTCTATGAGTGACTATTACGGCTATATTTGTTAGCGATTCTTAAAGAGAATTATTATTTAGTGGTGAAGTATCCTACTACTTAAGTTATTGGCAACAAGCAATCTTTTAAACTACATATATTGTTATAAGAGAAGG
>JASJDR010000061.1 GCA_030065615.1 Xenococcus sp. MO_188.B8 | reverse complement strand
TATTATGCTCCTGCTAGACAAGGATTGCTGAGTTCAGAAATTTTAAATAATCCTTTTCATGAAAATACTCAGGATATTTATCGTAGCAATTTTCTCCAAGTTCCCTTTCTAAAACATGTCATTACTGACACCCACTTAGATAGGCGTAATGACAGACATCCTGATACAAGATATGGGAGACTTTTCGGCTTAATGGCTCGAATTATGCTGGATGAACATCAGCCATATGGTATTGGTTTAGAAGAAGGGGCATTTGTCGCTATTGATGAAAATGGCATCGCTCAGGTTTTTGGCAACGGTACAGAGCAGGGACAAGATGCCTACTTTTTGCAAACTAATGGTGCAGCACCAGAACAAATAGAACCAGGATTACCTTTAATTTGGGATAATCATGGACGGGCGGTGAAAGTTTATCGAATTCAAGGTACCCCGTCAGGAAGTGGCTCATTTGACCTCAACAATTGGTTAACTGCTGAAGGGGGAACTTGGGAATATTGGTTTACCACAGGTGGGTACTCTGGTTTTCGACAAGAACGAATTAGTTATTAGATTGACTTTTAAGTTTCCTAGAAAGTTGAGCAATTCGGATGAAGGTTAGATAATGGACTTAAGCACGAGGTTGCACCGATGGACAAGAGTTGAAATTTATTCTCTCAATCTACCAAGGTGTGACCTTTTTTTCTCTTCATTCTTAATTTTTGCCAGTAGTCTAGTCAGAAGAATGTTTCTGTGAGTCGGATTTGGGAAGTTTTGGGGATGAAGGTGTAGCGATATCGTTTTCCCTTAGAGCAATCGCTATTCGGTAATATTAAGAAAAAAGAGCGACTTGGCAATGTTCCCTCATGCAGTTAATAGTATTATCTTAAGTTGCATAAAT
Source organism: Xenococcus sp. MO_188.B8 (assembly GCA_030065615.1). Lineage (GTDB taxonomy): Bacteria > Cyanobacteriota > Cyanobacteriia > Cyanobacteriales > Xenococcaceae > Xenococcus. The sequence continues at coordinate 42,322 of JASJDR010000061.1, read as the reverse complement.
CATTCTTCAAAGATTCGTGAATAGATCTCCTAATACTGAACCAAGTGCGATTATTGTTTCAATGACCCTAACGGCACTGTCTGTTACTTTTATTGATATTGTCAGGTTGGATTCGATTTCTAATGCTTGGAAGTTCATATTAGCTACTATAATTTTCATTTTTGCGGGAACTTCTACTACTCAGCTTTATTTTTCACTGATTATTCCAAAACTAAGGGGTCAGATTAATTTTCCTTTGAGTAGGGAAAGAACCACCAAGCAAAATTTTTTTGTGAGATACCTTGGTTTCTACCTTATAATGACTGCAAGATTTTTCATGGCTCGATGCAGTGTCATAGAAATAAGATTATTAGGCTATTTAAATAGTCTGATAGCTTTTTCCATTCTATTTCTGGTACAGCTTTTTAATATATTTGAGAAATGCTTACTTATCTATTATCTTGTATCGGCTCAATAGTAAAGGATAGACAATTATTCTGGTTGCCAAGACTAATCTAATCTGGCATGATTATGGCGATCGCCTGTAGTCAAAATTGCGATCGCACTTTTAGGGTTTTGGAGTATGATGATCTTTGAGACAATTGCGGTGAATTAGTTTCAGCCAAGCGCGTAATTTATTAAATCAAATCAAGCGATGAAAGAAGAAAAGACCTTGATCACCACCCATACGGGAGAGCCAAATCAACCCGTCAGGATTTACTATCAAGTTGTCAAGCCCAAGACGGTGTTAGGGGTCTTTAAAAAACTACGCTGCGTCTATTTTGAACAAGCCCTCAAGCGTTGGCGTTGGCTTTATGAACATGAAGCCAAAAAACTAAGATTTGAAGTGCCCTATTCCAAAATTTCTAAAGAAGTCAAGCCAATTGTTATGGGCGATTTCTACTGGAGGGGAGACCAGGAATTATTGTTAGAAGTTCGCTCCTTTGACAGAGCTCTTAAAGCTATCGAATTTTTTGAAAAGCGCATCAACCCTAGAGTGGCTCATGCTACTAAACTAAGGGTGGTCAATAGATTCTTTGCTGCGGAAGAGCCTAACTTCGAGCAATTATTAGAACCTCCTTATGACCATTTCTTTGACGAGGATGAAGTTAATATCCCCGAACCGCTTAAGTTAATCGAAGAGGTGCAAGAAATTTCAGAATCCCAGAAAACTCAAGAAGAGATTAAGCAGGCTCGGTTTGAGTATCTAGAAACTCAATTCAAAGAAAAGACTCCCGAAATTGAAGAAATTCCCTTGGATTTTTATCGAGACAATGAGCTGGGCTGGAGTGGGTTACAAATGGCGTTAACCCTAAGAAACATCGAAGCATCTCAGCATTTTGCGGGCAATGAAAGCTTTAGTCAATATGACCTGCTCGAAACGATGGCTGAAAGTTTCGCTGAAATAATTAAAAGTGAAGGAATTTCTCAACTCCAGGGTATTGAAGAGTCAGAATAGCGATCGCCATAAGGGGATTTTAAGCAATATGAAACTTAATGCATATCTTAAGTAACTACACCATATTCAATTATTTATAACATTCACCTTAGAGCTTAAGGAGGTTAATAATTTTGATCGGGGAACACCGGTCACCGCAGCGGGCAGACCCCGCGTATCCTAAAGGATATGCGGAGCGGTATGCTTTAGCGCTATCTTCGGGGCGTGCGGAGCGGTATCCTTATCCGAAGGGGTACCCTTTAGGGTTAGGGCGGCAAAAGATGCAAGCGGTGTAACGGTGACTTCCGTGCAGCGTTACTAGTAATTATTACTCATTAACTAATATTTATTCGCTATATTTTAGGTGAAGTTTTAACAGGTGAGAGTTATGCTTTTTAGACAACTATTCGATAAAGAATCTAGTACCTATACCTATCTAGTAGCTGATTCTGAAACCAGAGAAGCTGCTTTGGTTGACCCTGTATTAGAACAAGTAGAACGAGATTTTAAGCTAGTTAGGGAACTAAACCTAGCTCTCAAATTCTGTTTAGAGACCCATATTCATGCCGATCATATTACGGGAACGGGTAAATTACGACAGTTAACTGGCTGTCTCGGAATTTTACCTGTCAATGCTCAAGCTAACTGTGCAGACCGTTTTATTCGCGACAGCGAAATTATCACTTTAGGCCAGATTGAGATTAAGGCTTACGAAACCCTTGGACATACTGATAGTCATATGGCTTATTTAGTCAATGGCGATCACGCAGTGCCTCGCTTGCGAGATCGCATTTTAACTGGTGATGCCCTGTTTATTCGTGGATGCGGACGAACGGATTTTCAGAGTGGCGATCCTGGGGCGCTTTATGATTCGGTAACGAAAAAACTTTTTACTTTACCAGACGAAACTTTAGTTTATCCAGCCCATGATTACCGTGGTTACACCGTATCGACCATTGGTGAAGAGAAAAAGTGGAATCCTCGATTTGCAGGACGGAGTCGCGATAACTTTATCAAATTGATGAATAACCTTAACCTTCAGACCCCCAAAAAGATGATGGAAGCGGTTCCTGCTAATCAAAGTTGCGGGATGGTTTCTGCTGTAGTTATGAATTAGAAGAAATTAGGGTGGGCAATGCCCACCCTATGATGATTAAGAAGCTAAAGCAACTTCAATCATTTGTTGTAATTCGCCACTTTGATACATTTCGATCGCGATATCAGAGCCGCCAAGAAATTCTCCATTAACATAGATTTGGGGAATAGTTGGCCAATTAGAATATTCTTTGACTCCTTGACGAATCTCATAGTCTGCTAAGACATCTACTGTTTCGTAAGGGACTCCCAATGTATTGAGAATTTGCACTACATTATTGGAGAAACCACATTGGGGCATCAATTTCGACCCTTTCATAAAGACTAAGACTTTATTATTTTTTACCAATTGGTCAATTTTTGCTTTTACTTCTGGTGTCATGGTGAATAATTTTTGTTCCTGTTTACTGTTTACGGATAATTGTTAACTTTTAACTGTTAACAGTTGACTGATAAGTTTGGGGAGTGTAGGTTTTCAACGATAAAGCATGAATCGCTTCTGATGCCATTGCTTCTTGAACAGCAGCATAGACCATTTGATGTTGCTTAACTTTGGTTTTCCCAGTAAATTCATCGGATATTATGATCGCTTCAAAATGTTCCCCATCACCTGCCACTTGTACTTTGGCATCGGGAAATTTCGTTTGAATCATGGTTTCTACCTGTTGAGGGCTAATCATAAAGACTCCAAAATTGGTTGATTACACTTACGTATTATTCTATAGGGAACGAGGTTTGAGGTGATCGCCGATCACCTAACAGTAATCACTAGTAGTCTGTCAAGATAGAAATGAGGAATAGAAGTATGCAGGGGAGCGGGGAGCTTCGGAGCATGGGAAAAAATTTATTCCTCAAAACAAAGTTGACGCTCTACTAGTGGACGTGGGCGTAAATACAACACCCATTCAAAAAGCTTGAAACCTTTGTGGTAAAAGACTTTTGAACTTTGACGAGCGACCCTGCTGCTTCGTAAGCAGCTAAGGAACGCGCGAGTTTGAATTTTGAATTCCGCGCAGCGGTACTAGTCACTGTCTTCACTTATTGATTGGAATTAGATTGACCTGATTCTGATTGATTGGAATTAGAATTGGATCTCGAATTAGGATTAGATGAGGAGTAAGGATCTTTAACAAAGCCAATTTCAAAGAGTTGTTGATAAGATTTTGTCCCCAAATCACTGGTAGGATTTTGGGAACGAATGACTTGAATTAATAGCGGTACAGATAATTCAGGTTTTTCCTGTGCCCGATGGACTAAGGCTAGTTGATAGGTAGCTTCATCTCGCATTTGACCTGTTTCTAAGGCTTTATTTCTTTGCTGCTGGGCAATACGGTTTTCGATCCCAGAAAAACTTTCTGATAGTTGGAGGTAAAAATTTGATAGTTGATTAAATACTTGACGGGCTGCTTGTAGCTTTTCAACTGCAACATCATACTGTTGATTATCAATCGCAGCACTTGCTTCTGACATTAATTTTTGACCCCCTTGCAAACTCAAAAGACTATCAGATTCGTATTGGGTTGGCACTTCACTGTCCGTTGGCGCAGAAGAATCTGTTGTAGCAGGGGTAGATCTTTCTATCGCAGGAGAGTTCGTAGGGGTAGATTCTTGAGCTAGTACGGGAAGAGTTGAGATCACACCCCAAGCTAATGATAATGACAATAAGGAAGTTACTTTAGTACGCATAATACTGGGAATAAACATGATTTAGCTCTTTCTATTGAAGATTAAATAGTACTTAGGGTTTTGGGTATCTTATCATTTTCAATCCAAAGATTGTCTGAATTATAAATCATGAATTATAAATCATGATTTATAAAAATATCGATCACAGAGTCAACAGGAAATAAAAAAAGTGAAAAATTATTCGACTTACCTGATTTTGGTTATTTTACCTTTATCTTTACTCTTTAATGCTTGTAAGTCAGATTCTATTGTTCAAGAATTATTACCTCAAGATCCCAGTCTTGAAGTTTATTTCAATCATCGAGATGTTAGTGGAATTACTTATAAAGATCCCTATCGAAAAATTGAACGTTCTGGAGACAATTTAGAGGCGGTTATTGTAGAAGCAATTAATAATGCTGATTCTAGTATCGATTTGGCAGTTCAAGCGTTACAATTACCAGAAATTGCTCTGGCTTTGGTAAAAAGTTATCGGTCAGGAATTAAAGTTAGAGTAATTCTTGAAAATCAATATAGTCGTTCATTCAGTGATTTTACTAATAAAGAAATTACTGATTTAACTAGTAGAAAACGCGATCGCTACGAACAATATTTGCAATTGATAGATGTTAATGAAGATGGGGCTCTAAGTCGTCAAGAATTAAGTTCACGGGATGCTTTAATCATTTTAAGAAATGCGGGAATTCCCCTAATTGATGATACGGAAGATGGCTCTAAAGGTAGTGGTTTGATGCATCATAAATTTATGGTAATTGATGGACAAATTATAATTACGGGCTCAGCTAATTTTACTTTAAGTGGTATTCATGGGGATTATAGTAATTCTGAAACTAGAGGCAATGTGAATAATTTGCTCAAGATTACTAATAGTCAAGTCGCTAGTTTATTTATTGAAGAGTTTAATTATATGTGGGGCGATGGGGAAGGAGGAAGTAAGGATAGTAAATTTGGTATTAATAAACCGTTGCGATCGCCAGAAACTATTACTTGGGATAACACAAGGCTTACTGTCCAGTTTTCTCCTAGTCCTAAAAGTCAGGATTGGTCAAATAGTACAAATGGTTTAATTGGTCAAACTCTTGAGAGTGCTAATTCTTCTATTGATCTAGCTTTGTTTGTTTTTAGCGAACAGAAGCTAGCTGATATTTTAGAGCAAAAGCATCAAGCAGGAGTCAAGATTCGGGCTTTAATAGATCGTAGTTTTGCCTTTCGTTATTACAGTGAAGGTTTGGATATGTTGGGGGTTGCTTTAAGTAATAAATGTCAATATGAAAAAGATAATAATCCTTGGAATAATTATCTAAATGATGTGGGCATTACTGATTTAACTAGAGGCGATAAATTACATCATAAATTCGCTATTGTAGACGACGATACCATTATTACAGGTTCACAAAATTGGTCTAATGCTGCCAATGTAAAAAATGACGAAACTGTTTTAATTATTGAAAATTCTACTGTTGCTCCACATTTTACTCAGGAATTTTCTAGACTATATAGTAATTCTAGTTTAGGATTACCCACAAGAATTGAGAATAAAATCCAAACAGAAGAACGAAAATGTAATTAGTTCCTGGATGCTAGTAGTCAGTCAATTTTGAAATGATAGATAGAGGTAAGCAGGGGAAGCTTCGGGAGCTTCGGGAGCAGCGGTGCGACCCCGCGGAGGTCTCCTCCGTTTATCCAGAGCACCGATCTGTTTACCCAGCTCCGTGTTCTGGGGACAAGCCCAGCTCCGTGTTCTGGGCTTTGTAAGAGGTCGGAACTTGGTGCCCTAAAGGATACACCTTCGGATAAGGTTTCCTCACCTAAAGCACGCCGACCTAAAGCTAAGGAACGCCCTAAAGGACTAGCTTCGCGTCGCGCACCAAGAGAGGGGGCAGTTGTTTACCATAATTTATTCCTCAAAACAAAGTTGATGCTCTACTAGTGCCGCTTTGCGGAAGTTACAAGTCACCCACCCCTAACCCAACCCACCCCCAGCCCCTCCGAGGAGGGGAGCAGGAGGGGAAGTCAAGAGTCAAGAGTCAAGAGTTAAGAGTGTTTACTATTAAGCTTTTGAGCTTTTTTTAATGGGGTTTTATTTACGTCCACGTTCACTAGGATATCTCATCAACTAGACAAGATCTCATTAAGAATTTATACCACTCCATTCCCTCAAAATAGGCAGAACAAAAGTAATGGGTGAACGCTCTTCTACGATGACTCTTACCGTGGCCGTGGTTCCTGGAGAAATTTCTAACTCTGGGCCATTCGAAGATGACCATCTATAACCGCTAAAGGTTTTTGAATCCCTTATTAATTGAGCGAGTACCTCAACTTTGCCTCCTTGCTGACCGATTATTTGTTGCACTACTTCTGGGTTCCCTACTACCGAAGTGGCAGTTTCGGAGGTTACGGCAAAAGGAGAGACTTCTGTAATTTGCCCCACAATTCCGCCATATCTACTGCGTTTTACAGTATCCGGTGTCACTAAAACCTTCATTCCCGGTTGAATTTTCTTGCCATCCGCTACAGCGAAATAGTTAACACTTATGAAATCACTGCTTGATTCTGCTGTTTCAAGAGTTCCTAAACTCACTCCCGGGTTGACATATTGCCCTACAGTTACGGTTATTCCTACTATGCATCCGGCATGGGGACTTTTAATAATGCTGCTATCTGCAACTTCTTTTTCCAATCTGGCAATTGCTTGTGTGACTTCTTGAACTTGATTTTGCTCTGAATTACTAGCTTCTAAGTTATCTTTCTCTAACTGTTTAGAACTTAGAGCTAATTTTTCTAATTCGGCTTGAAGTTGAGTAATACTATTAAGGTTTTCCAGATATTTCTGTTGGAGTTCTGTTTCTTGAACCTCTAATTGCTTGAGCTGGGCTTGAATCTCCGAGATATTTTGGCGGCTTTGTCGATATTCCTGCTCAGCTTGTAAAACCTGTTCTTGAGAAATCCCCCCTTGTTTTTGTAAATTTCTTTGTTTAACAAGTCGCCGTTTCATTAAAGGTGTTAATTCCTCAGCATCTTTGAGTTGTTGCTGAAGGCTAATACGCTGTTGGAAAATATTATTTAACTCTTTATCTTTAATAAGTGGTGTCAATTCTTGGGTATTCCGCAACCGTTCCTGTAAACTAGTACGTTCAACGGTAATCGCTTCTAGTTGCAACTGAGTTGCCTGCTCTCGCACCAAAGTAGCATTTCGTATTTGTAGTTCTAATTGAAATAATTTGTCCTTTTGTTGTTGTAACTCTTGTTTTGTAGCTGAAGGGTCGATTATAGCTAAGATTTCATCCTTTTTAACGCATTGCCCATCCCGAATATTTAAAGATTGAAGCTGTCCTGAGATGGAGGAATGTAACTCTAGCAATCTACGGGGATTAATCAGCACACCCTTAGCAGTGACTGAGACCGGGATACTGCCAAAGATGCTCCAGAGTAAAGCTATTAAGCCTAAAAAAGCCAATCCCCCCAATGGGAGCCAATCCTTTGGGCTCAGAAATTGCATTAGCCTATCCAATTGTTCTGGGGAAGACAGACGATCTAATGCTTGTTGACGAAATATTTTACTTTTTTTATCAGACATTCATGAAATATGTTGCTTAGTTGTCAGTCATTTATGGGATTGGGAGGTTGAATTGAGGCAAGTTCCTTAATGCAGTACCTTTAGGTCAACTTTAGTGCCATCAGATCAGCAAATAACCCCTAAACAACAGCCAATTTCTCAAAATTACCCTGCTGTATTATTTTGCCATCTTGGAGTAACTAAACAACCTAGTACTTGTTGTTTTTTTCTATTAAAATAAAACTTACTCTAACATTACTACAAGTAGCTTATACACCTAAATCTATATACATTGCTACATAATAATTTATTGATTGTATTTGTAAATGTAATTTATGTTATATACAAAAGCTAAATATCAAAACAGTATTTGTATCTAGTTTTTAACCTGACAAACTTAGTTTTTTTAATACCGATAAAATCCGACTTATCAATAATTCATCCCTAAAATGATTACTATATAATTCGAAGGGTCTCCGCTAAGGAACGCCCTAAAGGACTAGCTTCGCGTCGCGCGAGTTTGGCTTTTGACTCTTGACTTCCCCATTAGGGCAGGGCTGTTTTAAGTTAAAGATAAACATTGTCAGAGCTTATTAGAGAGAGAATAATAGGAATGAGAGCAATATAGAAACCAATTTGTCTAAAAATAACTGAATTTATCGTTTATACACTTGATGATTGTCATCGTGAAATTAACTGGAACTATTAAAACTTCGTGGCATTTCCAACAAGATATACCGATAAATTTCGTCAAAATAGAGTGTATAGATTGAAAAATTCTCCTCTGCTACCTGCTCCGAAGCTCCCCTGCTATCTTAGTTGATAATGAAACAGCCCTGCCCCTGACGGGGCTCTTGAGCAATAGCTGGCACTAACTCCAATAATAAGCGATCGCATTATGACCCTTCATCTTTGGCTCGCTGGTGTAAGGCGTGACTGAGCTTGTTCTTGACATCAACTATGTCCGCAGAAATGGCAAGACTTTCGCGATAGGCAGATACAGCTAAATCCCATGAATCTTGACGAGCATATATTTCCCCAAGATAATACTGAGACCAAGCACATTTAGAATTAAGTTGGGCAGCGGTTTGTAAAGACAGAATTGCCTGCTCCCATTGTCCTAGATTGTAATAGGCTTTGCCGAGCTTATGATGAGGCCAAAAATCATCGGGCTTGATTTGGCTCACTCGCTGATAAACTGCGATCGCTTCTAACCATTTTTCTTGTTGAAAGAGGATATCTCCTAATTGACTTTGAGTTGCCACATCCCCTTGATTCTCTTGCCAAAATTCGGGAGCCAGTTCACTGAGCTTATCGTAACAAGCGATCGCCTCTGACCATTGTCCTAACTTAGTCAGAGCAACTCCTAAATTATGATATGACCAAACAAAATCTGGATTAAGCTCTAAAGATTGCTGATAACAATCCACAGCAGATGACCATTGTTCCAGATTCAGCAGGGCATCTCCTTGATAATGATAAGCTTGCCAAAAATTGGGTTTTTGGGCAATTACTTTTTGATAACTAGCGATCGCTTGTTGCCATTGCTGTTGACGATATTGGGTTTCCCCCAAATGGTACCAAAAATCGATATTACTGGGATGTTGCGCCACCGCTTGTTGATATAAGTCTCCTGCTGATTGCCAATTTTGTTGTTGAACCAGGAGTTTTCCTAGGCAGAGATAGGGTTCTAATAAATGGGGACTAACTTTTAAGACTTTTTCGTAACAGGAAATTGCCACATCAATTTGATTTTGCTCGATTAAAGCTTGCCCCCAAGCCAGATATAAATCCGTTGCCTGGGGACGAATTTCCAAGGCTTTTTCATAGTTATCTAAGTCTTGAGGATCGCGCTTAATTGCTTGTAGGTATAACTTATAGGCAGCATCTAAGTCTGATTTCATACGACAATGCAAGGTCTGGGTAATTTTGCCAGCGATTTCTGGTAATTTGGGGTCTAATTTTTGTCCTTGGCGATAAGCTAAATAAGCCTCGTCCCAGTCCGCGATTTTACTGAGAGCCTCACCCAAATTGTAAAAAGACCAAGCAAAGTCTGACTTGAAGGCAATTGCCTGACGATAAGCAGCGATCGCTTCGTGCCAATGGTTCAATTTGAAAAGGGCATCTCCCAAGTTGTGATGAGTCCAACTAAATTTACTATCTAGTTCCCGCGCTTGCGAGTAACTTTGAACCGCTTCTTGCCATAATTCCTGTTTGAGATAAACATCTCCCAGATGATGATAAATACGTCCATTTTGCGGTTCAATAGTTAGAGCTTTTTGATAGCAATCGATGGCGGCTTGCCAATCTTCTTCAGCGGCTGAGATACAGCCTAAAGCTTGATATGATTTGGCATCTTGAGGATTATTGACCACTGCTTGACGAAAACACCCAGTCGCTTGCTCCGTTTGTCTTTGTTTCAACAAGACTGCTCCTAGTTGATGATAGGCTGGGGCATAATCAGGTTGTAAGCGAATCGTGTGACGATAGCAAACTATTGCTGAAGTAATATCCTCTTGTTGCAGTAAACTATTACCTACTTGAAAATGTTCTTCAGCTGTGGCTTGATCTGGTTCTAGAGCCAGCGCTTTAAACCAATATCGACTTGCTTCGGCAAATTTCTCCAGCCTTTCTAAAACTTGAGCTAAATTGCGATATCCTTCGGCAAAATTGGGATTAATCTTAATTGCTTGTTGATAGAGCGCGATCGCTTGTTCCCATTCTTGGGTTTGGACATAAAGATTACCCAAGTTAGCATAATTTTCCCCAATGTCAGGATATTTTGCGATCGCATCTTGCCATCTTTGAATAGCTTCGGCGATCTGATCTGACTCGGTCTCCTGAGAAAATAAATCAATTTCAGTTGCATGATGACTAGGAACCGCTGCAGATCTGGTGGTAATTTGCGACTGTTCTTGACTTAACACTAACGCCTGACGATAGGCAAGAGCCGCTTGCTGCCATTTGCCTTGCTCGTCTAGAGTTTCTGCTAGTTTTTGATAAGCTTTTATAAATTGGGGATCGAGTTTGACAGCATGCTCAAAACATTGACTAGCTTCCTCTATTTGTCCCGACTGCCACAGTTCTAACCCCATATTGTGAAAAATCTGTGGACTAACCTTGTCCGGCTCTAAAGATAATGCCTGATAAGTACAAGCGATCGCTTTATCTTTTTGACCTTGCTGCTCCCAAACTTTTGCTAGATTACGATAGGCTTCTGCAAAATTGGGGTTAATTTGGATTGCTGTTTGATAAGCCTCTACAGATTTCTCCCATTGTTGTTGTTGGGCATAGATACCGCCTAAATTAACATAAACTTCGACAAATTTAGGTGCAATTCCTAAGGCTTGGTGATAACAGCTGATCGCTTCAGAAATTTTGCCGATTTTTTGTAAGATATTGCCTTTAATGTTATAAGCTGAGGCGATTGGTTTGGTCGCAATCACTTCTTCACAAATGTTCAAAGCATCTTGCCATTTATTCTCTGCAATATAGTCAATCGTCTTCTGCAGGAATACTTTTGCTGTTTGATCTTCTAGAGATATATTTTCTCTAGTCCATTGGGAAGGTTCTAGAAATCCTGGAAAATTATTAATAAGATCAAGGGCATGAGAATTGTTGTGATGAGCTAAAATTGCCGACTTCTGCTTCCTCAATCTGCGTTGGGATAAAACATTAATGTCGGGAGTAATCTTGATGGCGGCTTTTTCTGACTGAGCTTCTATCAAGCCCTGTTGCGCAGTAACAGAATATAATGATTCCTTAACTTGGCTCAAATAAGTAACTGCCTCTATTAAGCTACTTTGTTTTTTGAGATCTAAAGCTAGCTTTTGTTGATCCTCCACCGAATCTGGGATTTTTATGTCTTGCAGTTTTTTTGGGGGCTCTTGATCTGGCATGACAAAGATATTGTAATAGTAATTCTCAAAAAAGTAATCAAAAAATTAAACCTAGTGAGTCCAAAATTTTAAAATTCGTCACTTTCAATCCAACCGATAATTAGAAAGACAAATCCTACTAACATAGCTAATCCGATCAAAACATAGGTAAAGAATTTCGCTCCTACCGTCCAAGTACCAATTACAGCAATTAAATAGGGTAAACCTAAAGCAATTGTTGTACCGACCAATTTATTTCTTGTCCATTTAATATCTTTCCAATTAGTGCTAATCCCATTACCGCCAGCTTGCAGGCCAGTAGGAACTTTTGGCATTTCAGTTTTCATTTTCCCCAATTGCACAGGATCTTTTTGATCTGGCATAGCAAAATTTCCTCCTTTGACATCAAACTAGCTCTAGTATGGAATATTTTTTTCGATTTTAGGCTAAAGAAATACCCTCACCAAGGACATTCAGTAAGATCACTGAAATTGAATTTGTAAGGAGTCTACGCTAGCTCATAAGAAACGTTTTGTTTTGTTTTGATTCAGCTGGTTTTTCTATAATCATAAAAATTACTTTAAAACCATAACAAGCTGCTTTGATCTTAATAGTTATATTATTTACAAGATAGTAATCTATGCAACAAAATTTACAATTATAGTTTTGACTATGTATAAAAATTAAAAATCATGACAGTATTTATACTGAATTTTCAACTTTCTCTGTGCTAATATATATTTAATATTTTTATACGTTCTTAATAACAAACCATAATATAGGAGAGCGAAACAAATGGCTAACCCAAAAAACAAGCTAATTTCCGAATACATTAAAAGCTTCACATGCTTTATCGGTCGATATTAGTGCATCAAGACTCAATTTTGCTATGGAAATTTTTCAAAAATTTAACTATACAAAAGCGGCAAGCAATCTGTACGAAATATCCTAAAAACACTCATCTCATTTTGTTAGATGGGAAGCTTTGAAACAGGGTAAAGTAATGTTATATAACGCCAACAAAGATATTCATACCCAATTTCCTTGTGAAGAACTCAGTATTTCTATCAATGTTATAGATAATAATATTCTGCACGATCAATATTCATTCGATACTGAAAAGTCTTGTCTTATTTCAAAAATAAATGCCAGTTTTTCCCAACTGATAATTAATGTAGGAGTCGCTATAGGAAATGAAAATACAATAGATTTACTTCGTGATTTAAGGCGTGTCAGTCCACTACAACATCTGCGATCAGCCAGAGGCTGGCACTTCGTGGTCTCGCCAAGCGAGGCGCTACGTTCCCCGCGTAGCGGATCTCTTCGAGATCGCACTAATTGACCTCTGGGATTCTACAGCCCTCAGGGGATGATTTTGGCTGCCAAGTCTGCTCAAAAGTTGCAATCTTAGCCTCCCAAGCCTGCAACAACTCTCGACGTTCTGAAGCAGGAAGGAAGCTGTGTTGCAAGCTATTCCTGGCAAGCTGCTTCACTTCGTCCCAATTCAGTTTGAAAGTAGTGGCTGCCAGACAAAACTCATTGGTCATGTTCGTTTGAAAGATGCCAGCATCATCCGTGTTAATTACCACGGGATTGTTAGTTCGCCTGTCATTGGCTCTTTTCGTCACGGGACAACTATTACGATTAAAGAATTGGGGAAAGGGATGATCTTCTAATCGAGGAACTACCCCAAGTAGCAGGTTGCTGGTCAGATTTACCTCTATCGGAACACCCATCCGACATACTGTTTCCCAAGCTGTTAAATCTTCGGTCATGTTAACACCATGCCCAATTCGGTCGGCACCCAACTCCAATGCCTGTCTTACATGACCATACCGTTCTGGACGTCGACTTTCCCCTGCATGTATCGTTATGTGAGCTCGTCCAAATTCTGCTCTTAGACTGCCCAAAAGGTAACCCAGTGGTGGATTCGTCGACAATTCTTGCTCTGGTAAACCAGTAAAGTCCAAGCCAACAACGAGAGTGTTATAGCGAGAAGCAGTAGCCAGATAATAAGCCTGCCGCAGTCGGGAATGAAGGTAGTTTTGCTGAGGTCGTAAATGGCAATCACTCTGACATTCAATGGGCTCAAGGTCGGTGATTCCCCCTGGTCGCAGTGGATCGCGTCGGTCGATTTGAGCAATGAGTTTAACTGTAACAGGATCTCGATTCATTGCCAGGAAGTCGGCGTTCTGGTTCTTGATAGCTAGCGCGATCGCATCAAGCAAGGTCTCTATCTTAACAGGTTGCAGATTGGAATCTCGTCGTCCATATGGTGTTATTTTAAGCTCTATATAATCCATATTATGGTCGGCGGCGTCCTTCATCGCTTCTTTAACCAACTCTGGTATGACATCGGCGTTGTCAGTCAGATCATCAAGGGCATCAAAGACTTCGTGGAATGATGTAAAGTCATTTCCTTCGTCCCGAGATGCGTCATTGCGATCGATGATTAATACCGCCTTTAAGGCATCTTTTTGGGTTTGGTTAAGGTTGCTTACGGGAAAGCAGGTAAGCTGCTTTTTAAGGCATTCTTCCTGGAGGTCTGTCAGGCGTGCTGGTGGGTTATTGACATCCAACGGGCGGACGAAACCTTTCGCTGTTCCGCTGCTTTCGAATGCTGCTTGGTAGTCTAGTCTCTGGGCGATGGCGATTAGATCGGCAAAATGAATAGTACCAGAGAGGTGAGTATGAAGCTCTCCGCCTTTCGGCATATCTAGCAGGAGTTGAGCGAGTACTTTCTCGTCAGAATCCCTCCATCTAACAAATTTCTCGTTGTCGATCCCTTGCGCATTGGTAGAAGACACCCCAAATAACGCCCATAGCAGTATCACCAGATGTACCAACCCAGACCTCGATGCAATGGTACTTGAAAGATTTAACTGTAATTTACTCATTATTAACAGGTTATTAAATAGATATAAGAGCTCAAGTCTAGATAACTGACCACCGATAAGGTATCATCACTTAAATTGATTTCTAGGCTGGCGATTTCCTTATCTTACTATCTTTATTGCCCTTTTTTTTCCATGTTTATGATATTATGTCGCTTCATAATTTCACCTAATGAGTTATTTAATTTAATGGATAGATTGTATAGTGCTGATTTCGGAAGCATTATTTCGATAAGGCTCAGCAACATTTCTTTAAAACTCTTAAAAAACTGATTTTTACAAATCTTGACTCTGAACTAGTTTTCGACTCAGGGCAACAGAAACAGCTTCAGTTCGATTCGAGACACCTAATTTACTTAAAATTTCGCTGACATGGAAGCGAGCAGTGTAGGTACTGATGCTCAATGTTTTGCCAATTTGGTTATTATTTAGTCCCTGTGCCATTAGTTTAAGGACTTGAAGTTGCCGAGGGGTTAAAGTTACATCAGATGGCGGTATTGCTGCGAGGATCTCTGTTACATCGGGAGACATGATACTTAATCCATGATAGGTGAGGCGGATAGCGTTAATTATCTCTTCTGTGGAAGCATCTTTAAGAATATAGCTATTAGCTACCTGCTTCAATCGCCTGATGGACTAAATCCTGGGTAGTGAAGCTCGTCAATATCAGAATTTTTACTTCGGGACATTGCTTGCGCATTGCTTTTGTGGTGGCAATGCCATTCATTCCTGGCATCATCAAATCTAGTAACACCAAATCTGGCTGTAATTTATAGCAAAGCTCTAAGGCATCTTCACCATTAGCCGCTTCTCCTACTAAAGTAAAATCGCTAGCAGTCAAACATAGATAATGAATGCCCTCTCGTAGCACTGCATGATCGTCAACAATCATTATTTTGATAAGTACATCTAGAGTCATGATGAATAAGCTTGAAATTAGTGAGAAAAACTCAAACAGAATTCACTAGAGACGTGTTGAACATTGCCCAAGACGATTTGAGTACGGCTACTGGTAATGGTTTTTCTTTCCTGGCAAACATCGACAAGGTATTAATTAGGGGGTTTAATACCTGTTATCGTTTATGGTTGGGGGTTTTGGGTGTGATCTGCGTTACTTAAAAACACAGTCGATCTACTCTTGTTTTTTTTATTTATTATTCAGTCAAAAAGATATATCTCAAACATAACAATTCTATTATTTCTATCGACAAAAATAGTACCACCTTCCAACCGATGAAAATATTCAAAATGTTTCATAAATGAAGCTGAATTTTGTGTTTTTAAATTAGGATTAAATTTTGCACATCCTTTGTTATCTGCTATTGGAGAGAATGAATAAAAAATGTCTTTATTGTTTTTTGTCAAAAAATCTACATTTTGAAAGCCAACGAAATCTTTTTGAGAATATTGAAATATTAAACACATTGAACGTGGTTCGTGACCGTCAAACGAAGCCCAGTAGTTTTTGGAAAAAATTAACTTGGTAGAAGTCGGTGGATAGTAATGAAATATTGAACGTACAAGACTACGGGCTTTTTTTTCATCTGGGGTCCAAAAACTTGAATAAATAAAGATTAATATTACAAGTAATATTAATATGCTGCTGCCAACTTTGAGCAACCATAAGATAAATTTTTTAATATTTTTTTCTGCTACAGACATAAAAACAAAATTTTTACAACCATCTAAAATTTTACGGACAATTAAAAGACAATATATTTGTCAAAACTTTAAATTAACTATAATTATCTTTGAATTTTCTTTATTACTTGTTTTTATTTATAAGTTATAAATGTGTTGCGCTCATATTTTTTCAACATACTTTACTGCTGCAAATACACATATTTTTTTGTCATTTGTATCTATAAAAATTAATAACCATAATTATTCTAACTCATCAAAAATAGCCAATGTACGATCCAATTGAAATTACTAGACTTTTAGTATTTGGTACTAGCAATCCTTCTCCAGATGATTATAATGCTCACATCAGACCAGCAGGAGCAACTCCAGCAAGCATTACTTATAATATGTTGGACTATATGACCAACGGCGGTGGACGTTTTGCATATCCATCGTTGTTTGGAGCCGTAGAAAAGTTTTTTGACTCATCAATAGTAATTCCAGATAAAGATTATACGCCTACAGAAATAACTAATTTACTTGGTTTATCTAATGATGATTTAACGATTGGTATCTCTCAATATGGAACTGGCATTGCTTTTGCCGATCATGTTGAACGTTCTTATATTTTTGGTACTACCAATTTTCGGCTTGATATTTCCAATGCGACGTTTAAAGTCAGTAATGGAATTAGAACAATAGAAAACATGGAAGTACGAGCATTTGATGATAATTTTGATTTTAATGGGGGAAATCAACTTGCCAACTTAGTCAACAGCCTTCTCCTAGAGCCGACTTTCGATCCCTACGGTTTAGGTCGAGGTGCTGTAGAAATAAACTTTACTGGATCTGGAAAACAATATGCTGTTTACGATCAAGCGAATTTTGATATTGATACCTTTAATGAACTAATTGTTAGTGATACATCAGAACCGATAGAGCGTGCGGCAAAAGATGCCGCAGGGATTGCTGCTCTTTCAGTAACTGGTGGGATTCCATACTTTTCAAATATTACTGACGATCCTTTTTTATCTTTTAAACGTGGTGATTTTAAAGTAATTTATGGTACTCCTGGTAATGACAATCTAAATCCTTTAGATGCCGAGTTGAGCTTTGATATTTATTTTGAATATCTCATGGTTGGTGGAGATGGAAACGACGTAATAGAAGGAGGTGATTTTGCCGACGAGATTTTAGGCGGTACTGGTGTCGATACTCTGTTAGGGGCAGGTGCTAACGATACTTTAATTGGCGGAAATGGCAACGATGAGATAGATGGTGAACAGGGAGATGATACAGCTATCTATAGAGGTGCATTTGCAGATTATGACATTGAGTTTTTAGCTGATGATTCAATAAAAATTATCGATAACACGACTGGCAGAGATGACACAGATACACTTAAAAGTGTTGAAAGGGCGATTTTTTCAGACCGTTCAATCGATCTTTCTCCAGGACAAGACATTGCTTTTGTTATCGATACTACTGGAAGTATGGGCGATGATATTGCTGCGGTCAAAGCTCGTGCCAACGATATTATTAACGCAATATACGATAATGCTTTAAATTCTCGTATTGCAGTGGTAGGATACAACGATCCTAGCACCAATACTTATCTCTCTTTCACCGACCAACCCAATATTGAAGATCGTAAAAATGCAGCCCGCAATGCAATTAATAGTGTTTCTACTGGTGGAGGGGGTGATTTTCCAGAAGCTGTAAATGCAGGGTTAATTCGTGCTTTAAATGGTGGTGCTGGTGAATGGCGAAGTGATGCTAGTGCCAGAAGAATTATTCTCTTCGGCGATGCCCCTCCTAAAGACACAGCCCTTCGCTCCCAGGTACTCAGTCTGGCTGCAAATGTCGGTGTCTCAGTTCCTAGTAGTCCTTCGACTTTTGCTAGTGCATCTACTTTAAGTTTCTCTCCACTATCAATTTCGGGAGATATTGAAACTAGTCGAGTTAGCGATGGTTTAGCTATGACTACTTTCGCCATCGAAACCTTAGATGCTGACGGATCTACCATAACAGTTCCAGTAGAAATCTTTACAATTTTGATTGGCAACGATTTTACTACACGCGCCGATTTTGAAAGTTTGGCAACGGCTACTGGTGGACAAGCCTTTGCAGCAGCTAATGCTTCTGAAGTGGTCGATGCGCTAATTAAAGCAATTGAAACACCTACAGTAGTTAATAATGCTCCTGTTGCTGTCGAAGATACCTTTGTTACTGATGAGGATATTTCTCTTTCTATAGATGTTTTAATCAATGACAGCGACCTTGATGGAGATGTTTTAACTATTTCAGAAGTTAATGGGGTCAGTGCTGAAGTCGGTACTGAACTTACTTTAGACTCTGGTGCATCATTAACTCTTAATAGTGACGGAACTTTAAGCTACGATCCTGGTACTGCATTTGCCTACCTCAATGGTGGAGAAACAAGCACTGACAGCTTTAATTACACGATTGACGATGGTAAAGAAGGTATAGCTACCGCTACGGTTACTATCGACATTAATGGCATTGATGATGCAGTTAATCTTCAAGGCACTAAGAAAAATGATCGTCTCATTGGTGGTAATAACCATGATTATCTCGATGGAGATAAAGGTAAAGATATTTTAGAGGGTGGAGCTAGAGACGATACCTTAATTGGAGGGTACGGAAAAGATACCTTATACGGCGATGAAGGTAACGATTATCTCGACGGTGGCAAAGACAAAGATTATTTATCTGGTGGACTAGGTGATGATACTTTGATTGGAGGTCACGGAAAAGATACTTTATACGGTGGTGAAGGTAACGATGTTCTCAATGGCGGTAAGGACAAAGATGTTTTTGTACTGATGTCAGAAGGAATGACCGATACTATTGAGGATTTTGAGAATAAGAAAGATTCTCTTGGCTTGAGCGATGGTTTAACCTTTGAACAATTAACTATTGGACAAGCAGATAATAACACTGTAATAAGTATTACCGATAGTGGTGAAGTATTAGCTATTCTCGCCAATGTTGAGTCAGATTTAATCGATTCAAAAGACTTTACTTATAAGTTCTAATTAGTAACTCAAATTAGTTTGTAAGACATCTCTGACTATATTCAAGTCAACTGTTATTAGATGACAATTGACTTGAATTATTTTTTTGCCATCAAATAACAGCAATATGTTTACTATTTAAGGTGCAGAATTAAATGATACTCTCAATGGCAACCAAGGAAATGATACTTTAAGCGGTGGGGGAAATACTCCTGGTGCTAATGGAGGGGCTTTCTTTGTTGCAGCGGACGATATTCTCAATGGCGACGAAGGACGAGATATTTTAACAGGAGGTGTTTTTACTAGATTACCGAATGGGCAATTAAATGATAGTAGAGATATTTCCGGAGTTGTCATCCTTAATGCTGGTGACATTAATAACGATAATATTGATGGAGATAATGCTTTCGATCAAATAGTGGTGGGCGGCAGAAGAGCGGATGGAACGCCTTTTATTCACTACGATCAGGCTGGGAATAATGATTATGCTCTAATTAATAATTTTGAAAGCGGTTTAGACAAGATTGTCGTCAGAGGTAACATATCAGAATATAGCTTTGGACCATCGCCTATCAATCAGGATGATGATACTAACGCATTATTTTTCAATGGTGAACTAATTGCAGTGATCGATAATGCAAGGGGTTTGGCAAATGTAAATGATTTAGCCAACGTTATTGTTTGATTGTCAACATTGGCACAACTAGTTCAAAAGTAATTTATCTGTCGTCAATATAAGAGGTTAAAGAAATACAACATAGAGATTAACTGTCAATCCACCCAGTGTAGTACATTCCGAATGATGCTCCATCGAGGTTCTTTTTTCTCGGTACCTTGACCTAAGATCCAGTAATTATAAACATCTTGAATTGTGCCATCATTCTGTGAGAGTTCGATCCAATGCTCTAAAATTTGCTCAAGTACAGCGTCATTTTGGAAGGGATAGACTCGGGGAAAAGTAATAAGTTTACTCGGGAAAGGGGTAACTACCTGAAAATCAGGATAGAGCAGCGTCCAAGCTGAACCATGCTCAGCAGTGATAAACAATGCATCCCAATCTGTCCCTGTTCCTGTACCTGCAAAAAAGTCTCGATCAGCATCGATGTCTAAGAACTCGGCATTGGGTAGCAAGGATTTAATTTCTTCAGTTACATATTCTGGAGTCCCAATCCGCAAGTTTTTCATAGCTTGAATTGACTCTAGAGTTGAAAATTCCTTGCTTCGATAGTCGGGAACAACTAATGCCAACTTGCTATAGATATAGGCCTTACCGAGTGTTATCTCTTGGGCGCGCTCAACGGTTGCCACCACTCCCGACATGGCGATATCGAAATAGTCTTCCTTCATTTGTTGCTCCAATTTTAAAAATTTCAATGGCACAAACTCAATGTCTTTATTCAAATCACGGGCGAGCCGATGGGCTAGATCGATATCAAATCCTACTAACTCTTGGTCAGAGTTGTAGTATGACCAAGGTAAATTATCGGGATGGAAGCCGATTCTGATTGTTCCCCGCCTTTTAATCCGTTCGAATATTGTCTCATTTGCCAGTAAGGGATCGGGATTGGGAGCAGCTTCGACGATAACATTAGGAACTCGATTTTCCAATAACTGCATACTGGCAACTATTTCGTCTTTGTTGTAGCTTCCTTCAGAGACTTTAGCGAGATAAACACGAGTACCAAACAACAGAATTCCTCCCACCAAAACTGCCGTAACTAAAACTACCCCAACTCGTCGCCAACGAAGTCGCAAAGTTCCACTCGAAGCAGAAGCTACCAGCAAGGTTAATGCCATCAGATGCATTGCCGCCAGACCATCAGAGAGGGGTCCAGCATAAATACCAGTTACCAGAAATAACTGAAACATATCTGCTGGCAGTTTCATCAGGTCTAGGGCAAAGGGCATTGCAACTGTGACATTGCCGAAAAAGCTAGGAAACCCCCCCGTGATATAGAAAGCGTAATCAGTAACACCCATTGGCTGGCCGAGAAACCAAGCGGCAAAGGGGACAAACAGCATCGCTAGCATCTTGCCCAAATTGGGAAAAGGATAGGCCAGAGGTACGACAACTTCAGTAGTAGTAATGGCTTCTTCACTTTGTATGTTAAGTTTTTTGAATAACCCTTTAACGTTTTCAATAATTAAGGGCAGAACAACTAAGGTCTTGCCTGTTGAGAAAGCTAGAACAAGTGCTGTTCTAGAGATTTTAATGATCTCTCCCAACTTAAAAGGAGTTAACGCTGCTACTAAACTGGGTAAAAGCCAGAAAGTCAGTAATATAAAAGCAATGGTCTGAATAATGAAATAACCTTGAAGCTGAGCGAGTTCCTCAAATTTCATGGTTCCTGCCGCATTAGCTGTAATGGCAAATACGCCAATGGGAGCTATTTTGGTCAGAGTTTTAGTCACTTTGGTCAGAGCTTGAGATAAAATTTCAAATGGCTCAAGTAATGCTTGTTTTTTTGGAATCCCAATTAAGGCAATTCCGACAGCGATGGAAAAAACTACAATAGACGGAACGATATTTTCTTCCAGGGCATCGAAGATATTCGACGGTATAAACAGTTTGACTAGATTAGCTTCTTGTGAGGATTCTAAGATACTACTGCTAAAAAATGAAGCTGATATCTGGTTTGGCAAGGCCAAGGGCATCGCGATAATCATAACGATGCCAATCCCCCATAACATTAACAGAACTATTCCCGCTCTTTTAGCCAGCAGTTTCGCCTGCTCAACGTTTAATTTGCCGAGATTGCCAATCAGAGAGAAAATGATGTAGGGCAACACTGTCATCTGTAAGAGCCTAACGTAGATGTCACCTAAGATTTTTAGCCTGGCTGCTGATTCGCCAAAGAATAGACCACAGGTGATTCCTGCAATCAGTCCGATGACGGTCATCGAAGCTAAGCTGAGACCTTTTCTGGGCGGTTTTGCTTCCTGGCCCTTTTGAGTTTGACTCGCATCACTCATGGATTAGAGATCTCCCAAAATCTGCATTGATGTTTCTGTTAGTACAATATCAATCCTTTGGACTTTCATCGGGGGTTTACTCAATGTAGGTTTTGATAATTTCAGCGATACGATCTTCAAGACTCAGCTCGATCATCGGCAGGATCTCCACCTCGCTCATGTTATTCAAACGCTCCGTCAGAGTGGCATCGGGTTCAAGCAGCCCTACCGGCGGTTCCGTTCGTTCGCGCACAGCAGAGGCAATAGCCTGTAACTCGTCCGATACCCCTTGTCGGCGATTTAAGATCGTTCCTGGTGGGATCGGCAGATGCTCCTTGAAGATGGTCGCTGCTTCCTGGAGCTCGATTCGCGTCTGATCAGCGCTCAGCACTCGGGTCGAAAACTCTGGTTCAAATGCCAGAGCCAGAGCCTCCAGAGCCTTAAACTGCTGAATTACTTGAGCTTCGGGGGTCGCAAAGAGCTGGGTCACCACTGCCATTGCTTCCAAATTAGCGATCGCGCGAAAGTAGTTGAAAGCTCTTTTAGCGGCTTTAAGGGTGCGACCTCGATTTGCTTCCTTCAGGGCAAGCGATCGCATTAAGGATGCATATTCCCCCAGGCTCTGATCTTCTCGACTCGGCGGTAACTCCTGTTCAAAGTAGGCCGCCTGAAACTCACCGTACAATGACTGAGTGGCAAAAAGCTGCTCGCCCGTAGTGCTCGAAAAGGCACGAATGCCAGGGATATTGCCGATGATGATGTAACGACCCCCCGGGATCAAAACCCGCCAGTCGGTGTTAACCCGACCACCATCGATGGTGGCAAGCTGACTGATTAGCTCGGAATATTGTGCGGAATCGAGAATCCGCTCCCTTGACCACTCATACTCATCCCCCTCTATCCTGCTCTCTGGGAGCGGCATAATGCGTAACTTATCAAATTCCAGGATCTGATTATCGGTATTACGCCCGACGAACTCCACTACTAATGCAGCTACTGCCTCGGCAGCTGCTTGAGCTGTTGGCGCAGTCACGATGAGATCCTCGCTAAAGTCAATGTCCCCGGGAAACGGATGCACAGCACTCTGGCTGGTGGTTCCAGCGATCGCTAGGTGAGTTACGACTTCTGTTCCGTCGGGAAGCTTGGCTTGGGCAGGCTGAGAGCCAATCGAGGAAGCAAGCTTCAAAACTGCAGGGTCAAGATGATCGAGATGCCAGAGGGGAACAAGATTGCCGTAGAACCAATGGTTGCCGCCCTCACCATCGGCGATCGGAACACGGTAAATCCCCCGTGCGCGATCGACAATTTCTACATCGGGACGCTCTGCCAGTACAACTGTTTCTAGCGCATCGGCACGCTCTGTGCGGATTGCTTCGATCTCAGCATCGATCCGAGCTACCTCAGCTAGTTCGGTTGGGGATAGGTCACTTGATGTGGGTCGCTGAGCGACCAAATCAGCAATACGGGTGCTAGATTCCTGAACCAACCTCCGAGCCTCAGCAACCGAAATTTTCGTTTGGTCAACAGGAACAGTAGGAGCTTCGATTTGTTGACCGATAAATACCTGCGATTGAGCCGGAATGCTGATGCCCAGAAGCAGCGCAGTTGCCAATGCCACTCCGAAACGATATCGCTGCACCTTCTTCATCTTTTGATGATTAATTCTTTTGCTCCTTCCTCGATCTTTAGTTCTTCTGAAATATTATAGAAGTATTTCGCAGGTCTATTATGTTTGAAGCTAGTTAATGTTAATAATTGTTCACATGCTAGTTCCTTCAGTGGAAATTTTTGAATTTAAAATTCAAAAAATGCTTATAAGCTGTACCTTAACGAGAATCTAAATTCCACATTGACATCGTTTTCCCGAGCCAACGCCGGCTGGGCGAAGTAACGCAGCAATAAAGTATTTTTCAACGATAATCGGCCTACTATAGGAATTCTTAAGGTAGTTAAAAAATTGAAAACACTATTATCAGAATTTTCCACAGGGATAGCGTAGATAAAGAACTGATCCAGTTTCCAGTCGTCAAATAAATAATTCTGGTGCCAAAATCCTATCGTAGCGTTGGGAAACTCGGTTATACGCGTTTGCTTAAAGTCATCATAGTTTTCATAACGATGTCCCACTCCAAAGAACGGAGTTAGTCTTCGTTGACCTTCGCCACGCCAAAGATTTAACCCGATACCTGTATAGACAAGAGAGCGAAAATTGATCCTCTGAGAATCCTTTTTTTGAGCTAATGCTCCCAGTACATAAGACCAGCGTTTTGAGAAATGATGCTGATAATAAAGTTGGTCAATATTCAAACTGAATCGCCTGCGATCATTTTCTCGGCGGCTATCATCAATGTTAAGGCCAACGGAGAAGTCTGTTTCAAAATAATCTTTGAGCCACTGTTTTCTTATATCCAGACCTATATTAAAGTTGGTTACGGTTTTGCGTTCGGAAGTGACATTCCCCCCAAAATTTATCCCTAATTCCAAAGGCTCTTCCTTAAATTTCCATTGAGCGACGGATTCAGATTCGGAGTCTTTGAGGTCTTGAATTTGGGCTAATAGCTCCGCTTCGGTTTGAGAGTCTCCTATTTTGGCATATTTGAAGGAAAGATCCCTGAGCAGACTAGCTCGAACTTGAGTCTTTTTGATCTCATCAATTGCTTCTCTAGCTTGCGATAAGACCTCATTAGCTAAAGCTGATTCGCCAATATCTGTCAATTTAAGAGCAATGTCTCCGAGTACCGTGGCTCGTTCTAGATCATTATAAATGGTCAGGGCTGTTTCTAAAGCTTGGTCTAGAATTTCCTTGGCTTTGGCAACTTGCCCGAGCCTGGCATATTGAACTGCAATGTTACTGAGAAAGGTTGCTTTCCACTGTCTATCCTTAAGGGATTCTGCTTGTTTGAGAGCTTCATTCAAGCTAGACAATTCTTCGGTGTCCCCAGGTGAATTCTCTAAATCCTCTGGGATAGTTTCAGCAATTAGCCAAGGTTCAACGGTCAGGCTCTTTCCCTCTGTTGAGCTTAATTCTCTCCCAGTGGGTTCGGGTGCTATCGGTGCGGCTAGCGCTTTGGGGATAGATAGATGAATGATTGCCAGATTTATGGCACACAAGATAATAGACTTCAGCGTAAATCTCTCTAAAAATTCGTACATTTATTACCTTTTTTTTTGAGCGTTGATTTAAGCCGAAGCTGGCTTGACAACCTAGACTTACTTGAGCGGCAATCAATCAAAAAAGAGGTATAATATCAACGATTATTGCCCTTAACCAGTTTAAAGCATAGTTGATTCATTTTGCAATATAGTTGACTCATTTTGCAATAGAATATCTTTATAAAAGATTACCAAGCTAGTATGTCTAACTATTGGCTAACCAAAGTAAGTCTGATACTTATTGCTTTGTTGATAGCTGTTTCTTGTGGTACTCAAGTAAAAAATCAACCTGAGAGTGATCTCGAAGAGCTTCAGGGAAAAATTCTCATATGGGCAGAAATACCAGCAAATATTGAAATACCAACAAATTCAGATAATGTTCAAGAAGCTCCAAAGGGAATTTATGTTCATAATAGAATAGAGGAATTCAAAGAAATTTATCCTCAGGTTCAAGTCTTTGTCAAATATTTTCCGCAAGGAGAGATTATAGAGCCATTTGAGTTAGAAGCAGAGCGAGGTTCTGGCCCTGACATATTGATCGCTATCTCTGACCATCAGATTCTTCGACTAATTTACAACAAAGAATTAAGAGCTATTGATGAGTTTGAGATTAACTATTCCCAGTTTAGTGATGAAACAATTAAACAAACTCGCTATCAAGATAAGATCTACGGTCTGCCTCTTTACCTGTCAACTCAGGTTCTCTGCTATAACCAGGATAAGGTAAAGGAGATCCCAAAAACATTACAGGATTTAATCGAACAAGCAAGAAAAGGGTATTCAGTCGGTTTGATTTCAAATATCTATGATTCTTTTTGGGGAACTGGTGTTTTCGGTGGCAGGTTATTTGATGATAGCGGTCGATTTGATTTATCAGAAGAGGGAGGATGGAGCAGGTGGATGAAATGGCTGAAAGAGGCTCAAAATGAACCCAATTTTGTTCTCAGTAATAAAAAGAAAAAACTTGAACAAGCTTTCATAGCAGGTCAATTAGCATATCTAACTTGCTATTCAGATTCTATTCCTTATTTCGTTGAGACAATGGGTAAAGATAAATTAGGTGTTGCACTTTTACCCTCAAAGGAAAATCACCC
Organism: Xenococcus sp. MO_188.B8; assembly: GCA_030065615.1. GTDB lineage: Bacteria > Cyanobacteriota > Cyanobacteriia > Cyanobacteriales > Xenococcaceae > Xenococcus. Next base: position 15,936 of record JASJDR010000061.1, on the reverse strand, counting down.
AGCAACTCCATTACTTAGGGTGGGAGTTGCGTTCTTCAATCGCTACTCTACTGCCAACCAAACTCGACTAGCAATAAAACTAGCGCAGTTTCTGAGCAGCCGCGAACAACAGGAGCAGGTACAAGCTTCAATCCACTTTATTCCCAGTAATCAAAGTACAAATCTCAATCGACACTTATTTCCTTTACGAGCTATTATGCTGGATCAATCCAAAACTGCAATATCCGTTGCTCTAGATGATCTAGAAAATGTTCAAGAATTTAGTTTTTATGCCAAAAGTATTTATCAGAAGGTTTTAGAAGGAGAAATGTCCCCCGAGCAAGCGGCCAGCGAGCTTACCAAGATACTTAATGGGCAGAGAGACTCCGCCATCCCGTCAAGCAGGATCGAGATAAGGTGATTTCTCGAAATATTTTTACCAAGTTTTGATCAGATTTATCAGACATTTGTAGGGTCGCATCGCGATGCGACCCTACGTCGCAACTCGCGCGTTCCCTCTCTTGGTCAGCACCGGGAAGGGGGGAGTATTTTGTTAGGTTCTATTGGTTCAACACCAGGAATTGAATTGTTATCCCCCATTCCCGCCCTTGCGCCTGTCGGCGGCGCGGGGTCGAGACCCTTCGGGTAGAGCTACGCAAGCGTCAATGGTATATTCTTTAACAGAAATCACCTAAAACGACAGGGCTTCCTCTGAATTCGTCAATTTTAAGGACAGCAGTGCCAGGAAACTATGCTTGAAGAAACAGTTAAAAATCTGAACTATTTCTGGGAAGAACTTACTAAAATAAGTATTATTCTGCAACGACCAGCTGTCCAAATTCAAATCCTAAGCCTGTTTCTCTCCATCTTGTTAGCATTAGTAATCTCTCAATGGAGTTGGACTCAGCTCAAGCGAAGATTTCCGAAACTAAGACAGATAGATATTAGGAGAACAAAGTTTTCTTGGCAGCAGTTTGGTTTGGGCACAGTTCGTTATCTTTTAACTCCCATCCTCTGCTTGGTAACCGTTAGCTTGCCTTTAATAGTTATCAGACAATGGGGGTGGCCTATAGGTTATCTGATAGCCGGAAAGAAAATTCTAGTTATTTTTTTGTTTTATCGTCTGTTTTTACTATCGCTCTATTCACTATTTTCCTTCAAAGCTGTCACTTATTATCGCAACCGTTTATTTGCTCCTATATTTTTTCTGTTTGTGGGGGGAAGAATCCTCAACTGGTTTTTCAATCTTCAACAACTCTCTCAGATTTCCTTAATTGATCTTTTTGGCGATCCCATAACTTTAGAAGTAGTTTTTGTGATTGTTGCCGGCTTATACTTTTTGATTGTCATCACATCCCTGCTAGAGAAGATGGCGATCCAACTTTTATCTAGGAAATTATTACCAGAAACAAGAGCGCAACAAGCTTTTGCTCTGGTATTTCGCTACATTACAATTGGAATCGGGCTCATTATAATTGTTGGTTATGTAGGAGTTAATCCCACAGCTCTTGCGGCAATTACTGGTGGTTTATCTGTGGGGATTGGTTTTGGTTTAAAAGAAATAATTAGCAATTTTGTCAGCGGAATCTGGCTGTTGTTTGAAGGAGCATTGAAGATAGGAGATATTATTCTCATTGAGGGAGATTGGAGTCAAGTAACGAGACTAGGTATCCGTGCGACTACAGTTAAGGTTTTGGAGAATAACTTCGAACTAATTATTCCCAACCAGGTTTTCTTCACCCAAAAAGTCTCTACATTAACTGGAACTGACCCTCTTATTTGCAGTTATTTGCGGGTTGGAACTAATTATAATTGTAGAGTTCAACAAGTGCGGCAACTACTCATGCAGATAGCTCAGCAGCATCCTACAGTGTTAAAAGAGCCGGCTCCTCAAGCTTTTTTTATTGGCTTTGGTGATTCCAGCCTAGATTTTGAGTTGAAATTTTGGCTTGATGAACCCCTTTTGCACAGAACAGTGACTAGTGAACTAGGCGATCTAATTCAACAGATTTTTGACGAAAACGGCATTGAAATTCCCTATCCGCAGCGAGATTTACACATTCGAAGCGATGGTAACAATTAGACATAGGTTTGAGGTTTGGGGTGTTAGGGCAAGGTAATTGAAGTACTTGATTGTCAGTACGCGGTTTCGCAGCGCCTCGCTTTGCCAAACTTCGAAGAGGTCGGCGAAGCCGCGCTTTCTTCGACGAATTTCCTGTATGCGGGTCAGTTCTGTTGAATTGACAGTTATTAATCCTGTGCTAAAACTTTAACCATGGAACTTATTTTTTTTTATAATTATAAAACTCACTTCCAAATTACTAAAAGTAGCTTTTTCATTTATATTGATAAAGTTTAATCTATGAATTGATATGTAGTTATTTTTACAGTTATCGTTTTTATTATGTATAAAATATAAATACAATTTTAGTAGAAACAACCATGAGGAACATGGAAAACATTGCTAATAAACATAGAGCGAAAGGAGTACAAAAAAAATGTCTAGTAGTATTAAAATGAACGAGCTTGAAGATCAGCAGCTCCGAGAATTATCCGAAGAGGATCTAAGTATTGCGGAGGGGCAATTACGACGATTCCGAGATGCTGGGCGTCGGTTCCGGTTACGACAAGAAACGAATTCCAACACCCAGACTGAGATTAAGCAGCATACCTAGTCTCATCTAGAGAGCCTAACAGACAAGGCATACAAACGAGCTCTAAATTCCGAAGCAGATTTGTAATTTTTTTTAGTCAAGCGATCGCGTTTAGTTAGTCTATTAATCATTTTTGCTATTTGATTGAGCTAATCCTGCCGTACCGGCTGTTAGAGAACTTGGGCAGTTGGGAGAACACAGATTAATTAAACAAAGCGATCGCTTTACCAGTAAAACCATTCTAATAATTGAGGAACGAGTGCTTGACTAGTACTGCATCATCAGTGCAACACCAACCTAATTATCAAGAGAACGTCGATGCTCAAGAAGATGCAGCAAAAATGTTGCATAAATATGTTACTTTTTAATCTCCCTAGGGTCGTTTGAAATAGTCAATTAGACAAGGGTCGTCAAATGCAAACTTAGGTTAAAATTTTTCAGAAAGAAAATAACGATCAGAATTAATTACTAGAATGATTTTTAAAATTTGAATTTTCCCATAAAAAATTTGCTTTAGGAGGAGAGCTTCAATGGAACTTTCATCTCACAAAAAGTATGTCTATCATTTTCCATATAGAGAACAAAATGTTTTTTGGAGAAGGAAGGCTTTTAAAGTATTAGGGTGTGCTAGAAAATCTTGGGAGGAGGATCTGAAATATTCTCAGAAACTTCAGTTGCCATTCCCAACTCCCATTTATGCTGAATATTAGAATGATTTTTTCCCTCTAAAACGAATAAATTTTTGCGTCTTAGCTGCGGCAGCCGAACAACACCTTGATTCTTTTAGATATGGCAGTCCGGCAACGAACCTCGTATTGGTCACCAGAGTCTACAGGGATCGTCATTGTATTCGCCTGCACCGATCTCCCTCCTGCAGCTACCGCGCCAATCCTGACGTTATTCACCTCCACGGTCGCATAGACTGATCCGTGGAAACCTCTGCTGCCCCCTGTTCTAGCGGTTACGATGATAAAACCGTTCTGGTTCTCTGAATATTTTTTGTTAGTTTCGCGTTCTTGAAAAATCATCATTTTTAAATTAACAACCTGTTAAAACACCCGTGTCGTTTTTCATCCCACGCTTGAAAAAACGTGGGCTTTCAAACCCATAATCACAAATGTAAGTCCTATTGATGTCAATCAACTTATCATTTTTGTATGGCAGTATTGGCGATCGCGCAGCGTCTACTAGTCAACACCTCGATTGGATAAGCTGGACGGGGCGTACAAGTTCCGCCGTTGTACGGCGGAATCAGCCCCTTGGAAACCCCAGCGTCCCTCTCGGTCAAGACACGCACTTAGTGTACGCAGAGCACGCAGTGACAGGTTTAGCTTGATCGCACCCTTGAGAAGATTATTGATGCAGAAGTTAAAAAGAATGAAGCGGGAAGGGAGCTTGGGCGACTCATACAAGAATAAAATAGGCATTTTATCTGCATTCTGGAGCTAAGTAGGAACCCTAGTAATCACAGAAAGAGCCCGCATAACGGGCATCCTTATTTATTAAACACGATTATTTAGTTGTATTTAGAATGAAAGACGATATAACTATAGAGTTATACTTTGGTGAGAAAGACAAGATAGAGCTCTTAAATCCCGAGAAATCATGGAAACTTAACTTATGGGCTTATGCTCTCAATCTATCAATTTCTCTATCTCCTCTTCTGATAGTGTGGCGAATCCCAAGTCCCAATCATCAATCGCAAGCTCCTCCACTTGTTGTAGATCCTCTAAATTCTCTGTGCATGACGGTGCCGATTGTGCTGTGATTTGCTGTTGGTTCTCATGATCATTTATTTTGATAGTCATTTTTGATTTTGACCTCTTCTTGGTATTTACTATTATGAACGCATAAAAACGTTAAAGATATATTTGCACAGAGAAAGTAACAAACTAGATACAAATACTGTCATGATATCTATACTTAATACATAAACAGACTACTATTTTTCTTCTAAAATTTTAGGTTTTTATGTATTAAAACATACGACCACAAAGGGAAAAGTTGCTTGTAGTGATTTTGAGGTGGATTTTATATTTATAAGATAAACAAGCAATATTAGTTCATTGACTTCAGCTTTAATTTACTGAGCATAGGTGATTAAATTGGACAAAGACAATATAGATTAATCTTCTGCTAAGTTGCAAAACTTAATGTTATTATCTTTTTTTGAAATCAAGTTATTGGAGGGGAGATTGAAATTTTCATTTAATAAGATATTTAATATAATCCATTGAGAGTGAAGTTATAATTACCTGGCGTATATCTGTTATTAGAATGTCCGCAAATAACAAATTCATTATTAACCGTTATTGTTACTTGCTGTGACGTCGCTCCGCAGGCAGCCTCAGTAATATTATTACCAGCTAATAAAGACTTAAGCATGGCTAGGGCTGGTGGCGAAATTGGTTGTCCACTCAGTCTATGAAATGAGCTATTTTTTGTCTCCTGAATTGGTTGTTGAGGTTGTTGTGGATAGTATGGTTGTTGAGGTTGTTGTGGATAAGATGGTTGTTGAGTTAGTTGTGGATAAGATGGTTGTTGAGTTGGTTGTGGATAAGATGGTTGTTGAGTTGGTTGTGGATAAGATGGTTGTTGGGGTTGTTGTGTATTTTCACTTTGTCTGTCTCCAATTCCAAAGGGAATTAACTCAAATGTATCTGGATGTAATCTATAAGTTCCCGGCCCATACTTGTGGTTAGGCAATGCACATATCTCTTCGCTTTCTATGTGAACCAAGATGACATTTGCTGTACATTCATCAATTGGTAAAAGTCCATAACTCCTCATAATTCTTTCAGCCTTTCTTGTTCCTGCATTAGCTGGTTTTGGATTAATAGCTAGAGAAGTAGCTGCTAAAACTGCTGCTGTTCCCATTGCGGCTAGTCTTAAACTTATCTTTTTCATAACTTTGTTCTTCAATTAGTGATCCAAATTCTGATAGTTAACTAAAATTAATTTTTTAGCTCTCTACCATATGTAGGATCAAGCATCACAATTTATGCATATAGATTGTTTAATAGCGATCGCCAGTGAATCGAAGTAAGGAGCGATCAGGCGAAGCCTGCCAGCCAAGCTGGACGCTTTTTTTGATCAATAAGTGACAGCAGGTAAAATTTGTTCTTCAGAATCCCTATCTTCCAAGAAATTGATAACTAGAGTTAAGTAACTAGCAAAAACTTTATAAAACACAACCAATTCTTCATCTTAACTCCATCAAAAAAGTCGTGATATTACGTATATTAGATATATAGAAAAAAGAATTAACAACTAGCTTAAATAAACTAAATCATATATTATAAATCTTCTTTTTACCTTGTGTGTTGTGTGTTTAATTGCTAGACCTCTCTATAACAATAGAGAGGTTTTTTATTTAAATTAATCAACTAATAAACAAAGCAGTATTTATCTTAGCCATCATCTTAATAATAAAGAAGAATATTTCTTATCTTATAATTTCTCCAAAAGTATTGCTTATCAGGCAAGTTTGGCGAGAGCTAGAAATCTACATTAGATAATTCGTTAATCAAGGATTTATGTTGCATGCTTTTGCTGGTATTAATGGTCAGATAAAGGCAATTAATCAAGGTAAAATCTCAGTCCCTAAATATGCCTAGAAAGTTATACTAATTAAAAAATTAAAAACTCAAAAACTCAAAAAATAGCAACAATAGGGGTAATAATACCAAACACAGAGAAAGTAAAAAAAACAGATTGGCAAGATTATCTTGTCTCTGTTGATAAAGTTGAATCAGTGGCTGGATATAATTTCTTTGCATATTTAAGCGACAATATCGAATCAAAAATTGAAAACAAAGTTTATCAAGAGTAGGTTTTAATTGTCTGTGATCCCAATTTATCATCTCCTCAAGCAAGTATTGTCGCGCTGGATGGACATGCAGCGTACGCTGCTTCTAAAAGAGGTCTTAACATGCTCACAAAAGTCATAGCAGCAGAGCTTGGCCCCTTTAACAGGGTGAACGAAATTTTGCGTGGGATTTCTAGCTAAGTATCCCAAAAATCACCCCCCACACTTCCCACACCTCCCACACCCCCCACACCTTTTTTCGCTCACCCCCTTTAACATCAAATGTAATGCAGTAGCACCCACAGTCATACTCACGGAAATGGTCGAGAAGATATGGGGTCCCCGGCCAAAGGTGTCCTATGAAAGCAAAGATTCCGTTGCAGCGTTTTGGCAAGCCTCTTGACGTTGTTGATCTCGTGTTATTTTTGGCTTCACCTGCCTCAGATATTAATAAAATTCTTATTGAGTAAAATAAGAACTGAGAAGTCGCGACGGGTAGTGACTCACTTGGCAAAATCGCGCCTATGAGCATTATCATATATGAGCATTATCACAATTGTCGGAGACGTTAGATAAATGATCCACTATAATTGTGAGTATGATTGATTTTTTTGGCAATAAAAATGCCTTCCACTTTGGGAAGACATGGGCAAATAATGCTTAAAACAACACTTAGATATAAACAAAAACTAATTTCTGACGCAAGTTACAACTAATTAGTGTCAGTTTTTTATTGTGCAGGGACTTCTTCTACAGTTTCGGAAGCAGATTCTGCATCAGGTTCGACGATAACCGCACCTTCTTCCATTACTTCTGTATCTCCTTCCCCGACTACTTCTTCAGCTTCTTCAATTACTGCGCCAGTTGCCGGATCAATTTTTTCTCCAGTTGTAGGATCGATGATGTAGTTCTGTTCAGAAGTTTCTAGAGAATCTCCTTCAGGAGTTTGAGCATTTACTGGAGCAAAAGCACCCACAAGAGTAATCAGACCAAGAGTTACGATTAAAGATAAATTTTTCATGATTGTTGATTGTTAATGATTTTTTTAGTGTTATTTACTGTCATTACAATAGAAATAAAAAGTAAAAAATCTGATAGTCTAGATTATTTTTTGATCTCGCAATTCTAATTAGATAGAAATCAACTTAATTCAATAACTTAATTCAATAATATGGGTTAAACCTTTAAAGATATTTATCCTATTTTTTTACATTTATCATATAAGTAGATTAGTAATCAGTTGATATGGATTAATCCTAAAAGATATATCTGAAGGGCGCGATCTCGAAGAAATTCGCTACGCGGGGTGCGCAGGGCCTCGTTTTGCGAGATCGCCATTTTAAGATATGCTCATACTAAAGCAAACCTCAGATTATCAAGAAGCTAGCCACCTTTGGCAAAGGTAAACATAATCAAAACAGAAAGCAACATTCCAGGACTGAGTAAAATAGCCAAAGTAAATAATTCGTGAGAAGTCATAAGATTTTATACGATAGGAAGGATCTTAATCCTTTTAACTTAGCTTTTAAGACTAAGACCCAAAGGAAAAATACATAATTTATTTATCTTGTGTGAGTGCGAAGCTCACCTTTTCACTGTTATGTGTTTAGGATTTTCGGCTCCGTCAGAAAGACCCCGCCGTAAAAGCGGTGCACCAAACTATGCGGTGCTTGTACCCATCGCATTTGGGTATAAACGACCCCGCTGCGGTTTCCTCCGTTTACCCAGCTCCGTGTTCTGGGCAAGGGAATGCTGACCAAGAGACGCCCTAAAGGATATGCGGAGCGGTATGCTTTAGCGCTAGCTTCGCGTCGCGCACCAAGAGAAGGGAACGCTCATCAAGAGACGACTGAATCAGCCCCTCGGCTTCCTCTGACTTCGTGAAGCATCCGATGCAAGGAAAGTAGTGGCAGAATGGGGGAATATTACAATAAATAACCTCTTAAGTGCTACAAATAAATTAAGATACCTCCTTCCCGGCAGAGGAGGACAAGTATTTGTTATTCCTTCTTAACGTTTCCTGCTTTTACCCAACCTTCCCGCTGACTTTCAGGAATGCGGATTCTTTGCCATTTTTTATCGGAACTATACTCAAGAATAATAATCTTGGCATTAAAACCAATTCCCCCAATACGCTCTGCATTTAATGATGGTTCAGCTCGTAAACTTAAGCCTTGAGGCCAAGTAACTCGGGCAAAATAAGCATTGGGTGGTAGTTCTGGTTCTGGTTCTGGAATCGGCTCAGGTTCTGGTTCTGGCTCTGGAATCGGCTCAGGTTCTGGAGTAGCTTTGGGTATTAGTTTTGGTTCTGTAGTTGATTCTGGTGTAATTGAAGAATTTTCTTTTGGTACAGTATCCTTTTGATTTGAGGAGAATGACTTTGTTTCCTCTTCATATACAGGCTTTTTTGGTACATGAGAGGACATTTTTGTAAAGTAATAATAGGCTATGCCAGCACCAACAGCAGCGATCAGGGCTACTCCTAATATAAAACCTAGAATAAATTGAACAACAGTGGAGATTGTACTAACCCAAGTTCGTTTTGTCATCGTCGGCAAGTTTTTAGGTGTTAAGCAGTAAGCAATTAGCAATGATCAATTAATAGATCACTAAATTAATCTCAAATCATACAATTTGATTTTTCCGATCATAGCTTTGACGCAAAATTTGTGGCGGTTTTCAACTTGATTTATTAATTTTCATCCAGGAAACAGGAAGCAGAGGACAGGGGATAATTACTCAACTGAAGTTTTGAACATCTCTTCGTCATTATTTCTAAGGTCTAAGCTGGTTGAATAAAAGTCTAGATCCTTTACCAACATTTACTTTTAACCTTTACTCTTTCCCTTTTGACCTCAACAATTACAACAACTATAGTTTTCAACCTCAATGCGGTTTAATCCCCCGATTCTTACTTTTAGCTACTAGTCCGAAAAGCCTCATCTGTTTTAGCTGCCATCACAAAGTCGTTACGATGTAATCCATTAATCGCATGAGTCCACCAGATTACCGTAACCTTACCCCATTCTGTTACTAATACAGGATGATGTCCTGCTGTTTCCGCTTCTTCTCCAACACGGTTGGTAAAATTCAAAGCTGACTTAAAATCAGAAAATTGATAACTTCGTTGAAGATGCTTTTCCCCATTCTCTTCTACAATATCCCAATCAGGAATTTGGGGCATCAATTCAGACATTTCGACATCGCTGATAGGGGGAAGATAGCCCTGACAAGGGACACAAGTTTCTGTGAGTAATGTTTCCATGGTTCTTTAGTTAATTTATTAAATTTTTTGACCATTAAACAGGGTTACTATGATCGGCAATTTTAGCTGATTCTTGAGAAATATCTGATGATACTTGCGGATGAACTAGTAATACAGAACAAGAGACGTGATGCAAGACATAATTACTAACGCTTCCTAAGACTAATTCATTCAATCCTCTTCTTCCGTGGCTGCCAATTACAATTAAGTCAGCTTCCCAATCTTTGGCAAATTCAACAATCTCCTGGTCTGGCTGACCAATTTTTTGGGTTAATTCAGCACCCACCCCTGCTTTTTTTGCTTGTTCGCAGAAATCCTGTAATAAACTCAAGCTAGCTGCTTCTAGATTAGACCAGGTTTCTTTGACTACTTCATCCATTCCTCCAGGATAAAAGCCACCAGAAAAAGCGATTAAGCTTGCGTCTTGATATTCTTGGGTTACTGGTAATATGACATTGATAAGATGGAGATCGGACCCCAGCTCCTGAGCTAAAAATAAAGCTTTATCAAAAGCTTGCTGGCTAATGGGAGAGCTATCAACAGCAACCAAAATTTTTTGATACATTTGTTTCTACTAAAGCAAAAGATTAATATTTATTATCTGAGGTTAAAAACTATTAATTTTTGAGCGGGTAACGGTGATTTCTGGCGCTCATCTGCTCAGATTTTAATCCCAGATATCTAAATGATTACTATTACTACATCTTTTATATTAAGCAATAGTGTAATGTTTGAGCATTGTTTGTAATCTTTTTTGATAAAAAACTTTGTTTCACAAACTCAGAGGAAGCCCCGTCGTTTTACGGCGGGGTCTCTCTGACTCATGAAATTAATGCGATCGCTGAGTTGAGAAATATTTTCTCTGATTTGGCGGTCCTTCTCAATTTGTTTAGCAATTTTGTCACAACTATACATGACAGTGGTATGGTCTTTACCGCCGAATTCTTCACCAATACGAGGCAAGCTAAGATCGGTATGTTGACGCATCAAATACATGCCAATTTGTCTGGCGGAGCTGATTTCACGACGACGAGAACTACTTTTAAGATCTTCAATCGAAACTTTTAACTCTTGTGAGATCACTTGGAGAATGATTTCGGGGGAAGTCGCTACTGTTTCTACGGGGGGATTTAGCACAGGCGCAATATGCTCTACTGTCATCGGCAACCCCGAAATCGACATATAGGCGATCGCTCTTATTAAAGCCCCTTCTAATTCCCGAATATTGGAAGTACAACGGGTAGCAATATATTCAATGGTTTCTTTGGGTAAACGAATATTTTCGTATTCCGCTTTTTTTTGTAAAATTGCCATGCGAGTTTCTAAATCTGGGGCTTGAACATCAGCAATTAAACCCATAGAAAACCGGGAAATGAGCCTTTCCTGGAGCTTAGAAATTTGATTCGGTGGGCGATCGCTTGCTAAAACAACCTGTTTCCCTGCTTCGTAAAGAGTATTAAAGGTATGGAAAAATTCTTCTTGGGTATATTCCTTATCCTCAATAAATTGAATATCATCAATTAGTAAAATATCGGCGTTACGATAATGTTCGCGAAAACTCTGCATATTATCGTTACGAATGGCAGCAATCAAATCATTAGTAAACTGTTCAGTTGAGACATAAAACACCCGTGCTTGTTGACTAATTTCTAGATGATAATGCCCAATAGCTTGCATCAAATGGGTTTTTCCTAAGCCAACTCCCCCAGAAAGAAATAAAGGATTAAAATCTCGCCCTGGTGATTCTGCAACTGCCAAAGCAGCAGCATGAGCCATCCGATTAGTAGGTCCGACGACAAAGCGATAAAAGGTATATTTAGGATTTAATTCCGTAGGCTTTAGGAGGGCAGACGCAATATTTGGTTCTCGAATATTGTGATTAACTGGATTATCAACATCTATCCAAGCAGTATTATCTCCTTGCGCCACAGTAAAACGAATTTCGAGAGTGTGACCCACAATCTCTTTGACCGTATCACTAACAATTTTGAGATAGTGTTTTTGTAGATGATTAAGAATAAAAGGATTAGGAGTACAAATCGTCAAACAATTATCTTGCAAGCGAAGAACTGTCGCTGTTTTAATCCAAGTTTCAAAAGTTGGGCGACTTAACTGCTTTTCTAATCGTTCTAAAACTTGATTCCAAATTTGTTGCGAGGATAAACTGTCAGACATTGAATTTTGACCAGACCCCTCCAGGGTGGCGTTAGGTTGATTTTAGAAAAGATCCTAGTTTATTTAATCAATAACTGCATTTCCACCTAAAACCTAACTCTACAACCTTTAATTATCCCCTAAAACCCAATATCTTCAGAGTGTAACGACGATTATCAATCACTGCAAAAAAATTTGAACAGAAAGCTTGACAAAATAGGGGTAAAAATTGCTATTATGTTCGAGGTTAAGTCGGTGGGGCGTCGCCAAGCGGTAAGGCACCGGGTTTTGGTCTCGGCATTCCTAGGTTCGAATCCTAGCGCCCCAGTTATCTAAGCAAGTAAAAACCAAGAGTAAGGAAAGAAAAATACCTCCTGTATCCTAACTGTTCCCTGATACTCATTGAATTTGCTCTAGATAGCTCAACAAGTCAGCCATTTCTTGACTATTGGGTTTGAATTTGGGCATTGGTGGAGTATCACCACTAACTACTTGATTAATCAGATCTATTTTTGATTTTCTTTTAGCAATATTTCTTAAACTAGGGCCAACATTCCCATCGGCTGTTATTCCGTGACATGCTGCACAATTGATGCGAAAAATATCACGACCGTTACTCACATCGCCTTCTAGGGCTAAAACTTCTTGGCTGTAAGGATCTTCGTTATGGTACCAATAGATTCCCAGGAAGCAAATTGCAGAAATCAGCATTAAAGCAGCAACTATCTTTAATAGTTGCTGCGACCAGTTATGTGGCTGTATTATCTGGTTATTCACTGGAATTTTATAAAAAGTTTACTTAAATTTATTTTCGTTCACTAAGATAGCTTAAGATTTCTAGACCAACTAATCAAGTCCGTATATAGAGAATCTGGTCTCTATTTAGTTAAAATAATTTTAGATTCATTCAAAGTAACTTGCTAGATCTTCTGTAAAGATTTATAAAATCATTGTGTAATGGCGATTTTAACCACCAAAGAAAAGTTAGAGCAACTTAAAGATTTATTTAACAAAATGGAGCGAGCCTTGATCGCTTATTCTGGAGGTGTTGATAGTAGTTTAGTCGCTAAAATAGCTTATGATGTATTAGGCGATCGCGCTTTGGCGGTGACGGCGGTTTCCCCTTCCCTGTTACCAGAAGAGTTGGCAGAGTCACAACTACAAGCAGAGCATATTGGGATTAAGCAAGAGTTGGTCTCAACTCAGGAAATGGATAATCCTGACTATACTTCTAACCCCATTAATCGTTGCTATTTCTGTAAAAGTGAACTCCACGATACCTTAAAACCTTTGGCCCAAAAGAGGGGCTATAACTACGTGGTAGACGGCATAAATTCTGATGACTTGCAAGACTATCGCCCGGGAATTCAAGCAGCTAAAGAAAGAGGGACAAGATCTCCTTTAGCAGAAATCGGTGTGAGCAAAGCAGAAGTCCGAGAGATTTCCCGTTACTTGGGACTTAGTTGGTGGAATAAGCCCGCTCAACCCTGTTTGAGCTCGCGTTTCCCCTATGGAGAAGAGATCACAGTTGCCAAACTCCAAAGGGTAGGCAGAGCAGAAATCTATTTACGGCAACTAGGATACCAGAATCTGAGGGTGCGATCGCAAGGAGATACAGCTAAGATTGAGTTACCAGCTGCAGATATTCAGAAATTTGTGCTTAATACGGATTTATCGCAAGTAGTTGCTGCTTTTCAAGGATTCGGGTTTCATTTTGTGACCTTGGATCTCGAAGGCTATCGCAGTGGGAAATTGAATCAACTGATTACAGCTAAATAAGTAACTTTGCCCAATAATTGATGAAGATTGGGACAAATGCTTAAATCTGACTGCAATGTACGAACTGAAGTTAAAGTGTTATCATTCTCTTTGAGAATGAGAGTCGGTAATTCGAGTTGGTATTCAGTATTGATAGGTTTATTCCATAAAGTATTGATAAGCTTTTTTGTCCGAAATCTTGTATCTCCACAAGCATCTAATTCCAGGAGACACAAATTATGTCAATTTATGTAGGTAATCTCGACTATGACTTAGGGAAAGAAGACCTAGAAGAAGTATTTTCTGAATACGGAAAAGTTACACGAGTTCATCTGCCAACAGATCGCGAATCTGGTCGCAAAAGAGGTTTCGCTTTTGTAGAAATGTCAACAAAAGATGAGGAATCTGCGGCAATTGACGCTTTAGACGGCGCAGAGTGGGTAGGTAGAACTCTCAAAGTGAATCAAGCAAAACCTCGCGAAAATAATCGTTCTGGTGGCGGTGCTCGCAAAAGTTTTCGAGTCTAAAATTGCTTCGCAATTAGCGATAAGCTCTTTACCCCTCTAGTGAGGAAATTAAATCCAACTTAGAGCTTCAAGCTGTTTAAAATATTGTAAGTAGGTTTCATGAAAGTTAGGCTTCTGGAAATCAAATCAATTGAATGAGGACAAGCAGCACCGATAGGTATTAGGAGTTAGGTTTTGGGATCAATTTCCCATTCTACCTAGCATCTAACACTCGATCCTATCGGAGTATAGCGACGAATTCCCCAGAAACTTTTCCAGAGGCATTTTTTGTATTGAAGGAAAGATGTAATTTATGGCCAAAAGAAGAAATATCAAAAAAGAAAAAGCTGCTCGAAATAGAGCTTATGCTAAACAGTTCAAAAAGAAGACGGGACGCAATAAAAACTTTAGAAGTTTCCAGAACACACAAGAAGACAGTGAATCAAAAACTTCGGAAAGTACTGATTCTTAATTTTGTTGCCGATCAACATGTTATTTTTTCTAATTTTATGATTTCATTGTTCTCGACTGATTTGAGAATTCTTGCTGAGGTAAGATTCTTAAAATAGTTAAGGGCAATTTTTTTATAGTCAATTTTTACAACAAGTATCCATGGCATCTTCTTTTCCTCAGAATAATGTTGCGATCAAGGTCAAAGTTTCTCCCACTCCAGATTTATCTGTAGTTGTCCCTGTTTACAATGAAGCAGATAGTATTCCAGCTTTAATACAGGCGATCGCTGATGCCTTGGAACCAACTCAATTAAGTTACGAAATTATCTGCATAGATGATGGCTCGGTAGATGGTTCGACACAGATTTTAACTGAGATCGCTAAACAGCGTAGCGATCTCAAAGCCTTAATTCTGCGACGTAACTATGGTCAAACCCCAGCAATGGCAGCAGGTTTTGAAGCCGCGGCAGGTCAAGTCATTGTCACTCTTGATGGAGATTTGCAAAATGATCCGGCTGATATTCCTTTGTTACTGGCAAAACTCGATGAAGGGTATGATTTGGTAAGTGGTTGGCGGAAAAAAAGACAAGATGCTGCCTTGACTCGGTTATTACCTTCGAAGATTGCTAACTGGCTGATTGGTAACGTTACAGAGGTCAAAATTCATGACTATGGCTGTTCTTTGAAAGCTTATCGTGCAGAATTAGTTGCAGATATGAATCTTTATGGGGAATTACATCGTTTTTTACCAGCTTTAGCTTTTATCGAAGGAGCCAAAATTGCGGAAATTCCGGTACGTCATCATGCTCGTCGTTTCGGGAAGAGCAAATATGGTTTGGGGCGAACTATTCGGGTGCTGATGGATTTGTTTACCATCTTTTTTATGAAAAAATTCCTGACTCGTCCCATGCATGTTTTTGGTTTAGGAGGAATGATTTCTTTTGTTTTAGGAATTGGAATTGGTCTCTATTTAACTCTGATTAAGTTCGTTTTTGATGCTAATATTGGCGATCGCCCTTTGTTGATTCTTGCTGTTTTATTAGTTTTAACTGGCATTCAACTTTTTTGTTTTGGCTTAGTTTCTGAGTTGTTAATGCGAACTTATCATGAATCGCAAAGAAAACCTATTTATCGTATTAGAAATATTGTTAGCAAAGATTAGGGATTAGGAATTAGTTTTTAAACAAGAATTTCCCGATAACCCAGTAGTAATAATTTAGAGTATTATGCCACGAGTGCTTTAAATTACTTGGTATCTCTTGTTTAAAAACATTGCAAATAATACCGAATTAAATTGTGTTCACAACAGATCGTGTTGGTAGGGGCGATTGGCCAATCGCCCTTACAGGATTAAGTGTTG
>JASJDR010000272.1 GCA_030065615.1 Xenococcus sp. MO_188.B8 | reverse complement strand
CTCCGGGATGGGGGGTTTCAGTGATTAATGAATTCGTATCACTAGTTAATTTTGTTGTATTTGAACCCCCATTCCCGCCCGAAGGGGCAGCGGATCTCTTCGAGATCGCATTTAGTCGGGATCGCTTTTTAAATGATTATTCTTGTCTTTAAATACATTAAAACAAACTCAGTTGAGTAGGAGTTGCTGTCTGATAATTGCTGCTGGTTTTAACGGTAGAGAGCCCTCGTTGTTGAAGTAAATCCTCTAAATAATCAGCAGTTTCTGGTGATCGCTCTTCTAAAGGACAATGAACAAAGAAATATACTGTGGTGCCTTGGTTTACCCAGTTTTCAATTTGTTTTACCCATTCTTGTAAATAGAGTTCGTTATATTTTCTTTCAGGGTGACTAATGAATCTTACCAAAGCGCGATCGCTTGTGACAATGGGTTGCAAAGGGACATTGGGTTTACGGCGAGAAGAATGAACTTGCGGATCATCAGGAGAATTATAAATCGGACGAGTATCAAGAAGTACTCTGGTAATATTTAATTCTCTCAACATCTGGTTCAATCGGTTGGCGGAAACTGCTTTAAACCATGCTGGGTGACGAACTTCTACAGCTAAAGATAGATTCTTTTCTTGACAAGCAATTAGGAATTGCTGTAGATCATCACAATAATGGGGACTATAACTCGGAGGTAGCTGAGCAAAAACCATACCAGCTCGTTCTCCCAATCCTTGCATTATTTCCAAGAACTTTAAAGCAGGAACAATATTTTGCTGTAGTAAACCCTGGTGTGTAACTTCTTTCGGGAATTTAGGGCAAAATTTAAACTTATCTGGTGTCTGTGTAACCCATTTAGCTACTGTTTTTGGTTGTGGAACAGCATAAAATGTAGTGTTTCCTTCTACGGTGGCAAATTTCTCGCTATAGAGCCGCAGAAATTCACTTGGCTTAGTTTTGGCAGGATAAAAATTACCTAGCCAACCTTTATAAGACCAGACAGCACAACCTAAATAGATAGCTGCGTTTTGTTTTTGTTGGTTGACGAGATTATCCGACACGATAGCTTCATTGCTTGAGGTTGACAGAATAGAACTACATAGTTGCTGATGCTATTGATTAACTTAGCATTAAAGCTTGGAACGTAATAAATACTGGAAGTTATTCTCTTAATAATTGCTTTGATATTAGTATACATAGCATCTAGAATATCCCGAGAACTCGCAAGCAAAAGAGCATGTTGATAATACACAATGAAAAACTTCTTGAATTGCTTCAATTTAGTTATACTTTGGAAGATATTCAAAATATCTCTAAATTCTTGCAAAATCAAGAAACCTTCAAATTTCCTCAGCTAGATAATGGCTTATTCTCTGCTGCAACATTAACAGAGGAAACTGAGTATACAGGATATTCTAGCGTCTGGGTAAGAGATAACATTTATGTTGCTTATTCTCACTACTTGGTAAATCAAATTGAGGTAGCCACGAAGAATATCAAAACCTTAATGGCTTATTTTAAGCAATCCCAACAACGCTTTAAAAATATTATTGAAGGTGAAGTTAATCCCAAAGCAATAATGAAACGACCTCATATTCGTTTCAATGGGAATAATCTTGAAGAAATCGACCAAGAGTGGAATCATGCGCAGAATGATGCTCTAGGATATTTTCTCTGGTTTTACTGCAAATTAGCTATCAAAGGACATATTAAACCTAAGTCAGAGGATATGGAAACTTTAGCGCTTTTTCCCTGCTACTTTCAGTCTATAAGTTATTGGCAAGACGAAGATAGTGGACATTGGGAAGAAGACGGAAAAATCGAAGCTTCCAGTATTGGAGTTGTAGTAGCTGGACTTCAAGAACTCAAACAGTTACTAACAGATACTCACTTTGCTTCTGGCTGCATATATCAAGATCAGTCCGTTACGGCAGAGTTTCTAGATGAGCTAATTGATCGAGGAAAAACATCATTGAACCACATTCTTCCCTCGGAATGTATTCAATCAGTTCCCCAACAAAGAAGATATGATGCTGCCTTACTTTTTTTAATCTATCCTCTACAAGTCATTGACATTGAAGATGAGATGACAAACCAAATCCTCCATGACGTCATCGAAAATCTACAAGGGGATTATGGCATCAGTCGGTATCAAGGAGATTCATTTTGGTGTCGGGATTACAAAGACATTCCAGAAGAAATTCGCACGACTATCTCCAGTGAACGAGAACAATGGTTTAAAGAAAAGAACAGAGAATTAAAAATTGCAGAAGAGGCTCAATGGTGCATTTTTGATCCTATTGTTTCAACTATTTTTGGACTCAAGTTTCAATATACTGGTCAACAAGACTATCTTGAACAGCAAACCCACTATCTGAATCGTTCTTTAGGACAATTGACAGGACAAGATTGCCAGTTTGGCGAGTTTAAATGTCCAGAACTTTATTATCTACAGCATGGTAAATATATCATTGGAGATGTTACACCTCTGTTATGGACACAAGCGAATTTAAGAATCGCTTTGAAAATTATGGAGCAAAGTTTGGAAAAAAGGAAAATTTAAATTAGATAGATAGATGAAAGTGATTTTTGTTTAAACCCATATATTTGGTTTGCGATCTTATTTTAGTTAAAAAGAGAACTTAGATAGCAACAACAAAAATTATTTGGTCTTGAAGTGGCTCTCATGATCAATATAAAAAATTACTTTGGCAACTTTTAGGAATTTGACAATAAATTAAGATTTCTATTCTGCAAAGCTTGTACCATAAATAATTATTGGCATTTTAAAATAATGTTTTATGGCACCAAGAGCAAAGGCAGACAACAATAAGAAACCCCCGAAAAATATTTGTACCGACTATACCAAAATTGATAAGGCTGATCTTTCACCTATGTATCAGCATTACGTAGAAGTGAAAGAAAAATATCCTCATGCTTTATTGCTCTATCGGGTGGGTGATTTTTTTGAATGCTTTTTCCAGGACGCAGTAACCATTTCTCGGGAATTGGAATTAGTTCAGACAAGTAAGGAAGCGGGAATTGGTCGAGTTGCTATGACGGGAGTGCCCCATCATGCCTTAGAACGCTACAGTACTTTATTGGTAGAAAAGGGTTATGCCGTAGCAATTTGCGATCAAGTAGAAGATGCCGCCACCGCAGCCGCTGAAGGACGGAAGATGGTGAAACGGGAGATCCAGAAGTTATTGACTCCTGGGACTCTCACCGATGATGGGATGTTAACTGCCCGTCGGAATAATTTCTTAGCTGCGGTGGTAATTGCAGGAGAACATTGGGGTTTGGCTTATGCCGATATTTCTACTGGAGAATTTTCGACTACCCAATCTCAAGATTTAAATAATCTGTCTTTAGAGTTATTGCGCTTGCAACCCTCGGAGGTGTTAATTCCCACTAACGCTCCTGACATTAATGGTTTGTTACGTCCAGGAGAACAATCAGAATATCTTGCTGACTGTTTACCTGAGAGTTTTTGTTATTCTTTGCGTCCTCAAAAGCCTTTTACTCTCATAGAAGCTAGTCAAAGATTAAAGGATTGTTTTGGGGTTGCTTCCTTAGAAGGAATGGGTTGTGCCCATCTGCCTTTGGGAGTGAGAGCCGCAGGGGGTTTATTAGAATATGTCGAGGATACGCAGAAGGCTTATCAAGTTTCTCTCCAGCCTCTAAAAAGTTACAGTTTGGCAGATTATTTAATCTTAGATCATCAGAGTCGGCGTAATTTGGAAATTACCCAAACTGTGAGAGACGGTACATTTCATGGTTCTCTGTTATGGGCTTTGGATCGTACTGGTACTGCTATGGGCGGTCGAGCCTTACGCCGTTGGTTACTGCAACCTTTGATCGATATTAAGGGCATTAATGCCAGACAAGATACAATTGCCGAGTTGGTGAACAATACTTCTTTGCGGCAGGATTTACGGGCGATACTCAAGAAAATTTACGATATCGAACGTTTATCGGGAAGAGTAAGTTCGGGAACTGCCAATGCACGGGATTTACTAGCTTTAGGAGAATCTTTGGTTAAATTAAGAGATCTGGCAACTATTGCTTCCTATGGTACTTCTCCTTACTTGAAGGCTTTACAGAAAGTGCCTCCCAAATTAGAAGAGTTGGGCAAATATGTCATCGATAATTTAGTTGAGTCGCCACCGCAACATCTCAAGGAAGGGGGATTGATCCGCGAAGGTGTTAATGCACAACTGGATCAAATGAGATCCAGATTGGAAGAAGATAAGGAATGGCTGACTAATCTGGAAGTAACTGAGAGAGAACGCACCGGAGTTGCTAATCTCAAAGTTGGGTACAACAAAACCTTTGGTTACTATATTAGTATGCCGCGTTCCAAAGCAAGTCAAGCTCCCGATAATTATCTACGCAAACAGACTTTAACTAACGAAGAAAGATATATTACTTCGGAATTAAAAGAAAGAGAAACCAGGATATTAACAGCAAAAGACGATCTGCATAATTTAGAGTATGAAATCTTTACTGGAATCCGTAATAAAGTTGGAGAAGAAGCCTCGGCGATTCGTAGGATAGCTAAAGCAATTGCCGCGATCGATGTATTAGCTGGATTGGCAGAAATAGCAGTCTATCAAAACTATTGTCGTCCTCAAATGGTCGAGGGAAGGGAAATTTTTATTTTAGAAGGAAGACATCCTGTAGTTGAACAATCTTTGGGTGATGGTTTCTTTGTTCCTAATTCCACAAATATGGGTAATGCTAATTCTAATATTGCTAATAACAATGGTAATAAATCAGCCAGTAGTCCCGATTTAATAATTTTGACAGGGCCTAATGCTAGTGGTAAAAGTTGTTACCTAAGACAGGTAGGTTTAATCCAATTGATGGCACAAATTGGCAGTTTTGTTCCCGCTACAGAAGCCCAATTAGCTATCAGCGATCGCATTTTTACGAGAGTTGGTGCCGTAGACGATCTGGCCACAGGACAGTCTACTTTTATGGTAGAAATGAATGAAACGGCAAATATCCTCAATCATGCTACTACTAAATCCCTTATTTTATTAGATGAAATTGGTAGAGGAACAGCGACTTTCGACGGACTCGCGATCGCCTGGTCGGTGGCGGAATATTTAGCAACAGAAATTCAAGCTCGCACTATTTTTGCAACCCATTATCATGAATTAAATGAATTAGCTTCAATTCTAACTAATGTGGCTAATTATCAAGTTACAGTTAAAGAAATGTTGGATAAAATAATATTTTTACATCAAGTGTGTCCTGGTGGTGCGAGTAAATCCTATGGGATAGAAGCAGGAAGATTAGCAGGTTTACCAACTTCTGTAATTACCAGAGCTAAACAAGTTATGGGGCATATTGAAAAGCATAGTAAGATTGCTTTAGGATTACGCAAAGGTATTCAACAAATTAATCCTGAAGTTAATAGTAATGGCAAGAAAAAGCCAGGAGAGTTTATCGAACAATTAGATATTTTTTCTGATTAAAACTTTATACATTGAACATTAAACATTAACCATTGACTATTAAACATTTAGTAACAAAAATTTTTACTACCAAGTTAATGCTATGACTCAGACCTATTTTGAAAGAATTACTTTTGATCCACAGATTATGGGTGGCAGAGCTTGTATTCGGGGAATGCGAATAACAGTGTCTCTTGTTCTTAGTTTAATTGCTAATGACATGACAACAGAGGAAATTGTAGAAGAATACCCTGATTTAGAAGCAGAAGATATTAGAGCTTGTCTGCGTTATGCTGCTTTTTTGTCTGATGAGGAAATTCATTCTTTAAGCCCGATTTCAGTATGAAATGTCTAGCAGATATGGGAGTTTCGCAAACAGTTGTCAAAACATTAGTTTTTAAATAGGTTCAGACTAATTATTTTTCCATAGCTCGTAAGCATTAAGTGCATCTGTAACACACATAGTCTCTTCTATTTCCTCGGGATATGTAGTAATCATGTGCTCTATGAACTGCGCAATGAATTCCCTTTGGGAACTAGAGCAGTGCTTCAAAAAACGATTCTCTGCGCCACCATACTCCAAGTGAAAAAGTAGTTGTTCGAAATAAAAGTCTCCCTCGGTCGCAGTGTGTAGTGATAAGCGTACTAGAGCAGGAAAATAGTATTCAATTCCTTCCGCTGAGCAAAAGCATATCGGATCCCAGCCAGGATTACCTAACTCTTTGATCCCTATTTGATCAATAGAGCTTTTTAGCAGTGTTTCATCATGTTCGGCACATTCACAGCAATGCTCGAAATCGGTGAAATGCAGAGGCTTTTTCACTGCAAACTTCTCTTTTGCTTCCTTTATCCAATCCATCGAGTTAATTGTTCGTAACTTATTATTACACTACATTTATAGTTTATATCTCATATAAGAAGAAAATATCTCAAATCACAGGTAAATGTTAATTCCTTGGTTACCACTTATCATTCATTGAAGACCATTAACGTGAGTTCGACGGAAGCAAAGTAGAGAAAGCTTATTCATCAATTAAATTGCTAACTTCTCCAGGAAAGAAACTTTCTTCTAGAATATCAGTGAGTATATAAGGACATTGAGTAGGAAAAGTTTTATTTGGTAGATTAGTCTCTTTTTCAGCTAAAATAGTAGCCTTTTTGTAAGCACGTTCTAAGGCTTCTTCTAGATAGGGTTTTAGACTCAGATTGTCCTCTAATAGCTCCATTGTATCGAGGCGCTGAATCCGAATTGTTGCCAGCCCACTACGGCTGCGTTTTTGAGGTTGAAACTGCCATTTGAGTAAATGGGCAATGAGAAGGCATAAGCGATTCCGCAATTCCTGACGTTCCTGTCTCCCCAATGATTCAATCTCCTCAATTAAATTAGCTAAATCTAAATCTTCCCAACGATGGTCAGCTAGGATTGCTGCTTGTTGCTGTGTCCAAGCATAAAAATCATGCTCGAAAAGCGAGAGGTTTTCAGCTCTATTATTTGAAATGGTCTCCTGATTTAGCATATGTAGAAGATTGTTAGATTTCAATTTTTCTTTTATTTTAGTTCGATTTCATCCTGGAGAAAGTTTGCCCAGCTTGACTGGCAGACTTTGTCTGATCGCTCTTGTAACAACATTTAAGAGTTTGGTTCTTTCAAATCTCGCTGAAATATCTGCTGCTAAGATCAAGTTATCAAGATTGAATTGAATATTTGTAATTATGGATTCTACTCAAGAAATTACTATTAAAGTCAGTCCTAAAGTTGCTGCTGCTTACCAGAATTCAACCGAGCAAGAAAAGCAACGACTGCAAGTTCTTGTGAATCTATTTCTTGATCGAGATACTCCGAATAATACCGATTTGTTAGGAGCAATTATGGATCAAATCAGTGATCGGGCGCAAGAACGAGGATTAACTCCAGAAATTTTAGAATCTATTCTACATGAGTAAGCCAAGAAGATTTGTTCTAAATGCTAATGTCATTATCAGTGCTTTAATTTTTAAGTGAGGCTTTAACTGGATAGGGAAAAGCAATTTCTTCTTCAGAGAGTAATGATGTATTAGCGAGATCTAACGGCGATCATCACCGGCGGCGGATAACATTGAAACAAAACCAAAGTTACCAATCCGTCCCGTGTACGCAAAGGTTAGCTGGCCATCAATGAGCAGAGAGGTCCATTATCATTTACCATTGAAATGATGAAACAGATGTCATTCTAGAAGTTGCCAATTTCATTTGCCCGACTCTGCCCTGTCTTTGTCTGTTGGACAGTTGGGTGTGTGATCTTAATTGGATGCCTAACACACCAAGAAATTTCCAACAGCCCATCCAGCGACACTAAAACCTCTAGTACCTCTTTATCTATTCCAACTATGGTAACCATTACAGGAAAAATTACAGGCGTTATGGAAACCTGGCCGCTCCAGCTGACCCTTGACGTCGAATCAGAGCAGTATTATGTTTCACTAAAGAATAATACTGACATATATCGGGGTTCTCAACCTGCCACAGCTGGAGAGTTGTCTCCTGGTATGCAGGTCAAAATAACTGGTATAACCTCAGAGTCTGAAACAAGATTGATTGCTCAATCAATTCCAAAGGGTTTGTCGGCAGGATATCCTGCTGTGTTGACAAGCATACCTTTCAGTGTCGAACTTGAGTATGCCGCGAAACCAAAATAGCCAATTCTACAGCCCACTTTTTGATTTGGACCGAGGATAATCGCACCGTAGTCATGAGTGGGTTTACCATCTCGGGTCCAGCCGTTGACACTGCGTAGATTAGAGCTTACATAGGTACCGTAAGGTCGCTTGGCACCGTTCATTCCAGGAATAACCTCGATTTTACGCATCCACTGACCGCCTTTCCCACCATGAACGCAGTGGCCAGCCGTCATCACCGTACAAGGACCGATCATGAAACCAGTGCCAACCGCTTTCCTGCCATCGGCCAAGGTGATAACTAGCTTGCAGTTCCAGCGCCAAGGAATTTTGGTAGTTGCGGTAATCTGTACCCTAGTGTCTTTTCCGCAAACGCTTTCGGGCTGCTCGAAGATCAAGCTCTCAATTGACGGAAGATTCACCAATTCCTCGTAAGGGGTAATTTCTTCTCCAGTAGCTTCAGCAGCACCAAGTTCCTCGAAACTCTCCTCAAGGACTTGCTCAGCATTAATGCCAGGCACATCTTCAAGTTCGCCAGAACCTTCGAAACTGCTTTCCGCGAGTTCTTCTTCTTGTTCACTTTCTTCGGCGACACTTCGAGACTCAGCATCATCGCCGCTTTCAGGTAAGGAATTTTCAATTCCCTCTGGAGCAACAGACTCATTGTCATCATAAGTAGACATAATAATCTTCTCCCAATAATTCATCAATGTATACTCTTCTCTTACAGACTCAGGTTTTCAGAGTATTTTGAAGACTTTAATCAATCCTGAATCTACAATCTAATTGTGTCTTTAAAAAACTTGGAAAACAATACGATCATCCGCGTATATGATTATTAAGAAATTGTAACAAACATGTCTCTCTCCTCATACAAGATCGATCAGCCGAAGGCTGGCACTCCGTGGTCTCGCAAAGCGAGGCGCTACGCGATCGCAATTTACGATTCACTTATTTCGTTTGCTATCTAAACTGGTATTACCAATAGATAGTTAACAAAGCTGTATTGATCATTAGAGAAATTACTGTGGCGATTTCTTTCCCTAAAAATTTCAAGTGCATTTGCTAATCAGCGTTTAAATAATTCAAAGATCTTGCTATCTTTCTTCTTAAAATTAGAGAGCAAAGACAATTTTTAAAGCCTCATCAATTTTAAGCATTATCTCTGATTCCAATTCACCCCTTATCTGTCTTAGACGAAAACGACGATCTATTGGGCGAGTTTGTAAACAGTCTGCAATAGATTTCTTCGTTAATCCATTTAGTGTAGAAGGATTAATTTCTATATTCGTTATCTCTCTTCCAAAAGAAGACCTTCGGCTACGCCGATGGGATGAATTTTGGTCATCCATAAAATCATAACACGAAATCTGGTATAATTACATTAGTAAATATCGGCTTTCAGATGATATCTTTCACC
>JASJDR010000271.1 GCA_030065615.1 Xenococcus sp. MO_188.B8 | reverse complement strand
ATTAAAAATCAAGACTTTACTTAGTCTTAAACCCTGACCATAATTCATGAGGGGCTGTCTTTCGAGGTTTCCTCGAAAGTTCATACGCCCCGTCCCATCGGCGTAGCCGTGGGTCTTCTTCTGGAAGAAAGATAAAATTATCGAGCAGCGTCATAACCGTTGTCGAGAGCGAAGTTTAGAAGACGCTGTCCAATATTCAGGTACTGTTCTGGAAATCCCTTCTCTACTGCATTTTCCCTACCAAAGCTACTCTTCTTCATCTGCTTTGCTATCAGCAGCAGGAGGTACTAAGGCCACTGCAGCGATCGCATCATCACTGTCTAGTCTTTGCACTCGAACTCCTGTGGCACTCCGTGATTGCAAGGAAATGGCGTCTACTACCTGACGGATAATAATTCCTCGGT
Source organism: Xenococcus sp. MO_188.B8 (assembly GCA_030065615.1). GTDB lineage: Bacteria > Cyanobacteriota > Cyanobacteriia > Cyanobacteriales > Xenococcaceae > Xenococcus. The sequence continues at coordinate 9,153 of JASJDR010000271.1, read as the reverse complement.
TGGTGACAATCATGAATTCATCGGCGGGGTTAACTACGTGAATGGCAGCAAGGCGATCGCTTTCGGATTTGAACTTAATAGCTCTAACTCCCATTCCTGCACGATTTTGCAGACGGAATTTAGAGACGGAAACTCTTTTGCCGTAACCATTAGTGGTGATAGCTAGCAACCAAGGTGCTAAGGCTGCTTCTTCAGAGATTATCTCTTCTGTCTCATCTTCCTCATCCTCGGTCGCTGCATCAAGACTCGCTGCTACCTGGGAAGGTAAAATATCCATGCTAATCAGTTCATCATCCCCTTTAAGCTTCATGGCTTTAACTCCTTTGGTGGCTCGACCGAGAGGACGTAATTGCTGATGATCCACTTTAAAATGGATTGCCATGCCATTGCGGGTACCAATGATAATACTATCTTCTGGCTTAGCAAGTCTTACCCATCTAAGTTGATCTCCTTCTTCGAGGGAAATGGCAATTAAACCATTAGCACGAATCGATTTAAAGGCTGAAAGGGCAGTTTTTTTGATATTTCCTTTACGAGTTAACATTACTAGATATTCATCTTCGGTGAACTCAACGACCGAAACAACAGAAGTAATTTTTTCTTCTTGGGAAATTGGCAGCATTTGTAATAAAGGGGTTCCCCGAGAAGTCCGAGATGCGGTGGGTATTTGATAGGCAGGGAGGGAATAGACCACCCCGCGATCGCTGAAGAAGAGTAAGGTATTATGATCGCAACAGGTAATAAAATGCTCGATCGCATCATCTTCTTTAATTTTTGCCCCAGCTTTACCTCTAGTTGCCCGATTTTGGGCATCAAAAGTACTAACGGGCATTCTTTTCACGTAACCATGCTCTGTAAGGAGAATTACGGCTTGTTCGTTCGCAATCAGATCAATATCGAGTAATTCACCTTCTCCTTGAATAATTTCGGTACGACGAGGAGTGGCATGGGCATTCTTGACATTGGTAACTTCTTCGATAATAATTGCTTCAATTCGCTCTCTTTTGGCTAAGATATCGCGAAAATCAGTAATTTGCCGTTGTAATTCTTCATGTTCGCCCTGAATTTTCTCAGCTTCTAAGGCAGTTAAGCGACGCAGTTGCATTTGTAAGATCGCATCGGCTTGCACTTGCGATAATTCCAATTGCGCCATCAATTCTGCTTTGGCTGTAGCAGTATCAGCCGCATGACGAATCAGTTCAATCACGTCATCAATTCCACCTAAAGCAATCAGTAAACCCTGTAAGAGATGATCTCTTTCTTCTGCCTTGCGAAGTAGATATTGGGTGCGTCGGGTGATGGTTTCGATGCGGAATTGAACAAAAACCTCTAAAAATTTCTTGATCGATAGTAGTTGGGGTTCTCCTCCTACCAATGCCAACATATTTGCCCCAAAGTTAGATTGCACGGGGGTTTGTTTGAAGAGATTGTTGAGAACTACCCGAGGATAAGCATCCCGCTTTAATTCAATCACAATCCGCATCCCATTGCGATCGCTCTCATCACGAATATCAGAAATCCCATCAATCCTTTTATCATTGACCAAATCGGCGATTTTCTCAATCAGGGAAGCCTTATTGGTTTGATAGGGTAATTGGGTAATAATTATTGCTTCTTTTTCCTGTCTACCTCGGGGGTGAATCGTTTCAATATCTGCTACCCCGCGCATCGTAATCGAACCGCGTCCTGTAGTATAGGCATCTTTAATCCCTGAACGTCCTAAAATTTGTCCTCCTGTGGGAAAATCAGGACCAGGAATATATTTCATTAATTCCAATTCGGTAATCTCAGGATTGTGAATTAACGCGATCGCGCCATCAATTAATTCGCCTAAATTATGGGGTGGAATATTAGTAGCCATCCCCACAGCAATCCCAGAAGAGCCATTCAGCAATAGCTGAGGCACTCTAGCTGGCAAAACCACAGGTTCTTGCTGAGAACCATCAAAGTTATCGACAAAATCAACTGTTTCTGACTCGATATCCCGCAATAATGCATTAGTCGCCAAAGATTGCAGACGACATTCGGTATAACGCATGGCTGCGGGGGGATCGTTATCAATCGAACCAAAGTTACCATGTCCATTGATCAGAGGACTCCGCATCGAGAAATCCTGCGCCATCCGCACCAAAGCATCATAAACTGCGGTATCACCGTGGGGATGATATTTACCTAAGACTTCCCCGACAACTCTGGCACATTTACGAAACGGACGTTCTGGGGTCAGTCCCAACTCATACATAGCGTAGAGAATACGACGATGGACTGGTTTCAAACCATCCCTGGCATCAGGTAAAGCTCGCCCCACAATGACACTCATTGCATATTCAAGATAAGAGCGAGACATTTCGTTACTCAGATCCGTAGGAATAATCCGTTCCTGGGAAGATGTCATAGAATAAAAAACTCCAAAAACAGGCAAAAATTAGATTTATTAGCCAAAAATTAGTTTTTAATAAATAACTTGATCGGTAATTTTCTTTATAATGGCTTGTAATCTTTAAATTCTACCACAAATCACCATCAGATAAGGAATCAGGAGCGGTGCCCGGATGGGGAAAGTATTGATGAATTCAGAGGAAGTACCGTCGTTTTACGACGAGGTCTCTATGATTAGTAGTTTTTCTGAACTAAGTGGACGAGCGCGGGAAGGGGGCTTCAATCCAAATGCGATTAACTTAGAGTGTTTCTAAGACTTCACTAGTCTCAATTAACCAAGAATCCCCTTGTTTGATCAGTTGATAACGCACCAAGAGATTATCATCATAGGATTGAGAGGAGTTTAATTTTCCTGCTTGGTAATGCTGAGCAATCTCTTGGACTTCTGCTTCTACCGTTGCTAGATTAGGTTTTTTGGGATCAAAGACTACGGAACGAATCTTTAGCTTATGTTGATAGGTTCGATAAGTATTAGTTTGTTGGTAATAGCTAGCTATGGTACTCCATTTCTTTAATAAATCAGGGGCTAAAATACCATTAAGTTTTTCAAATTGATATGACTTGCCCAATGCTGCTGATTTACTATCAAGCCATTTTTGAATTACTTGTTGTGCCGAGTTGTTATCGAAGACGGGAAGAGCTGGTTTTACTGGTTTAGTCTTGGGTTTAGAGACAGAGTTATTTTTCTGTTGAGGAATTTCAATCTTGGCTGTTTCTAAATCAAGAGGTGTTTGGGAAAGATTTGTTTTCTCTAAGTTAGGAGAATTGTCAGCTACTTCTTTAAAATTGCGATTCAGACTTTGTTTAGTAATGAAAAAACCTAAAGCACCTAAGCTCAAGACTAAACCCATGAGCAGCATTCCGCCTTTGAGAAAGATTAACCATAAAGGCGATTTGTATTTTGGTTGAGGTCTGTTGTTTGATCTTCTTAGATGTGACGTTGGTTGCTGATGGGGATATTTAGGGTTGCTACGAGTATGGTGATCATTTCCCGTTCTCTGTCCCGAAAAGTTGAAGTTTCCCTTACCTAAACCAGCAGTTGCAGTTGTCTCTAAATGATTTTGAGGATGACGTTCCAGGGTTGCTGTTGAGCTAGCATGAGCAACCTGGGAGCCTGCTGATGAGGAGCTTGCTGTCTCCTGTATTTTTGATTTTTCTGATGATTGTTTTTGTTTCCCCCAGGAAAATAAGTTACGACGCTTTTTATTGTTTTCCCTTGTCAGAGGAGTTGGTTCGGGAACATTTAACCCCACAGTTTCGGTAACAGTAGATACAGGAGCTAATTGTTCTATGTAATCTTGAACTTGGGGATTACTGAAATATTCATCAAGAGTAATTGGATAGTTTTTTAAATCCCAAAATTGAGATACAACATCTTCTTGAAGCCATTTTTCGCCATAAAAACAGATTCCTGGCAATAAATCAGGAGAATTTTGCGAATGCTGCTTAATAGCAGCAATTATTTTCGATTCCTGACTTGTTTTAACATAAAAGATTGCTTGTTTAGTTTGACCTAGTAGTAAAGAAATGATTGATTGTTCCCAAGAGACATCTTGAGTTTGACTCAAGACTTGTAATAATTTTTGAGCTTCTGAGATTAATTGAGGTTTTTGATGAGTGTAACCCCGAGCTAGAAGTGCATAAACAGCTAGAAAACCTGCTACCCCTGAACCTCTGGTTGCCTCAGCGACAAATAGTTTTTGTTGTTCTTGAACCGTCAAATAGCGCCTTAACTGCTGTATAAAATGAAGGAATTCCTCTAATGTGAGCCCAGAATAGTCATGACCTTGCCCTTCAATCCCTTGTCTTTGACGGATCATTTCTTGAAGTAGCTGTAATCCTTTGATTCTTTCGGGAGAATTACTCTGACTACTAGCTAATAATTCAAGAATCCGGTAGGGTTTCAGCTTCTGAACATCCATTTCAATTTCAGCTTTGAGGGTGGGAAATAATTGTTCGCTTTCTAAGAGGTTGATTCCCATTTGTCCAGAAATAGCAGCATTTTCATATTTATTTCTGCGCCATTGTTCCCGACTTAACTCTAGATAAGATAGGACGACTGAAAGGATCACATCTTCTTTTCCTGAATTGTCTACTGCAAGTTCTTCGGTGAATTCTTCTGAACTATTTTCTTTACTGCCAGAGGAATTAGCATAAACTGTATCATTAAGATAATCCCCCCCGAGTTGTAAGATTAGTTCGTATTCAGCCAACTCATAATAAATCAATAATGCTCCAGGAAATAATTCGGTCGAGATTTCTATCGAAGGAGTAATGGCAGTTGTTGAGGTTTCTGGACTAGTGGATAGTTGAACTGGAGGGATTGAAGTTTCAGTGTTTGGTTCGAGATCGCTTTCGGGGATTGCCTTAAGATCCCCATTATCATCTTTGATCGCGGTAAAGAATTTAGCATCATAGGCTTCTCTTTGCGATTGATCCGCCAGTACTTGATGAGCCTGTTGGAGTAACTTTTGTCGAGAAGAGATCGCAAAATCACTATATTCTCGACGAGGTTGTTGCTGACAGCGATCTTCAAACGCTCTATCAATTTGCTCTTGAGTAGCTTTGATAGGTACGCTAAGTATTCTGTAATAATCTAAAGTAATACGCACAGTTTGCTCTTCCCGTTCCCAATTAACCTACTTCAACACCATAAAATCTTAAAATATTCCTAAAATTGACTGACCTAGCATTTTTTATCTACTAATCTAAAGTATTTTCGCAATAACGTCCAAGATTCTAACTAAGTATTTTTAAGTTGTGCATAATACTTAGCAATAATTTAAGAAAACGAAACATTTTAGGAATCAGAATCCTGCCTCGCGGGTAAATTTCCCTTGCCAGTCTTCTAGATAAATTCAGACATCTAGACAAAGCAGTTGCTAAATAGTATAAAAAATCATCAGGATCTTGCCGATGAGTAATCGCCTTTTGCCATCAGTTTGCTAGGTGGGGAATGACTAGAGCAGCAACAGCTGCCAATCATAGGAAGCAAGATGAAAAAATAATTAGTTGAGTTTACAATAAAGGTTACAATACTTAACATTTCTGTGGGTGATTTTCATTCAATCAAAGGGATATGATAACTAGAAAAGTAGAAATTTACACTTGGACCTATTGCCCCTTCTGTATTCGCGCTAAGGCATTACTAGATAAAAAGGGTGTTAATTACGAGAATTACGTGATCGATGGCGATGAGGAAGCCAGAAGCTTGATGGCGGAGCGATCTAATGGTAGAAGAAGTTTACCACAAATTTTTATCAGCGATCTCCATATTGGTGGTTGTGACGATTTATATGCTTTGGAAAGACAAGGAGAATTAGATAGTCTACTTACAGCTTAATTTTTAATTGCTGAACTATCCGCAGCCTCATATACAATTAAGAACTGTATTTACGGGAATAAAGGCGTGAAGTTAGCATTCATTATCGATCCAATCGACCAACTAGATCCAGGACATGATACTAGTGTTGCCTTAATCGAATCAGCTCAAACTATGGGGCATCAAGTATGGGTAACCCAAGCGAATCAGTTAACTATTATTAACGGTAAAGCTTGGGCTAACCTACAACAGGTGGAACTTAAACCAGTATCCTTAGTCAATGGTTTATGGCAAGCAGAACCAGATTGGTATCAACTATCACCACAGGTTTTCACTTGTCTTGATGATATGGATTGTATCTGGATGCGTACCGATCCACCAGTTAATGTCTCTTATCTTTATACTACTTACATCTTAGATTTAGTCGATCCTGCTCAAGCTCTGGTGATCAATTCTCCCCAAGGATTGAGAAACGCTAACGAAAAGATCTACGCTTTTCAATTTACTTCGGTAATGCCTGAAACTATTGTTACTCTGAGCAAAGAAGTAGTCGAAGAATTTTTAACTGAAAGAGGTGCTGCGGTAATTAAACCTCTGGGAGGAAAAGCAGGAGAAGGAGTTTTATTCTTACAATCAGGCGATCGCAATTTTAACTCTTTAATCGAAATTAGTACGAAACAGGGCCAAGAGCCTGTAATGGTTCAAGAATATTTGCCTGCAGCTAAAGATGGCGATAAAAGGATTATTCTTCTTGATGGCGAACCCATCGGGGCAGTGAATAGAATTCCTACAGGAAAGGAGTTTCGTGGCAATATGGCAGTAGGAGGACAAGTTGCCGCAGTAGAGATTACGGAACGAGACCAAGAAATTTGTCAGGTGCTAGCACCCAAGTTGCGTCAGGATGGATTGTATTTTGTCGGTATTGATGTTATCGGCGGTTACTTAACAGAAGTTAATGTGACTAGTCCTACAGGTATTCGAGAAATCAATCGCTTAAATAATGTTACCTTAGGTAAAACAGTAATCAACTGGATTGCCAAAAAAATTTCCTAAAACCAATTTTGAATTGGTCATAATTTTTTGAGTTCAAGTTTGATCGCTTTTACTTCAGAAGAATGAGATCGCTCAGCATAATTCTCTCAGAAAAAGCAATAGAAAACTCATATTTTTAATTCTTGTTCTGCTAACGAACTTCCATATCGACCTAATAAGTACATGGATGGCTTCGCTGAAACAAGCACAAATGGTTATGTTTAAATAAAATAGACCCTAGGCTATTCAAACTATAGGAGACTTTGATTGAAAGCGATAGTCTTTTTTAACAACAAAGGAGGAGTGGGAAAAACCACTCTGGCTTGCAATGTTGTCTCATATATCAATCAAAATACTAGCAAACGTGCTTTATTGATTGACGCAGACCCGCAATGTAATGCCACTCAGGCAATTCTTTCAGAAGAAATATGCGAGGAGATTTATTTACGTGAAAATCCTACGCAAAAAACGATATTTAACTATGTAAGACCACTTCAAATGGGTGAATCTTCTATATCTATACCTATAAATCCCGTTTTAGGGAGTAGTAACCGATTTAGCACAGATATCATTCCAGGACATCCAAAAATGTCAATTATTGAAGATCGTCTCAGTGATGCTTGGAATAAACTCCTATCAGGAGACATATCGGGTATCAGAGTAACTAATTGGTGTACTCAAATGTTAGAAAATCTTTCTCCTCAATATGATTTGATTATTTTTGATGTTGGTCCATCATTAGGAGCTTTGAATAGAACAATAATACTATCATGCGATTATATTGTTACTCCGTTTGGCTGCGATATCTTTAGCTTACTAGGAATTAAAAATATTTCAGATTGGATAAAACGCTGGAATGAGCTATATCTTAGAAGCTTAGATTTAGCCCAGAAAGATGAACCTAATATTATTGATGACTACCCTATAATCAAATCAACAGACAATAAGTTTCGGTTTGCTGGTTACTCTATTCAGCAATATGTACAAAGAAAGTTTAAAGAAGGTGTCAGACCAGTAAAAGCATACGATCAAATAATGCAAAAAATTCCTGAAACCGTTAAGGAAGTATTAGAATTTATTACTGATTCAGATTTAGATATTAATCAATTAGAACTCGGTCATATTCCTTATGTTTACAGTTTAGTTCCGATGGCACAATCAGGTAAGGTTCCTATTCATCAATTGACAAGTGAAGATGGTTTGAGAGGAAACCAATATGCACAAGTTAAATCATATGGAGAACTTATGAATAGTGTTTGCTCCAAATTACAAAATAATATTGAAATCAAATAGATGATCAATTGGCCTAGAACTCTGATTCAAGAAATTACTACAAGACGTTGTATTCTTTTTTTAGGTGCTGGTGTTTCTTCCAGTTGTAAGTCGTCTGATGGAAAAAGACCTAAAGGTTGGGGAGAGTTTATTGCTGAAGCATCTCAGCTTATATGCGACGAAGAAAATCAGGATATAGTTCGTCATTTAATTAAAGAAGGAAAAAACTTATTAGCATTGCAAGCAATCTATTCAGAAGTAGATAAAGGCGATTATCATAATTTTTTAGATGAGAATTTCAACAATAGGACATTTAAGCCTAGTAAGCTACATGATTTAATTCTTAACTTGGATTCGAGGTTTGTAATTACCACTAACTTCGATAAGATTTACGAAACTCATTGTCTGAGTACTTCCCAAGAAGGATTTAAAGTAGTTACTTATAATTCCGAATCTTTGGTGGATGAAATTAGATCTGATACCAGATTAATCATTAAAGCTCATGGCACAATTGACAATATCAATAAAATGATTTTTACCAGATCTCAATATCACAAAGCTAAAAGAGATTTTTCAAGATTCTATGAGGTTTTAAAAGCTTTATTTATCACACACACTGTTATTTTTATTGGATGTAGCCTTGACGATCCAGATATTCAATTGATTCTTGAGGATATTCATATTATTGGTTCTGGGAATAGACCACATTACATTCTTATTAGAGAAAAACAGCAGAATGTATATAGATTAAATGATTGGAGAGAAACTTATAATATTCGCGCTCTTGAATATGGCCCTAATCATGATGATTTAGTTACTGACTTAGAAAATTTATTAGAACAAGTAAACTATAAACGAAGTATTCAAGGCAATGGGTAAATGAACTAAAATCAATATCCTGTTTTGGGATAATCCCAAGATAGGTTTTATAGTAGCCGATGAATGATCATCGGAGCTTTAAGTTTTTGAGTTCTATCAGAAAATGTTTTGAGAGGACTCCCGTTAAAGCCGCTAGGCTTAACGGTGAGATGAATCAAAACCAATAAGCAACCCGCGAAGCGACTAATTTTGAGGAGATTTTTGGTTTT
>JASJDR010000270.1 GCA_030065615.1 Xenococcus sp. MO_188.B8 | reverse complement strand
GGGCTGCATATCGATCGCAATTAAATGCCCTCCCGGTAAGGTTACTAAATCACCACCAAAAAAAGGTAAGTCATAATTTAGTTCGGGGAAAATTACGAAATTGAGTACCTGCAGAGATTTTCCTCCCTGGACATGGGCAGCTCTGATTTGTCTGAGTTTTTTGGATTTAAAAGCATGACTAGTAGTCAAGACATTTTCCTGTTTTTTCCCTTTGCCCATTACTCCTTCCTTGCGCTCAAAACCTTCGGGAATGGGATAGGGTAATAATTCTAAGCGCTCCTGTAAAGTTGCGATCGCATAATCTAAAAAGGGTTGGTATAGCATGTTTTTGAAGATGAGGGAGATGAGGGAGATGGGGAAGTAATATTTATTACTTTTTACTTATTACTTATTAAGCAGAAGCGACAGCCAGAGGAGTGGCATCTTCAAAGAGGAATTCATAGAGAAATCTATTTGACCATTCTTTCCCAAAATAGCTACTAAATAGACCATGGGCAGGATCTCTTTCTGCACTGTATTGATCGTAATGTTTTTGAGCTTCGACGATCCGCTGAATATCTTTTTCTTTGGTTAAAGGTTGTGCTGACTCTAACATTTGCCAATATAACTGTACATATTCCTGATAGGCAGGAAACAGTCTGGTAACCACAGTTTCCGCATCAGTCTTGGCAAACAGCAAATATTTAGAAAAATATTGATTGGCATCATAGAACTTCATCTCTAAATTTTGTGCCAATTCATTATATTTGTCGCGAATCTCCCGCATCGGCTCAATATACTTATCCTGATAGACTTGATCGCGGAATAAAGGTTGAAAATCTAAGACGACTAAAATTTTCTTTTTCCCAAAGGACAAAAAATCGATTCCTAGTAAAGGAAGATCGTAATTATGAGCGGGGTAAATTACACTATTGAATACTTGACTCATTTCTCCCGCATCAATATAGGTGTAGCGGATTTTCCTCAGCTCGGCAGATTGATAACACCAGCTTTGAATAGTCGCCTGATTTTTACCGCGATCGCTTAAATTATACTCTAGCCCTGCAGGTATCGGGCGACTCTGCAAATCAAAACGCTTAAATAATTCTTCTTCTAAATACTCTTTAAAAGGCTGAAACATAAGTTATAGTTATCAAATAATATACCCTCGTAATCGAGCATAAGGAATCATTGTTAGTTCAGTCTCATTTCTACCAAACAAAGTAACAATCCGTAATATTATGGCGATAATTTGGTGGGGTTCGCAGGGAATTCCCAATTACTCCCTCCTGTCTCTAGGGACAAGGAAATGGTTTGATCGCTCTCCCCAAACTCACTGATTCTGATAAGATACTATTTATATCCTAGTAAGGGTTTCATAAATCTACTAAAAGTAGAAGTTATTATTTACATTAATTTCAGGTATTCAATAAACGGCTTTTTACAAATTATGCTCTCGATAGATCGCAGCTTAGAAAATTCTGGACATCGTTATCTACCCCAAATAGACGATCTGGGTCAACCTCCATCTCCTAATCAATCATTATTACCCCTAACCGCAACAGTCAATAAAAACAATGACCATCTGGAAATAGGAGGCTGCGACGTCAAGCTTTTAGTCAACCAATTTGGCTCTCCCCTATATATCCTAGACGAGTTTACCCTCCGCACAGCTTGTCGTCAGTATCGAGATGGATTTGCCAACTACTATAGTGGGGAATCCCAAGTTATTTATGCTTCCAAAGCTTGGAGTTGTCTGGCGGTATGTCGGATTATTGATAGCGAAGGCTTAGGTTTTGATGTCGTATCAGGAGGAGAACTCTACACCACTTTACAAGCAGGTGTTAGCAGCGACAAAATTTATTTTCATGGAAATAACAAATCTCCAGCAGAATTAGAATTAGCTATAGAGAGTGGTTGTACTGTCATTATTGATAATTGGTTAGAACTCAAAACCCTATCGGCGATTGCCTCAGCCAAAAATGCCATACCGGTACCAATATTATTGCGTCTGACTCCAGGGATTGAATGCCATACCCATGAGTATATTAGAACTGGTCATCTTGATAGTAAATTTGGTTTCGACCCCAATCAAATCGAAGAAGTTTTCACTTTTGTCAGTAAACAACCTACTCTCCAATGTATTGGCTTACACGCCCATATTGGTTCACAGATTTTTGAACAGCAACCTCATCAAGATCTCGCAGACGTCTTAGCACAATGGCTGAAAAAAGCGACCGAATATGGATTACCTGTTAAGATAATAAACATTGGTGGTGGTCTAGGGATTCGCTATACCGAAACAGATGACCCCCCGAGTATTACTGATTGGGTGAAAGCAGTCTCTACGGCAATGGAATCTGCTTGTAACAAACATCAAATTCCCTTACCAAAATTGATTGCTGAACCAGGACGCTCTCTAATCGGCTCTTCCTGTGTAACTGCTTATACTATAGGTAGTAACAAAGAAGTACCCGAGATCCGCAACTATATTGCAGTAGATGGTGGGATGTCAGATAATCCCCGTCCAATTACTTATCAATCTTTATATCGCTCGGTGATTGCCAATAAAATGTCAGCACCTATGAATAATATCGTTACTGTGGCTGGAAAACATTGCGAATCTGGGGATGTAGTAATTAAAGATGCGACTTTACCCGAGACTGAACCAGGAGATATCCTGGTCGTTCTGGCAACAGGAGCTTACAATTACAGCATGGCCTCAAACTATAATCGTATAGGAAGACCAGCAGCAATAGTAGTTAATCAAGGAGAAGCCAATTTAATTATCGAACGAGAAACCTATCAAAATCTTCTAGAGCGCGATCGCTTACCAGAAAGACTGATTGATTCTCAAAGTTAATTTAAATTAGTGAACTTAAGCTACCTTGAGACCATTCACTGCTAGACGGGGGCAAATAGCCAATGTCCCCCATCTTTATGATCTAGCTAAATCTCATTTTGCAACTGGTTTTTCTAATCTTATCTGTAACTAAACACGCAAAAAAATAATGTCATTGTCGGGTTTTGTTCCTGACTTGAGCTGGATTCCTTTCTGGCTTCCCTATAGTGTCGATATCGGCTTAGTTCTTGCCTTAAGTTACGCTCTTCTTTTGATCATTGGGGAAGGAGAGCGGCGCAGCCTATGGATGGTCAGGGGATTCATTATACTGATGCTAGCTACAGTTGCTAGCAAAAAAATTGGATTGCCATTACTAGGATTTTTACTAGAGAAGTTGGTATTAGGTGCTGCTGTAGCAATGGCAGTTATTTTCCAGTCTCAGTTTCGTCGTTTTCTCGAACAAATTGGGAAAGGAGAAATTTTCCAATTGTTTCAAGTTTCACAAAGGACTAGTTCTCAGCCAGATAGTACTACAGACCGCATTGTAGAAGCTGTCAAAGAATTATCTCAAAACCGCACAGGGGCTTTAATGTTGCTAGAAACAACTGATACTCTTGAGGAAGAAGAATTTGTGTCTCCAGGCGTTCCTCTGAATGCCGAAGTTTCTAAAGAACTGTTACAAACTATTTTCCAGACTTCTACCATGCTTCATGATGGAGCTGTTGTTATTAGAGGTTCGAGGATTATCGCCGCTGCGGTTATTTTACCTCTTTCAGAACGCACCGCTTCTCGTCAGTTAGGAACACGCCATCGTGCAGCTATGGGTATTACAGAAAGAGTAGATCAATGTCTCTGTATTGTGGTCTCAGAAGAAACAGGTTCAATTTCCCTCGCAGAACAAGGTAGTCTCAATCGACCCCTAACTAGTAGTAAGCTCAAAGAATTATTACAAGACAAATTTGCTTCTAAAGTAGAAGGAGATGCCGTTGGTTTGAGTCGCAAACTTCGTTCTCAAGGAAGAATCTTCTTGGAGCGAATTTTACGATTATCATCATCTATGACAGAAAAGAAATAGGTGCTGATTTCATTATTGCTGGCGATGCTGTTCTAGATGGCGTAACGGAAGTTAATGATGAACTACCAGAAAGTACAGCATTCTTTTCTCAAGCTGCTCCTGACACAGGAGTTGTCGAAGATGGTGTCGTTACAGAAGCAGTTTCTGGTGATGTCATAAAAGTAATTCATAAAAAAAGGTAGGACATTGCCTACCTTTGTATTCAGATACTGCTAACAAATTACTTAACAGCAACTTTAGCGCCAGCTTCTTCCAATTTTTTCTTGGTTTCTTCTGCGTCTTCTTTGGGAACTCCTTCTTTGATTGCCTTAGGAGTTTCTTCTACCATTGCTTTAGCTTCTTTAAGACCTAAACCAGTAATGGCACGAACCACTTTAAGAATCGCAATTTTCTTATCTTTGGGTACTTCTTCGAGAACAACATCAAATTCAGTTTTCTCTTCGGCAGCTTCTCCACCACCAGCAGCAGCGCCAGGGGCAGCCATGACTACTCCAGCAGAAGCAGCAGCGCTAACACCAAAAGTATCTTCAATTTGTTTAACCAATTCAGCAGCCTCTAAAAGGGTTAGAGTTTTTAGCTTTTCGAGAATTTCATCTACAGCAGACATTTAGGTTACTCCTTATCAATGAACGATGAACAATAAATACAAAATGAACCAATGAACAAGCTTTAAGCCGCAGCTTGATCTTCTTTTTCGGATACAGCTTTGATACCTCTTGCCAAAGATGCCGGAACTTCTTTGACGCCGATCGCAATTTTGGTAGCTAAACCGTTAATTGCACCGGCAATTTGAGCATAGAGCTGTTCTTTGGATGGTAAGTCGCCTAAGGCTTCAACCTCTTGTTTAGTCAAAGCGCGACCTTCCATCACACCACCGCGTAATTCGGTTTTTTTAGTGGCTTTTTGGAATTCTTTATATGCTTTTACCGCAGCACCTACTTCTTCTCCTACTAAAAGAAAAGCCGAGGTATCACTCAGAAATTCCTGCATTGGTTGCCAGTTTTCATCACCTTCAACGGCAATCCGCATCAAAGTGTTTTTGGTAACTTTACAAGTACCGCCAACGGGACGCAGACGGTTACGAAGATCGGTGATTTCTGCTACTGATAACCCTTTGTAATCAACAACAAAAGCCAATTGAACATCTTTCAAGTCTTCCTTGAGTTGCTCAATAATTGCTCCTTTGTTTTCGCGGGTTCTCCCCATTTGGTTGTCACCTCCTCTGTTTAGCGGAAATTATTAACGAAGTCAGAGGAAGCCGAGGGGCTGATTCCGTCGTCGCACGGCGGAACTCGTACGCCCCGTCCGTCGTAAAACGACGGGGTCTCTCTGATCGCCATAAAATAAGACCTCCAGCTATTTGCCAGAGGTCATGTCTTGCAGAACTGCTTCCCTTTGCATCATCAGGGAATTAGTCCTAAAACTCAATAGACACTAACCTCGGCAGGAAATTAAGCTTTTAGCACCTGCTGTCTTCGGCATTAGTCACTTAGTATTAGTCATTTAAACTAAGAATATTTAATTGTTAACCTTGCGGTATTTATGCGGTCACAATCCTATGCTGCTTCCTCAGCTAATTGTAAATCTCTGAGGGCATTGATGTCTACTTCAATGGCAGGTCCCATCGAAGAAGATACGTAAACACTGCGCCAATAGCGACCTTTTGCTCCAGATGGACGATTGCGATCTACAGTTTCCTGTAATGCTTTAAGATTAATTAGTAAATCTTGAGGGTTAAAAGATGCTTTGCCGAATTTGACGTGAACAATTCCTGTTTTATCAGCACGGAATTCCAGCTTACCACCCTTAAAGTCAGCGATTCCTGTAGCCAAATCGTCGGTAACAGTTCCGCCTTTAGGAGATGGCATTAAACCTTTAGGCCCCAAAATACGACCTAAACGAGCTACTTTAGGCATCATATCAGGAGTCGCAATCAAGACATCAAAATCCATCATGCCTTTTTGGATATCTTCAATTAACTCTTCGGAGCCAGCAATATCTGCTCCTGCTTCCTCTGCTACTTTGACTTTCTCTCCGCGAGCAATGACAGCAACTCTGACGGTTTGACCAGTTCCCTTGGGTAAGCTAACAGTAGTTCTAAGCTGTTGATCGGTGTATTTAGGATCAATTCCTAATTTGATATGGACCTCTGCCGTTTCATCAAATTTAGCAGTGGCAGTCTCTTTGAGTAGATTCACCGCTGCTAGAGGTTCATAAGCCTTGTCTTCTACTTTGGCTAACAACTCCTTCATCCGGCGAGAGATTTTGTTTTTTTTGGGCATTTTTAGGTATCTCCTTGGGTAATTAACGAAGCGTTGCTGCTTCTCCCCATACTTCTTATTTGTTATTTATTCGTTATGACTTAAGTTAGTCTGAGATCGCGACTCCCATATTTTTGGCTGTCCCAGCAACAATTTTCATTGCGGCTTCAATGTCGTTGGCATTGAGGTCAGGCATTTTGGTTTCAGCGATTTCTTTAAGTTGAGCTGAGGTAATACTAGCTATTGTTTGTTTATTGGGTTCACTGGCACCCTTGTCAATTCCTGCTGCCTTTTTGATCAAAACTGATGCTGGAGGCGTTTTCAAAATAAAAGTAAAACTTCTATCTTCAAACACAGAAATTTCAACAGGAATTACTAGTCCTGCTTTATCAGCAGTTTTGGCGTTGTATTCTTTACAAAACGCCATAATATTCACCCCATGTTGACCTAATGCTGGGCCCACAGGAGGTGCAGGATTGGCTTTGCCCGCAGGCAAAGCCAGTTTAATAAGGGCTACAACTTTTCTTGCCATAGTTTAGTTTTGTTTCTCAATTTGGTTAAATTCCAATTCTACTGGAGTATCTCGTCCAAAAATAGATAATAAAGCTTTGAGCTTACTTCTTTCTGGACTAACTTCGATTACTTCTCCACTAAAGTCTTTGAATGGCCCAGAAAGAACCATAATTTTGTCCCCTATTGCCATATCGACTTCAACAACAGGCTCTTGTCCTTCTACTTGTTTGAAGATGCGCTCGACTTCACTAGGTGAGAGAGGTAAAGGTTTAACATGACCTCTCCCTCTACCATAGTTGCGTTTCTGTTCCGCTCCGACGAAATTAATCACGTGGGGCGTGTTTTTGACAGCTTGCCAAGCATCATCATCCATGATCATCTGTACCAAGACATAACCAGGGAAGACTTTCTCTTGACCATGTAGACGAGAGCCATCTTTGCGAATTTTGACGGTTTGGGATTGGGGTATTTGAACCTGAAGAACTCGATCTGCCACATCTAGGGTATGAATGCGCTGTTCTAGATTAGTCTTTACCCTTTTCTCACAGCCAGAAGCTACTTGCACTGCGTACCATCGGGGACGACCTACAGTTACTTTCTTTTGCTGATTATCTTCTGGTATATCGGTAGTATTATCCATTTAAAATACCTTTCCTGAACCCCAAGCGAAGAAATTATCTACTAAATAAATTACTGTAGCGACCAAAATTACCATCAGTAGGACAGCAGTAGATTCACTCAGTAGTTGTTGGCGTGAAGGCCAGGCTACTTTTCCTAATTCTTCTTTAGTTTCACCAAAAAACCGAGAGAAATTAGTTTTTTTATCAGTACTGTTTTGTTCTGATAATTCTTTTTTCTTGGTCACTGATTTACTTTTTTTGGCATTTTTTTGTGTCAAGATTCTCTACCCCCAAATAGATGCAAATTAAGATTTCTTATCGATACCTTACAGTTAAATTATGATTGCTCGCTTTACTTTTTTTACTAAAAACAGACTAACTACAATAAATTGCTCTGATAACTTGCTTTTAATTATAAGAGGTCTTAGATACAGTCTTGACATTATGATTGTGTTCGCGCCAGATAAAACCTAATGCAAAAATGGAGCTTTTATAGGGGAGACGCGCCCTGAAGGACTTGAACCCTCGACATCCGGTTTTGGAGACCGACGTTCTACCAACTGAACTAAGGACGCATTAGTACATTATTAAACTCACCCTTATCATACCGCATCTTGTGATCTTTATCTCAGCAACAAAGCAAAATGCTTGATTGCTTATTTTTAAAGAGGACGGTCAAAACGTTGTTTAATACGAGTTGCTTTCCCAACACGATCGCGCAAATAGTATAATTTAGCACGGCGTACTCGGCCACGACGCTCGACTTTAACGTAAGCCACTAAAGGTGAGTGTAGTAAAAATACTCTTTCTACCCCTACCCCTTGGAAAGTTTTTCTCACGGTAATAGTTTCGTTAATACCGCCATTGCGCATGGCAATAACAGTACCTTTATAGGGTTGAACCCTTTCCTTATTGCCCTCTTTGATTTTGACTCCGACTTCTACGCTGTCTCCAACGTAAATCTGAGGCAAATCCGACTTGAGGTAATCCGCCTCTATAGAACGTATAATCGCTTCAGCATTCATAGCTTTGTTAAAAACTCACGATTTATCATCATAACTTTTTTTGTAGCGATTGAAAATAAAATTTTAGAGCTTCGCCCCGAAGGTTTTAGGTTTAAGGAGTTTGGGGTATTACACCTCAAACCAAACCCCTAATTCAATAATCTTGATAAAATAGGCGGGGTCAACTCACTCTAAAGGATAGAAAAACCATTTATACTCCTCCCCTAGCCCGATTGGTAGAACAATTACAACTGTTACCTGGAGTAGGGCCTAAAACTGCTCAAAGGCTTGCTCTACATTTGATTAAACGTTCAGAAAAAGAAGTAGAAGCTCTCGCCCAGGCCATACTTGATGCCAAGAAACAAGTTGGACTATGTAAGGTTTGTTTTCATCTGTCAGCCGAACCAGTATGTTCAATTTGCAGTAACCCAAATCGCGATCGCAATACGATCTGTATCGTATCAGATTCTCGCGATGTCATTGCCTTAGAAAAAACGCGCGAATATCGTGGTCTATACCATGTGTTAGGTGGGACAATTTCTCCTATGGAAGGGATTGGCCCTGAACAGTTGAATATTGATAGTTTAGTTAGAAGAGTTACTCAGGAAAAGATCAACGAGATCATTATTGCCATTTCTCCTAGTGTGGAAGGGGAAACTACAACTCTATATATTGGTCAATTGCTCAAACCATTTACCAAAGTTACTCGAATTGCTTTTGGTTTGCCGATGGGTGGAGATTTAGAATATGCCGATGAGGTTACTTTAGCTAGAGCACTAGAAGGTAGACGAGAGTTGGACTAAAAGATTAAGTATCAAGGATAAAAATGACAATTGGGGCATTACTGTTTCTGGTATTGCTTCGGAATGTCCTCAGTTTTGGCCAACGTCAGTTCGACAAAAAATTAGAGTAAAAGAAAGGCTGAGATGTAGACTCTTAATAGAAGCAATAATACCGAGGATTTCAGCTGGTTCTATGGGCGATTTTTTTAGAGCAATGGATCGAGGTGAATTTCAAGTTGTTACATCGACATTAACCTTAACAGAAGTATTGGTACATCCATTAAGAAATGGTCATAATGAATTAGCCCAACAATATCAAGAGATTCTTTTAAATCAAGAATATCTAACAGCTTGTTCTGTATCTCCTGCTATTGCTGAACTTGCAGCCCAACTTCGAGCCACAAACAATCTCAAAACACCAGATGCAATTCAAATTGCTACAGCAATGCACAACGGTGCGGAATTCTTTGTGACTAATGATGGGGGCTTGTGTAACGTCAGTTCGACAAAAATTAGGGAGAAAGGAAAGGCTGAGGTAAACTCAGAATAACCAATAATACCGAGTATCTCAGCTGATTATAT
>JASJDR010000269.1 GCA_030065615.1 Xenococcus sp. MO_188.B8 | reverse complement strand
GCTTAAATCCAAGATAGTCAAAGAAATAAAACAGCTCAAGTGTATGCTGAGAAAGAAGTTGAGAGAATAGAGAGAGCAATATTCTTGAAAGGAACGAACTCAGAAAGAGCAGATGATATACCCTTAATTATCCATTGGCTCCAGCAAATGGAAATCGCATCCATAATTGATCAAGAGCTAGCCCCGCCTCATGGAAATCGAAAAGGGTTAAGTTATGGTCAACTAGCGGTGTTATTTTTAACTTATGTAGTAAGTCAACTCGCGCATTCCCTTGCGCCTGTCGGCGGCGCGGGGTCGCTCGTCAATCAGACCATCGATTGTGTGCGGTAGAACCTTGGGTAGAAAAACATCGGCAAATCTTAGAAATAGCAACAGGATGGAAAATTGGAGTCAAAGATGCCACGGACGACCGATTAGCTGATTTATTAAGTATCATCGGGTCATCAGAAGAATCAAGACGGGACAGAATAGCACTTAGATTAGGACAATATACAATAAGGGCTTATGATTTACCCACAGACAAAGCTAGAAGCGATACCACAAGCTTTAGTGTGTATCATCAGCCAAAAAAAGAAGCAGAAAGAAGTAACTTGCTGAATTTTGGTTATAGCAAAGATCGTCGCCCTGATTTAGTTCAATATCGCCAGATGCTAGCTACTCTAGACCCTATGGGGATGCCTCTATTAGGGGCGACATTATCAGGCAATGGCACAGATGAGTCTCATTATCTACCAACATGGCAGAAATTGGTGGAGATTATTGGTCATAAAGACTTCTTGTTTTTAGCGGATTCTAAGGGTTCAACTTGGAATAATCGGGCGAAAATTCACCAAGAAGGAGGAATTTATTGTTTTCCCCTCGCGATGCATCAGCCTCGACCCCAACTATTATCGAAATGGGTAGCTAATCCGCCAACTGCGGTACAAGAGATTTACCTTGAGGAGTCAGAAGCTGACTTGAAATCTTCTCTTGGTCAAGGGTTTGAAGTTTCTTTGGGTAGTCTCTGGTATGACCAAGAATCTCAAAACTGGTATCGTTGGTCAGAACGATGGTTAGTGGTTTGCTCCTATGCTTTACAACAGCGCCAGCTCAAAAGCTTGTCAGCTCGTCTGAGTAAGGCCGAACTAGCTTTAGAAAAACTGGCTAAAAAACCACCAAAAGATGAGATGGTCTTACAAACCAAAGTCGAAACTATTCTCAAACGTTATCGAGTTACAAAGCAGATCTCAACTTCGATTGAAAAGAAGATTCGCTATCAAAAAGTTTATCAAGGTGCTGGTCGAGGCAGCGAGAATCGTCCCTTTCGGCGCTTTCGTCAAACTACTCTTTCTTTGACTTACCAGCGCTGTGAACCAGCAATAGCTCATCAACAATCGATTGCGGGCTGGCGATTATATGTGACCAACGCTCACACAGAACGCCTTACTTTGGAGCAAGCCGTCAACTCTTATCGTGAACAATGGCAACCGGAAAGAGGTTTTCATCGTTTTAAACGGGGTCATCTTCCCGCTTTACCGATTTATTTTCAGGATGAGCAGCGGATTCGAGGGTTGATGTTTTTACTCACGATCGCTCTAACGCTTTTTACCTTAATGGAATTTGTCGTGCGTCGTCAATTAGCGCTGGCACAGCAGTCTCTTTCGGGACTTTATCCAGGATTACCTAAACGTAGGACTTCTCGTCCTACCGCAGAAAAGTTGTTAGCTGCTTTTTCTGGGCTGACTTTGTATCTTTATCCTGATGGCTCAAGAGAAATGACCTCTCTCAATTCTCTTCAAAAAGACATTTTACATCTGATGAAGGTTCCCGAATCTATTTACATAGTTCCTCAGCTAGTTCCTGACTGACCTTAATTGCTCAAATCCTTATCTTCACTTGATTCTACCGTCTTTATTTCCCTAATGATTTTCTAAATGAGCGAACCGTGAGTTATTAGTTCAGCGATCGCAGAGAGTTTTAAAACATACTAATATTATCTCAGTTTTTCAGTGAGACAGATGATGTGTAAGGGCAAACGACTATGTAGTGAGCGATTACCTGTAAATATGCAATCACCCACTTAGTAGATCTAGCGTGTACACATAAGTCTCTTGTGTTTCATCATTTTGGAGTTGATCAGGAGATGTGTGTACACCGTAGCTTCGTAGATAGGAGCTCGAAGGCGATAAATCAGCTAGGAACTCATTTTCATCATAGGTTTAGAAAAGTTGGTCTAAATTAATCATCGCAATAAGAACGATCACCGTCATAATATTTTCCAAATCGATAACCAAACTTACCTGCGTAGAACCAGTCTTTGAGGCCAACACATATATCGTCGAAACATAGTTTCCAGGACTCTAAGTTATAGCGTCTGTCACCTCTGTCACCTGTTCCCCCAAAGATAGTATCGGTTACTTTGTAAGACAAATCTTCAATTGGGTTTTCTGCTGGACGTAATTCAAGAAGTTGAATATTAGCCATTGTATTTTCTCCTTAGTTTTAATCAAAAGGATCAGAAATCACAAGTAGTTAAACAAAGCATAATCAGCAAATATTTTTTTAATTACTACTAGCAATGGTTCGTGTCTGCTAAGTAACTAATTGTGCAAGAGTTATCTTTAAATATAAATAGCCTTTCTCAGATTCATGAGGTATGTCTCACATCTAATCTTGTGCGCGTCTCTTGGTCAGCACCGGGAAGGGGGGAGTATTTTGTTAGGTTCTATTGGTTCAACACCAGGAATTGAATTGTTATCCCCCATTCCCGCCCTGGCGAAGATTTCCTTCGGGGTGTCTGACCGCTAGGGGAGGAAACCTTATCCGAAGGTCTATCCTTATGCGCTTGCGCTTGCGCTTGCGAAGCTCTACCCGCAGGGTCTGCTCTACCCGAAGGGGCAGCGGTACCCTTTAGGGTTAGGACACCGGGAGGAGAAGGGGGCTTCTGTTAATTAATTAGTTAGTACTTCTAGTTAATGGTATTTGTATTGAAACCCCCTTCCCGCGATCGCCAACTTAAAGCAGGAAAGCTACTAGTCAAGACTTCCTCAATCCTGGCACTTATTTCGGCGGCGCGGGGGCTGACTGCTTGCGGAGATTTCCCCATTGGGGTGTAGATGACCCCAATGAGATGGGTGCAAGCATCGCATAGTTAGATACCTCACTGGCTTCTAACTGCTGCCTCAAAGCTATAAGTTTTGTAATTTACCAGTATGAGAACCGCTACATATTCACATCATCTTACATTTTGTCTGACTCGCTGCACAGAGCAAATTTTTAGTTACAATTTGTCAATAATTGAAATAGATTAAAACATAACTTTACTCAGCAAGAATTTAATTCTGGGCGTTGCTGATTTATACCATGAATTAAATAGTAATACTAATATGGCTCTTAGGTTTTGGCTCTTGGCTATTAGCTTTTTGAGAACATATTACAGAAGATAATAAATTTGATTTTCATAGCCTGATTCAGCAACGCCTAATTCTGATACCAATTTGGGGTATGGCAAACAGAAGCTAATCCACATTTAACTTACATATTTCTAAATTAGGAAAAAACTAGTAAACTCTATGTTAACCAGCTTATTCTCTAAGGATCTCAACCTCCTCAATTTTTTGCTGCAACCAAGACTTAAACATAGTGGCGAGAATCTGAGAGCGCCGCTTATCATCCAATTGGGCTGGAACAATTTCCTCCACTAAAATTAAA
Source organism: Xenococcus sp. MO_188.B8 (assembly GCA_030065615.1). Taxonomy (GTDB): domain Bacteria; phylum Cyanobacteriota; class Cyanobacteriia; order Cyanobacteriales; family Xenococcaceae; genus Xenococcus. Next base: position 6,029 of record JASJDR010000269.1, on the reverse strand, counting down.
TGTACACCCTTAGAAGTAACAATCGGTTTAAGAGTCTCAGGTGGTTGAGCAGCAAAGACAGCAGCCGCAATCTCTGGTTTAAGATCCTGGCGTCCCACTAATCCTCGATATCCCCCATGGCGCCGTAACTCAGGATCTTGAATATATTGGTGAGCTACTTCGGGAAAACTGCTTTCCCCTTCAGAAATTGCATAGAAAAGTTCTAGAGCCAAGTCTTGATCGTCCAAGACAATTTCATACATCACCACACCAGCATAATCTTGCTGATGAGCAAAAAAATAGGATTCAACTTGATCTCCAAACAAATGATGAGCTAACTTAATACTGCTCAAATTATGATAAATTATTTCTTCAAAATCTTCTAAAGACAGACTATGCTTGTCCAACCAGGCCCGAGTTGCTTCAATATTCTCAAGTTGGTTCATTAACCGCATCTTGTCCGCTGCTTGCTGAAGTTCTTCCGTTTCTACTGTTATCCCAGCCTCAGCCATAGCAGTTGCTATAATCTTACGGGTAATAATTCCCTCGATAATCTGAGGCATTTGGTAGGATAGCTTGACTTGATGAAGAATATCTGCGCTCTTGATGGTGATAGCTTGTGACATGATGCCTCTACAACTTAGAAAAACTTATAAATAGTAACTTGCAACTGATGAGTAAATTAAAGTTCTAAACCGCCTTTTTGCAACTTCCTAAATGGGTCAAGAATGAAATCCATTATACGACGCTGCCGAACAATTACTTCAGCGGTTGCTGTATCTCCAGGACGCAGAGTAATGCATTCATTGGGGGTGGGAATACAGGTCTGATGGAGTTTAATTTCGAGATTATAGGCTGTCGCCTTCCCTTCTGGAGTTTCTACTTCCTCAGTAGTCGGTGAAATTTTGGCTAACTCTCCTTCCACAACTCCATAATCCTGGAAAGGATAAGCATCAAACTTCATCTTCACTGGCATTCCTTTGGCTAAAAAACCACTATCTGTCGTCCCCATCTGGGCTCGCAGTAACAAGGACGTCCCTTTTGGTGCAATCTCAGCTATCATATCTCCTGGTTGTACCACTTCTCCTGACCCTTGAATGGGCAACCGAAAGACTGTTCCTTCTATAGGAGCTTCTAACACCCGTTGATTTAACTGAAATTCCAACGAATCAATCTGACTTTCACTCTGGGCAATCTCGGCTTTGAGAGTGGTAATTTGGGTTTCCAGATTTTTGAGTTGTTCCATGCTTTTAAGCACAGCTAGCTCACCAGAACCGATGAGACTCTGATAGCTACTTTGCTGCTCCTTCAATTGTAATTGAGCCTGTTCAATCTCCCCCTTTGCTTGCCGAATTGTCCGTTCATAACTACTGCGTTGCTCCACTAAACGCAGCTTAGCTTGTTCGAGATCCGACTGGGTTTGGTCGTTTACTCGCTGCTTTTCCTGGGCTATATCTTCCCTCTCGGCCACCTGAATTGCTGAGACAATGCCACCCTCTAAAGCTTCTCGATAGCGTTGCACTTCTCGTTGGGAATTTTGTAAGCGAATGGCTGCTAACTTATGAGCTGTTTGACTGTACTCAATATTCTGCTGAGCCTGACGAACTTGAGCCAATTTTTCCTCTTTTTGTAAGTTGTAGGAATTCTTGAGCGAATCCAGATTTTGCTGGGCCTGATGGACTTGAGCTTGCTTTTCCAATTCTTGAGCTTGGTTTTGTTGCCGCTGAGTAGCTAAGGCCACAAGTAATTGATCTTGCAGTAACTCTAACTGGTTCAGCCGATTGGATTCACCCTCCAACTTCGACCGAGCCTGTTGCACCTCCCACTTAACCAACTCTGATTCTAGGACTAACAAACTTTGCCCTACTGTTACTGCTTCACCCTCCTTGACTTGAATTTGGGCAATAGTTCCTGTTACAGGGGCATCAAGCTTGACAGTTTTACCCTGAGGCTCAAGTTGCCCCCTTGCTGTTCCTGTCTCTTCTACTTGAGAAAACATGGCCCAAGGCAAGGCAATGACTGTAAAAACTGCTAGAAAATACAGTAGCCCTCGGGTCCAAACCCGGGGCAAAATATCGAGCAGTTCCTTAGTTCCTTGAGCCCAGTCATCTCGATTTATTTGGGTTGAGGGGATTTTGGTGGTAGACAGAACAGGGGCAGTACTGGTAGGCAGATGGTTTTGGCCGTTTAACCCTTCCTCATTGTTGGCCGGAATATCAATGATTTCCGCTTCGACTTGCCTAAATAATCCCGGTCCGAACTCGATGTAATCTTGATCTACAAGGCGAATGTCATTGGTTAGTTCTTTAGACAAAGTGTTTTTGAGTAAAAATCCTTTGGCTCCAGCTCTTAAAGCGCGATTGATATATTCTTGTCGCTGATGGCTGCTAATAATGATAACTTTGATCTCAGGGAAGCGCTGACAAATTGTTTCGGTTGTCGTTATTCCATCCTGCTTTGGCATTTCAAAATCCATCAGCACGATATCGGGATGAAGCATTTCAACTTGTTTCAAAGCCTCTTCTCCATCTTTAGCAGTCCCGACAATCTCTAGATCTGGTTCTGAATCTAGAATAACCTTTAAAAATTGGCAGCTCGAAAGCTGGTCATCTACAATGAGAACCTTGATCTTCCGAGCTTTTATCTTTCGGCGCTGTTCCCGGGACAGAAGGGAACCATTAACTTCGTTGTGGTCAGACATTTTTCTTAGCTAGCGATCATTAAGTTGTTGTTGATTAAGGTAAAAGTAGTGACCGCGTTTGGCCATCAAAGCTTCGTGAGTGCCACTTTCGACGAGAAGGCCCCGATCAAGGACGAGAATTAAGTCGGCTTGGCGTATTGTTGAGAGACGATGGGCAATGATCATTGTAGTTCGATCTCGGAGAATAGTATGGAAATTGTGCTGAATAATCCGCTCTGATTCGGCATCCAGGTGAGATGTGGCTTCATCTAAAATCAACATACGGGGATTTCCCAACAGGGCACGGGCGATCGCAATTCGTTGCCGCTGACCGCCAGACAACATGCCTCCTCCTTCGCCAATCTGGGTTTCATAACCCATAGGCAGCTTTTTAATAAACCCATCTGCTTCTGCCAGTCGCGCCGCTTCGACGATTTCTTCCAGGGTGGCCTCTGGATGAGCGAGGCTAATGTTTTCCCGAATGGTACTGCCAAACAAGAAGGTATCTTGGTCAACTACGCCAATCTGCTGTCGCAGGGATGCCAAGGAAATACTGTTAAGATCCTGCCCATCGATTAACACTTTGCCATTGGTAGCCGGATAGAGCCCTAAAACCAACTTGGAAACGGTGGTTTTGCCTGAACCGCTGCGACCCACCAGGGCTACCATTTGTCCTGGTTGGACTTCAAAACTGAGATTTTCGAGCACATTGACCTCGCTTTCGGGGTGATAGCGGAAGGTAACCTGCTCGAAGCGAATGTGACCCTGCAAAGTTGGTAAGGTTTGGCGCACCTCATGCTGTAAATCTTCTTCTGGTTCGCAATCGAGTACGTCATTGAGGCGTTCGATGGCAATGGTCACTTCCTGGAACTCGTTCCACAACACCGTCAGTCGTTGGAAAGGACTGATGACATTACCTAGCAGCATATTGAAAGCTACCAATTGACCGATGGTTAGTTGGTTTTGAATCACTAGCCAAGCTCCATACCACAGCAGTGCAGTGGTGGCTACCCCTTGGATGGTGTTGCTGAAAACCTTCAGTCCGTTGCCGATGACTTGTCCAGAAAACGTGTCCTTAATTTCCTGATTGAGCAGTTCTTCCCAATGCCAGCGCACCGTCGGCTCCACTGCCATTGCTCTGACCGTGCGCACCCCAGTTAAAGCTTGAATAAGATAACTTCTCTCAGCCGCCGCCGCCTTAAAGATTTTACGGGAAATCCGCCGCAAAAAGGGGGTCGCTATCAATGCTAGCAGGAAAAAAGGCGGCACCACAACTAAAACTAGCAGCGCCAGTTTCCAGCTGTACCAAAACATCAATCCCACGTAGATAAAGACAGTGAGCAAATCTAATACGATAGATAGAGCTTCCCCAGTGAGAAAACGCCGAATCTTACGGTTTTCTTGCACCCGGGCAACGATGTCACCCACATAACGGGATTCGAAGAATGAAAGGGGCAAGCGAAAGGTATGGCGAATAAATCCCACAATCAGGGTCAGATCTACCTTATTAGCCGTGTGATCCAGCAGGTATTGCCTTAGACCGGTCATTGCTACGCGGAATAGGCTAAAAATGAGCAAACCTAAACCAACGGCTGTTAAAGTGATGGTGCTGCCCTGCACCACTACTCTGTCTAACAACAACTGTGTGAATAGAGGGGTAACTAGGCCGAAGATCTGGATCAGAAGGGAAGCGGCAAAAACTTCTAGCAGCACCAGGCTGTGGGGTTTGGCCAATTCAAAAAACTGCCAGAAGTTAATTGTATCTTCCTTGGTCTCCTGCAACTGAGCTGTAGGTTGGAGCAAGAGCGCATAACCAGTCCAACCAGCTTGAAATTCCCTGGGGCTAAGAGTTTGCTGGCCAATCGCCGGATCGGCAACGATCACCTGTTTCCGAGTCACCTCATAGACGACGATGTAATGCTTGCCTTCCCAATGGACAATGGCAGGTAGTGTTTGTTGAGCCAGTTGCTTCAAGGTAGCTTTCACCGGACGGGTGGCAAAGCCGATACTTTCGGCTGCTGTTGATAGCCCCCGCAGGGATGCTCCACTGCGGTTTGCATTAGTAATGTCCCGCAATCGATTGAGGCTGAAGCGCTTGCCCCAGTAACGAGTCACCATCACCAGGCAGGCGGCACCGCAGTCAGAGGCACTCTGTTGGGCGAAGAACGGATAGCGTCGAATAACTCGCTGTAGCAGATGACTAACTTGCTGCCTCGGGTTAGGAAAGCCCGCTTGCCCAATCTTGCTCTGGGTTTGTTGGTCTAGAGTGTTAGTTGTAACTTTGGTAGTTGTAACTGCGGCAGTTTCCGATTCCTGAGCCACTGGGATTAGGGCTGAGTTGTGGTCGGAGTTGAACAATAAATTTCGCTCTTGCGCCTGAAGATAAAAATGCTCTCTGATTTGGGGGTGTTTCGCAATCAGGGGAAATAACAGCTCAGGAGATAGATAGGCAAGTTTTACATTTAGTGAAGTTCTAGCGGAGTACGGCTCAAAGACAGCTTCGGGGAAGAACCGACATTCGCCAAATGAAGCCCCCGCTTCTAGGGTAGTAATCAGGTCTCCCTCACTATTGAGCAATCTTACTTTACCAGAAATCACTATGTAGACCTCTGCTTCTGCTTCAGTTGTCTGCCAAAATTTACCTACCTTAGGCTCGACAAATTTTATTTGTTTCAGGCAGTTGGCAAATTCTGCGTCTGAAAGGGGATGCCCTAGAGTTTTGGTAAGCTGTTCAAGAGAAATTAAAGCGGAAGAGACGTTTTTAACCATAAAATTGGCATCAAGTCTATCAGAATAATAAAGAAGGCAGCCCTAAACCTAAAGGGTATCTCTGCCCCTGCGGGTAGAGCAGACCCTGCGGGAAGAGCTTCTCAAGCGCAAGCGCATAAGGGCAAGATTTTAACTACAAGTAGCTCTACACTAATTGTAGTTGAAAGTATGCAGATCAGAAAACATCTCTATAGTGAGCGATTACCTGTAAACAAGTAATCACTCACTTCAGAGACAAGAGACCGAAGGTGTTCAATTAGCTAAAAACTAATTTTTATTACAGGTTTAGAACAATCTGTCTAACGCTTCTAAATCGTTAATTGTGTCAAGGTATTCACCATCCAAGACGCTAAAGACGTTAAAGAAACCACCACCTACGGGTATTAGTAAAAAGCCGCCTTCGCCGCCGCCTTCGCCTTCGCCGCCGCCTTCATTGGGGCACCATCCACCAAGGATATTATTGGCCAGCAATTCTCATTTTAAGATTTCATGACATTAAAATCATGCCCCGAGTCTTTGCAAGCAGGAGAATTGGGAATTACTTCTCTGGTTAGCCTAGAGAACTAAAAAACTAATGAAGGAAGGGGCAATTAGATTAAAG
>JASJDR010000268.1 GCA_030065615.1 Xenococcus sp. MO_188.B8 | reverse complement strand
TCGGAACTTATGGTTATATGGCTCCCGAACAATATCGTGGTGGTGCAGTATTATCTACCGATTTATATAGCTTAGGATGTACTTTATTATTTCTCTTAACTGGGAAATCACCCGCAGAATTACCCCAGAAAAAACTAAAAATTGATTTTAGAAGTCATGTGAATATTAAACGAGACTTTGCCAACTGGATTGATAAATTAATTGAACCCAATATTAAAAATCGCTTTCCTAAAGCCGAAGCTGCTTTATTAGTATTACAAGAAAAAAAATTTATCGAAGATTATCAGAATAATTCCATAGTAAAGCCAAGATATAGTTCTATTAAAATAATCAAAGACCAAGAAAAAATAATTATTGATATCCCTCCTACTTATCAGAGAAAATTTTTTAATAAATCATATTATTTTTGGCTACCGTGGACAATCTTATCAATAGTAAATAGAATAGCAATTTTTTTAGTCGCTGCCTTATTTGTTAAATATGTTTTAGCTATTTGGTTTTGTATTGTTGTTTTTGCTTATGGGAAGAAGCTTTCTTTGATTATTCAATATTTATTTTTAATATCATCTATAATATCATCTATATTTTTCTTAAAAAATATACCATATTTTGCTATTGGGTTGGTTTTTATAGATACACTATTAGAATTATTTTTTAATCATAATTGGGTTGGACCATTATTCTTTAAAACCAGAATTATAATTTTCAAGAAAAGCCAAGATTTAGAAAAAAAGCGCAATTCATTTTTTTTAAGAAAGATGATTGTCGAAAAAAAAATTATTAATGTATGGCGTAGAGAAGCTATACGATATTTATCCCCAAATAAATCTCTTCCCAAAAGTTTTCTAACTTCTCAAGAAAAAAAATGGCTTCATGCGGAAATTTGGAGAAACGATGAGAGTGTGTGTTTGAAAAATAGTAAAAGCCAGAAATCAGGGACCTTAACTTTTGCTCAAGTCATTGATTTCATATTCTCAATTATCGCCTATTACAAAGGATGGTAGGATTCTCAAATATGTTCTCTAAGCTTTAAGAAGATGAAGGATGAAAGAAACTTAAATTTAACCATTTCATATACTTAACAAACGGGATTAAACATTAGGATATACTGACTATCCTTTTCTTAATTAGCGATCGCGTTTAATCTTTTTTTGTAATAGTTTGAGCGATTTTAGGGCAAAATAGCAATATAATTATATTTGTATTTTTTTTGATTACGTTAATCGCGTATCAACTAGGGGAATTGAAATTTTAGATTTAAATTGCTATTAAATTAGGCTGATACTTTTTCAGCAAACCTTACTTATTATTAATTATTGAATTTGTACTAGAATAACGATTCAAAACAGTTTTTAAATATTTTCCTGTATAAGACTTTTTATGTTCCGCGACTTCTTCAGGAGTCCCTACAGCAATGATTTCACCACCTTTATCTCCTCCCTCAGGACCTAAATCAATAATCCAGTCACAACAACGAATCACATCTAAGTTATGTTCAATTACCACCAAAGAATTACCCTTATCGACTAATCTTTGTAAGACATTCAGCAAATGATGTACATCATAGAAAGATAAACCAGTGGTAGGTTCATCTATGAGATAAAGAGTTTTTCCTGTGGCGCGACGAGATAATTCTGAAGCAAGTTTTACGCGCTGTGCTTCTCCTCCTGATAAAGTAGGAGCAGGTTGTCCCAGTTTGATATACCCTAAGCCAACATCAACTAGGGTTTGTAATTTTTTCTGGGCACGGGGAATATTTTTAAAGGTTTCTAAAGCCTCTTCTACGGTCATGTCTAGAACATCAGCAATCGAATAACCTTTGTACTTGACTTGTAAAGTTTCTCTGTTATATCTTGCTCCTTTACAAATATCACATTGCACATAAACATCGGGTAGAAAATTCATTTCGATGACATTTACACCCTGTCCGCTACAAGCTTCACATCTGCCTCCTTTGACGTTAAAAGAAAATCTTCCGGCTTTATAACCTCTAGCTTTAGCTTCAATAGTTTCGGTAAAAATAGCCCGAATCGCATCAAAAACTCCTGTATAAGTTACGGGATTTGAACGGGGTGTTCTACCAATAGGAGATTGGTCGATAACGATTACTTTATCGACAGATTTTAAGCCTGTTATTTTTCCTAACTTATCGGGGAAAGGTTTATTACGACCTAAATGATGTTGCAGCGCGGGATATAGCAGTTCGTTAATTAAGGTAGATTTTCCTGAACCAGATACCCCAGTAATACAGACAAATTTTCCTAGAGGTATTTCTACATCAATATGTTGCAGATTATTTTGATGGCAGTCTTGGAGTTTGAGAGAAACTTGTTTTCCGGCTCTTCTTGCGGTCGGTGTTGCAATTAATTTTTTTTGGGATAAGTAAGCTCCTGTAATTGATTTTTCCGCAGCAAGTAAACCTTGATAATCTCCCTGAAAGCTGATATCTCCTCCATGAACTCCGGCAAAAGCTCCAATATCTACTATGTGATCAGCATTTTTGATCGTATCTTCGTCATGCTCAACGACAATCAGAGTGTTACCTAAATCCCGCAATTTCTTTAGCGTGGCGAGTAAGCGATCATTATCCCGTTGATGTAAACCAATACTAGGTTCATCTAAAACATAGAGTACTCCTGTTAAACCAGCGCCAATTTGGGTTGCCAATCTAATCCTCTGGGCTTCGCCTCCTGATAAGGTCATCGCAGCGCGATCGAGAGTAAGATAGTCTAGTCCCACATCGAGTAGAAACTGTAATCTGGCTTTAATTTCTTTGAGTGCTAATTCGCCAATTAAGGCTTGCCTAGACGTTAATTGTAGTTGATTTATTTTAGTTAAACAATTTCTAATCGGGACACTAACTAAATCATTAATTCTCTGGTTACCTAAACGTACCGCTAAAGATTCTGGTTTTAATCTTTTCCCATTACAAACTTTACAGGGTTTATTGATTAAATATTGTTCTAATTTTTGTTTAACTGTATCGGAGTTACTTTCTTGATAGCTCCGCTCCAACATTTTAATAATGCCATAATAAGGTCTTTTATAGCCAGCATCATCATCACGAGAATCAGCATAATAGTAAATTAATTCATCAGTACCGTAAAGTAGTATTTGCTGTTGTTTATTAGTTAATTTATGCCAAGGAGTTTTAATGTCAAAGTCATAGGCTTCTCCTAAACTATAAAGTAGAGAAAGATAGTAACTATTATCTTTATTTGACCAAGGCGCGATCGCGCTATATAAGGGTTGTTTAGGATCGGGAATAATTAACTCAGGAGAAAATGTTTTTAAATAGCCAATGCCATGACATTCGGGACAGGCTCCATAGGGAGAATTGAAAGAAAATAATCGTGGGGATAATTCTTCCATGACTGCGCCATGTTCATGGCAAGCAAAGTTTTCGGAAAAGATGATATTGCTTGTTGGTTGTTCTTCCTTCGAGTCAGCAGATTTATCAGGAATAATATCAATAATAGCGATGCCATCGGCAAGCGGGAGACAAGTAGAGAGCGAATCAGCTAATCTTTCTTGAATTCCTGGTTTCCTAACTAATCTATCGACTACAACTTCAATATTATGCTTATAGTTTTTATCTAGTTCAATCTTGTCCGCTAATTGTTTAATTTCGCCATTAATCTTCACCCTCACAAAGCCTTGGGCAGCTAAACTAGACAATAATTGCTTATGAGTGCCCTTTTTCCCTCTGACTACTGGTGCTAGGATCATAAACTTCGTCTTGTCTGGCAACTCCATAACGCGATCGCACATTTCATCGATCGTCTGGGGTACAATCGAGCGATCGCATTCTGGACAATGGGGTTCACCTGCTCGACCAAAAAGTAATCTGAGATAATCGTAGATTTCTGTTACCGTACCCACTGTGGAACGGGGATTGTGGGAAGTTGATTTTTGGTCGATCGAGATCGCCGGACTCAATCCTTCAATTGCGTCTACATCGGGCTTGTCTAATTGTCCTAAAAACTGACGCGCATAAGCACTCAAGGATTCGACATAACGCCTTTGTCCTTCGGCAAAGATAGTATCAAAAGCCAGAGAAGATTTACCCGAACCCGATACACCCGTAAAGACAATCAATTTATTGCGAGGCAGATCGAGATTAATATTTTTGAGGTTATGCTGTCGCGCACCACGAATGCGGATGGTATCTAGGGAATCAGAGAGATTAGGCATTTATGCTGATGTTGACGAACACAAATAATTGTAACGATTTATCCATTCAAGGGAATAGGGAATAGAGGAACAAAATTTATAATATGCGTCAATTAAGATGTAAATCTGATTTACTAAAACTTCATGAGTGAGCATTTTTATCTTAATTTTCTGGGAATTGCAGTAATTTCTTAGCTTTTAGCTTCTTTCTGAACTATCTGTACAAAAAGAAGTAATAATCATTGCTCGATAAGATTCAGATGCAATAGAGTAAGAAGCTTCTAGGAATTCTGGCAATAAATTTTCAGATATATGAGGAGCGATTTCTCTGAGTATACTTGCTCGTTCAGTTTCATCCTCCATAGAGCTAATAGCTTCTAAGACTTTTGGTAATAAATTTTCAGGCAGGTGAGAAATGATTTCTTTGAGTATACTTGCTCGTTCAGTTTCATCCTTAATAGAGAGAGCAGCTTTGAGGAATTCTGGCAATAAATTTTCAGGCAGATGAGGAGCAATTTCTTTGAGGATACTTGCTCGGGTAAATTCCCAACTAATAGAGAGAGCAGCTTCGAGGAATTCTGGCAATAAATTTTCAGGCAGATGAGGCGCGATTTCTTTGAGTATACTCGCTCGGGTAAATTCCCAACTAATAGAGAGAGCAGCTTCGAGGACTTCTGGCCAAATCTCAGGCAGATGAGGAGCGATTTCTCTGAGTATACTTGCTCGTTCAGTTTCATCCTTAATAGTGCGAGCAGCTTTGAGGAATTCTGGCAATAAATTCTCAGACAGATGAGGAGCGATTTCGCTAAGTGCTTCTGCTCTGTCAGATTCATCCTCAATAGAGCGAATAGCTTCTAAGACTTTTGGCATTAAATTTTCAGACAGATGAGGAGCGATTTCGCTAAGTGCTTCTGCTCTGTCAGATTCATCCTCAATAGAGCGAATAGCTTCTAAGACTCCTGGCATTAAATTTTCAGGTAGGTGAGGAACGAATTCGCTGAGTGCTTTTATTCTATAAGTTTCATCCTCAATAGTGCGAGCTACTTCTGGGTCTCCTGGCAATAATGCTTCGAAGACTTCTGGCATTAAATTTTCAGGCAGATAAGGAAGGATTTTTCTAAATATCGTGATTTCTAAAGAGGAGGTCTCAATATCGCCAGCAGCTTCTAGAACTTCTGGCCAAATCTCAGGCAGACGAGGCGCGATTTCACTGAGTGCCAATGCTCGGAAATATTCATACTCAATAGACCGAGCAGCTTCTAGAACTTCTGGCCAAATCTCAGGCAGATGAGGCGCGATTGCTCTGAGTGCTTCTGCTCGCTCATATTCATCCTTAATATCGCGAGCAGCTTCTAGAGCTTCTGGCATTAAATTTTCAGGCAGATGAGCAGCGATTTCTCTGAGTGTACTTGATCGAACAGTTTCACGCTTAATGGAGCGAGTAGCTTCGAGGACTTCTGGCCATAAATTCTCAGGCAGATGAGCAGCGATTTCTCTGAATATCTTTGCTCGGGTAAATTCATTTTCAATAGAGCGAGTAGCTTCGAGGAATTCTGGTAATAAATTCTCAGGTAGATGAGGCGCGATTGCGCCGAGTATACTTGTTCGTAAAGATTGATCCTCAATAGAGCAAGCAGCTTCAAGGAATTCTGGCCCAATCTCAGACAGATGAGGAGAGATTCTTCTGAGTGTATGTGCTCGTGAAGATTTATCTTTAATAGAGCAAGCAGCTTCGAGGAATTCTGGCCAATTCTCCGGCAGACGATGAGCGAGTATACTTGCTTGAGGATATATATTCTTAATAGAGCGAGCAGCTTTGAGGAATTCTGGTAATAAATTCTCAGGCAGATAAGCAGCGATTGCGCCGAGTGCTTTTAGTCGGGAAGATTCATCCTCAATAGAGGAAGCAGCTTCTAAAAATTCTGGCCAAATCTCAGGCAGATGAGCAGCAATTTCTCTAAGTAACCTTGCTCGGTCATTTATATTCTCAATAGAGCGAGGAGCTTTGAGCAATACTGGTAATAAATTTTCAGGCAGATAAGCAGCGATTTCTCTAAGTAACCTTTCTCGGTCAGATTCATTATTTATAGAACGAGTAGCTTCGAGGAATTCTGACCAAATCTCAGGAAAATAAGCAGCGATTTCTTTGAGTAACCTTGCTCGTAAAGATTCGTCTTTAATAGAGCAAGTAGCTTCTAAGACTTCTGGCCAAATCTCCGGCAGATGAGCAGCGATTTCTCTGAGTGCTTCTGCTCGTACAGATTCATCTTCAATAGAGCGAGCAACTTCTAAGGCTTCTGGCCAAATCTCCGGCAGATGGGCAGCAATTTTTCTAAGTGATTCTATTCGGAGAGATGCATTCTCAATAGAGCGAGCCGCTTCTAGAACTTCTGGCCAAATCTCCGGCAGATGAGGAGCGATTGCTCTGAGTGCTTCTGCTCGGAAATATTCATCTTTAATAGAGCGGGCAGCTTCTATAAGTTTAATTATTCCAGCTTCATCATGTTTAATATTTTTTTTTACGTTCATTATTGTTACTATTATTTATTTAAACGCTCAAATAATTATTGTCGGTTTTCACTATATCAAGCCAAGACTGAATAATATCTGAGCATTCAGCCAGATCTTGATTCTTCTTTTGGTAACTGCCTTGCAGAAAAGTTTTCGTACAAAATCCAAAATCAGAAACTATAGCGCCAAGGGATTTTTGTACTAAGGCAATACTTCTCAAACTATAGCGCAAGATATTGTTGTCATAACTTGTGACTAGAGAGTATCTCTTGCTTGATTTACATAATTCCCAAAACTGAACAAAAATTAATTAAACCAGGTCAGGAACTGCGATATCCTAGAGCGAGTACCCTATTATATTTTCTTAAGATAATTTCTATGGAATCGGTTGATACTCGCACTGTTCGTATTGGTACTCGTAAAAGTCAATTAGCATTAGTACAAACCTACTGGGTTAAAGCAGAACTGGAAAAACATTTTCCCGACATTGAAATTGAAGTAGAGAAAATGAGTACCCAGGGAGATAAAATTCTCGATGTGGCGCTAGCAAAAATCGGTGACAAGGGCTTATTTACCAAAGAATTAGAAGTCGGCATGCTCAATAAAGAAACTGACTTCGCCGTGCATTCCCTTAAAGATTTACCCACCAACCTCCCCGAAGGCTTAATGCTGGGTTGCGTTTCCAAGAGAGTTGATCCAGCAGATGCGTTAGTTGTTCATAGTAAACACCAGGATAAACAATTAGATACTCTCCCTGAAGGTGCTGTCGTTGGGACTTCTTCCCTGAGAAGACTAGCGCAACTTCGTCATCACTATCCTCATTTAACATTCAAAGATGTGCGGGGAAATGTTAATACTCGTCTCGCTAAATTAGATACAGGAGAATATGATGCGATTATTCTAGCAGTAGCAGGATTACAAAGACTGGATATGAGCGATCGCATTCATCAGATTATTTCCTCTGATATTTCCCTGCATGCTGTTGGTCAAGGAGCTTTGGGTATAGAATGTCGAGAAGGGGATACCGCAATCTTAGAAATCATAAAAGTCTTAGAAGATGCTGATAGTCGAGATCGCTGTTATGCAGAACGTTCTTTTTTAAGAGAACTCGAAGGTGGTTGTCAAGTTCCTATTGGAGTTAATACTTCTATTGAAGGAGATACTCTAACTTTAGTCGGTATGGTTGCCAGTTTAGACGGTAAGCAACTGATTCGAGATACCGTCACTGGGAATAAAAGTGATGCCGAACAGATTGGTAAAGATCTAGCTAATAAACTTAAAGATCAAGGTGCCGGAGAAATCTTGGCCAAAATTTTTGAGGAAGTTGGTAGAGGCTAAATAATTATTTAATGTAGAGACATAAGATTTTACGTCTCTACAAAGTATTCTATAGTCATCTATTGGAATTGAGAGCAGTCATTGGGCACTAGAGCAGCATGAAAAGCTTCGTAATCCTCTTGTACCTGATCTGCATATTCAAAAGCAATCTCACGTACTAAGGCGCGGAATTCTTCGTGATGTCCATCTGTTAGTTTATCAACCTGTTTTTCAAATGAATATGCTATCAGGTCTGAATCATAGTCTTTATCAGCTCTTGCATGAGCAGTTGCGAGAATTTCTCCCCACAATTTTGCCATGTTGGTGAAAGCTTGATCCTGGTTTAAATTAGCTGCAAGAATACCATCTTTGTAAGGTGAGCGCTCTCGAATAGAGTAAAATCCATCAGATAGCTCTATCCAACCAAGATAAGGATCGGCGTCATTGATTAACGCTTTATAGGCGATCGCTTGAAGTTTTGCATAATTTTTATTCTGCCAGGCAGAACCTAGAAAATCATAGGCAGTTGGTTTCGCTTGACGTTTAACATCAAGAATCCGATCAGCGCTTGCTTCGTCAGTTTTTCCTTCAATCAATACATAGTAGCGAGGTGTTCCTAAAGAACCAAGACCAGCTCTTAAGCGTTGGACAATATCTTTTACTTGGAAATTGTGCTTACTATAATTTGAGATCGCTGCTTCAATCTCTTCGTAGAGATCGCTATCGATTAGGGCTAACTTTTTCTTGTCGATTTGATCTTGATTAGCCAGTTTATTCCCTTCCTCATTAGTCCATTTACCTAACATTTTTTTACGAGCTTTTTTTTGCTTGTTTTTAGCTCGATTTTTTTCAAGCAAATCGCTGAAATCAAAGTCAAGTTGATCTAAGGTGAAGTCAGTTTTTACTTCCTTGTCATTCCCAAGATAAGAAGCAATTGTATCCAGATAAGATTCAGAAAAGGCATCAATTATCTTTTCTTGTTTTTCAGTATCTTCAGCGAAAGTCTCTAAACCAGAATTACGAGCGACTAAGATCATACTGGCAGCCATGCGCCAAACATCATACTGATAATCAGCGATTACTGATTCATCAAAGTCATTCATATTAAAGACGATTTTTCCTTCGCTATTATCAAAGGTGCCAAAATTATCGACATGTAAATCACCTAAGATCCAAGTTTTGGTTTTTTTGTTACCAAACTCTTGTAAACGATTATCGTTGGCAAAATCCTTCCAAAAAAGATAATTGGTAGCACGATAAAAGGGAAAAGCCGAATCTCCCATCTTGCAATATTTATACTGAAGAAGTTCACAGTCATTGGAGTCCGAATTCTGACATAGATCTTGGTTCTGTTGCTCAATAGTTTGGACAACTTCAGTAGCATGCTTGCTATTTTGAGCCTTAACGGTAGAGGGATTTAAACTCCATACCATTGTGCATAATGCTACTAAAGCTATTATTAGAAAATATTTAAGGGTATAAATCTTGTAATTTACCTGTGTCATGGTTCTCAATTACATTTTGATTTTACGTCTTCAGTATTGTATTGCGATGACTGGTAGGTTCATTCATTTCGTGATAATAATTAAACTAATAACTTAACTGTTATTAACATACCAATCGAACCAATAATACGATCTCCCTCTAGAGCTCTAAATTGACATACTCTCTCACGGGACGTGAGAGATTCTCCTCAACTCAACAGATCCTTAAGAGAAGGGAGCGTTTTAGACTGACGACTGCCCACCGCCAGTTTCTTAATTA
>JASJDR010000060.1 GCA_030065615.1 Xenococcus sp. MO_188.B8 | reverse complement strand
CTAAAGTCTTCAAACTATTGATTTGTCTAGGTTCTGGCCGGTGTCGCGAGCTTCAGCTCTCTCAACCGCGCATTTACCAATGTATATCTTCTATTCTTCAAAGTCAACCCCTTTTCCCAACTTTTTTTCCTTTTTTTGACATTTGTGGTGTCATCAGCACTAAAAATAAAGCTTTCATCCCAGTAAAATAAGGCTTTTGGCAATTTCATAAAGAAATGTTGTGAATTTTTGAATTTTTGTTAAACCCATTAAAATAGAAATATATCGTCTATTTTTGTAAGAAATAAGTTGATTCAACACCGAAAATAGAATGTTGAAAAGACTTAAAATTTATGATGTCCCGACAAGATAAGGTTATCCTAAGAAAGAAAATTTTAAGTGAGCGCAAGTCTCTTGCTTCTGAAGAGTTTCAAGAAAAGAATCGGCAAATTTGCGATCGCATAAAGTCTTGGAAAATATTTTGTGAGGCCAAAACCGTTCTAGCTTATTTTAGCTTTCGTCAAGAACCTGATCTGATGCCCCTAATTACCAATGAGAAGAGATGGGGATTTCCTACTTGTGTTGGCAATGATTTACTCTGGCATTCATGGCAACCAGGAGAAGCAGTCAATTCAGGGAAGCATGGGATTCGAGAACCACTAAGGAAAGAAGCTCCTATTCCCACTACTGAAGTTGATTTAATTATTGTGCCGACTGTAGCTTGCGATCGCTCAGGCTATCGTCTCGGTTATGGTGGCGGATATTATGATCGCTTATTAACTTCGCCTCAATGGAAAAACTGTCCTACCGTGGGGGTTGTCTTTAATTTTGCTTATTTAGATCGCTTACCTAGAGAAGCTTGGGATATTAAGTTGCAATATGTATGTACAGAATCTTGCCTAGATAAGTTTTGATTGATTAATGCAAAGTCTCTTGAAGGCAAATAGGTTACAACTAAGCAAGCTTACTGAGTAGATAACAATCTTGTTTCGGTTCAGGAAAAGGGGAAGGGCGGGAAGGAGACTAGAGAACAAAACTAATTAATTTTTGTCTCAATACCCGTATATATTTAAGTTTCCTCTCGGAGACGATTTTTCAATCTTTAATCTTTTCTAATTAACCTTTAACCTATAGTCTTTCACTGCAAATACAGCTATAAGATCAACGTTGATTAGCGCTTAATGAAAAAATTTATTAGGTAATTATCTAGTTTTTGTTCAAGTTTTGTTAAGTAAACCAGAATTTGTATTTGAAATTAAAGAAATTTTTGATAGATTATTCACAATCGTCACTGAATTACCATGAATTATTAAGTATTCATATTTTCAGAGAAACTTTTAGGTCAATTCATTAAATTATTATTTTTTTCACGATGAAACATTTTCATGATGATTGGATTCAAGAATGGTGTGATACTAATGGTTGGACAGATTTGTTTCGAGAACGCTACAACAGTTACTGGGCATTTCCTCCTAATGCAGTGATGCCTGAGCCGATTCCTAGTAATGTTCTACAGGTTATTAAAGATAACAAAGGATTGACTCACGACGAACAATTGTGGTTAGCTAGTGCGGCGCTTTTGAGTATAGTTGCTATGCTTTTATGTTTTTTGATCGCCAATCCGATGCCTATTGTGTTAGCTTTTGCTTTTGATGCTATTACTGTTGCTAAAATGGAAGTCGAAGGAATTTAATAGTAATCGGTTAATAATCTTGTCAGCTTATTGACCGAATTATTGATTACGGGAAAGGCGCAAGTTAATAATAGAAAGTCCTAGAATACCGAGAAATAAAACTAAACCAATGGTGCAGGCATAGTTAATGTCTAAATCTTGGAATGCTCTTTCATAGAGATAGTAAACTACGGTTTTAGAGCTATTGCGAGGTCCTCCTTGAGTCATCACGTAAATTTCTTCAAAGACTTTGGTGGCGGAAATCGCAGAAATTACGGCTACTAGAAATAGGTAAGGTGTCATTAAGGGGAAAGTAATATCCCAATGTCTGCGCCAACCATCTGAGCCATCGATCGCTGCTGCTTCGTATAATTCAGGAGAGATCGATTGCAAACCAGCCAGATAAATTACCATGTAGTAGCCTAGTCCTTTCCAAATAGTTACTAGCATGACACTCCAGAGTGCTAACTTGGGATCTGTCAGCCAAGGAATTCCTTCACTAAAACCAATCTGTTTCAGAAATTGGTTCAAAATGCCGTTGTTGATGTAAAGTGCTTTCCAAGCGATTCCTGCTACTACCATCGAGATCACTACAGGGGTATAGAAAGTGGTACGAAACCAATAAATGCCAGGGAGTTTTTGATTGACTAAAATAGCCAAAATTAAAGGCACAATTACCAAAACTGGTACTGCACCGACTAAGTAAAGCAAAGTATTGATTACAGTTTGCCAAAAAACGCGATCGCTCCACAACCGCTGAAAGTTGGCAAATCCCACCCATTCAGGAGTTTGGGTTAAATCATATTCATATTGGGTAAAACTTAGAGCAAAGGCTTGAATTGCGGGTAAAAAAATTGTGATCGTGAGAATTGCGATCGCTGGAAGGAGAAAGAAGTAAGGTGTTAATTTATGCCAGTTAGATTTATGGTTCTTAAACATCAACGAATGAGCCAAACTTGAGTCGATAGATTTTTTGTTATCACATATTATTGGATTGTTAGAATTTCAGTTGATCCGTTTAATACTTACTATTTGCTACTTATTAGTCAAAACAATATGTCTCAACCTAAGTTATATATTGCCATTACTAGTCATGGTTTTGGTCATGCAGTACGCGCAGCATCAGTAGCAGATAAGATACAACAACTCTGTCCTGAAATTTCAATAATATTTGCGACCACAGCACCCCAATGGTTACTGCGATCTTATGTTAGCGGTGATTTTATGTATCGTCCTCGGGTTTTTGATGTGGGAGTAGTGCAAAGCGATAGCTTAACTATGGATAAAAAGACTACTCTAGAGAAGATGCAAGAGATTCGAGCGCAACAGGAGCAGCTGATCGCCGAGGAAGTTGAATTTATTCGTCAGCATGATGTCCAGCTGATTTTAGGAGATATTCCTCCTTTGGTAACAGCGATCGCAGAAGCAGCAGGAATTCCCTGTTGGATGATGAGTAATTTTGGTTGGGATTTTATCTATGGTGCTTGGGGAGATTCTTTTACAGAGATTATTAACTGGATCAAAGAATGTTATGGCAAGTGCGATCGCTTATTTCGCTTACCTTTATCGGAACCGATGACTGCTTTTCCCCAAATTACCGATGTGGGGTTAACGGGAGGGACTCCTCGTTATAGTGAGGAGGAATTACGGGATAAATTTGCCATTACAGCACCGCCAGAAAAGATTGTCTTATTAACTTTTGGTGGTTTGGGTTTACAGGCAATTCCCTATGAAAATTTAAAACATTTTCCTGACTGGGATTTTATTACTTTTGATCGCCAGGCTCCTGATTTACCTAATCTCAAGATTGTCGCTAACAATTTCTTTCGTCCCGTAGATTTTATGTTGTTATGTAGCAGAATTATTTCTAAACCAGGTTATAGTACTTTTGCTGAAGCTTTGAGATTAGAGCTACCGATTGTTACTTTAACTCGGGAAGATTTTGCTGAAGCGCCAATTTTACTTAAGAGTATTCAAGATCATTCTAAGCATCAGATAGTAACTACAGAAGAGTTTTTTCAAGGTAGCTGGAATTTTCTAACCCAACCTCTAATAGCACCAAAAACTGATATCAAACTTCCCAAAGATGGCTCGGAAACTATTGCTCAAGAAATCATTAAATTTATGATTAATAATTAGGTAACTGTACAACATAAATTACCCAGAGTTGATAGGTATCGAGGATTACGGTGTCCCCATTCCTGGTTGACACAGAAAACTTCTGTGACTAATAAAAAGTATTGTTTAATAAATTTGGTTGAAATTGTTGTTGAAAGAGAATGCTATTCTATGAATTGGTCAATGAATTCACCAATTTAAGTAGACTAGATGGAAACCAGACGAGTTGCAGATATTCTGAAAAACGGTCAACCAGAAGAAAAAGTAGTTATTAAAGGTTGGGTGCGTACTAAGCGGGAGTTAAAGGATTTTGCTTTTACTGAAGTTAATGATGGCTCATCTTTAGCTGGTCTACAAGTTGTCCTAGATAGCGAAGTCCCAGAATATAACACCATTATCAAGCAAATCAATACTGGGGCATCTATAGAAGTAGGGGGAACCTTGGTTGCTTCTCAAGGAAAAGGACAAAAAATTGAACTAAAAGCTGATTCTGTGATGGTTTATGGAGAAGCCGATCCTGAAACCTATCCCCTACAGAAAAAACGTCACTCTTTTGAATTTCTCCGTACTATTAGCCATTTGCGATCGCGCACTAATACTATAGGCGCAGTATTCCGAGTTCGCAATGCTTGTGCCGCCGCGATTCATAAATTTTTTCAAGACAAGGGTTTTTTATGGATTCATAGTCCAATTATTACTGCCAGTGATTGTGAGGGTGCAGGGGAATTATTTACTGTTACCAATTTTGACTTAAATAAATTACCGCAAAATAAGCAGGGTCAAGTTGATTTTACTCAAGACTTTTTTGGAAAGCCAGCATATTTAACTGTCAGTGGACAATTACAAGCTGAAGTTATGGCCATGGCATTTCAAAATGTCTATACTTTTGGCCCCACTTTCCGCGCCGAAAATTCCAATACTTCCCGCCATTTAGCCGAATTTTGGATGGTGGAACCAGAAATGGCTTTTTGTGATTTAGAAGGGGATCAAAATTTAGCTGAGGAGTTTCTCAAATATATCTTTCAATATGTTTTGGATCATTGTCCCGATGACATGACATTTTTTAATAAATGGATTGACAAATCGATTTTAGCAACAGCCGATAATATCATTAATAATGATTTTGAAAGAATTACGTATACTAAAGCTATTGAGCTCTTAGAGAAAGCAAAGAAAAAGTTTGAATTTCCCGTGGAATGGGGGATCGATTTACAATCTGAACATGAACGGTATTTAGCAGAAGAATTATTTAAAAAACCAGTAATTGTCACTAACTATCCTAAAGAGATCAAAGCTTTTTATATGAGATTAGATGATGATGAAAAAACAGTAGCAGCGATGGATGTACTAGCACCTAATATTGGCGAAATTATTGGTGGTTCACAACGGGAAGAAAGACTAGATGTTTTAGAAAGAAGAATTCAGGAAATGAATATCGAAGCTGATAGTATTTGGTGGTATTTGGATTTACGTCGTTATGGTACTGTGCCCCATGCTGGTTTTGGCTTAGGGTTTGAGAGGTTGGTACAATTTATGACGGGAATGAACAATATTCGTGATGTAATTCCCTTCCCGAGGACTCCTTTAAATGCCGATTTCTAATTTTTTTGGTTATCATCAATTTGCTGATTCAGAACGGGTCTCAGCCTTCATCTTTTACAATAGTTAGGGAGTCACAGATCTACTTTTAATGGCAGTTACGACACAACAATTAGGTATTTGGAAACAACAGCAACGTTCCATTATTTCGCTTACAGCATGGGACTACAGTATTGCCAGGGTTTTAGATGAAGCGGGAGTGGACGTGATTCTCGTCGGGGATTCTCTAGCAACCGTGGCTTTAGGACATCCTACGACTTTACCGGTTACTCTAGATGAAATGATTCATCATGCCAAAGCTGTCCGTCGAGGAGTAAAAAGAGCCTTAATTGTTTGTGATTTACCTTTTTTAAGCTACCAAGAAAGTGTCTCTAAAGCGATTCATTCTGCGGGTAGAGTTCTCAAAGAAACAGGAGTGACGGCGGTCAAACTTGAAGGAGGACATCCCCGTATTATTGCGACAGTAAAAGAACTAACTGCTATTGGTATCCCTGTCATGGGTCATGTGGGACTTACTCCCCAATCTTGTAATGTTTTGGGTTACAAGCAGCAAGGGAATACTCCCGAATCCGCAGATAAGATTTTAGATGAAGCGATCGCCTTGTCCGAAGCAGGCGCTTTTTCT
The DNA here is from genome assembly GCA_030065615.1 of Xenococcus sp. MO_188.B8. Taxonomy (GTDB): domain Bacteria; phylum Cyanobacteriota; class Cyanobacteriia; order Cyanobacteriales; family Xenococcaceae; genus Xenococcus. The sequence continues at coordinate 35,724 of JASJDR010000060.1, read as the reverse complement.
ATAGTTCTCGAACATATTCCCTCCGAATTAGCAGCAACTATTACCGAGACCATTTCTATTCCTACAATTGGGATTGGTGCTGGGGGTAAATGTGATGGTCAGGTTTTAGTAACAGCCGATCTACTAGGTCTATCTCTGAAAACACCACCTTTTGCTAAACCTTATATTGATTTACAATCGATTATGACTGATGCGGTAGAGCGTTTTGCTAAAGATGTACTAGAAGATCGTTTTCCCTCCGATTAATCATTGAACATTTATCACTGGACTATTAACTATTAATGACCTATATCGTTGCTACTTTTTATAAATTTGTCTCCTTACCTGACTTTAAAGAGAAAAGACAACCTCTGAGGGAATATTGTCAGGCTCAAAATATTAAAGGAACAATTTTATTAGCCTTAGAAGGTATCAACGGTACAATTGCGGGATCTCGTCAGGGAATTGATCGAGTCTTGGCTTTTTTACGCTCTGATACTCGTTTAGCAGATTTAGAACCTAAAGAATCTAACGCCCAATCCCCACCTTTTGCCAGGCTCAAAGTCCGACTCAAAAAAGAAATTGTCACTTTGGGTATTCCTGAAGTAGATCCCAATCAGCAGGTTGGTACTTATGTCCCTCCTCAAGAATGGAATCAGGTCATTAGCGATCCAGAAGTTACAGTTATCGATACTCGGAATCAATATGAAGTAGAACTTGGGAGCTTTGAGGGTGCAATTAACCCCAAGACTCAATCTTTTCGTCAATTTCCTGAATATATAGCGGATAATATTGATCCACAACAACATCCTAAAGTCGCTATGTTTTGTACTGGAGGAATTCGCTGCGAAAAAGCCTCTTCCTATCTACTATCTCAAGGTTTTAAAGAGGTTTATCACCTCAAAGGAGGAATCTTAAAGTATTTAGCCGAAATTTCGAGAGCAGAGAGTCTTTGGGAAGGAGAATGTTTTGTGTTTGATGAAAGAGTGGCAGTCAAAGAAGGATTAGCCTCTGGTACCTACGAGCTTTGTTATGCTTGCGGACATCCGATCAAAGAAGAGGATAAAACTTCCCCCTATTATCAACCAATAATTTCTTGTCCCTATTGCTATGAAGACTTAACCCCAGAGAAAATAGAACGTCAACTAAATCGCAAACGACAAAGGGAGCAGTCGTAGTCTGCTAATTTTAAATTAAACTAATGATTTGAGATTAGCAGGGGCAGTAAAGGAAAAGAGAAAAAAAACTTATCTGCTCATTGGTTACTAAACTTTTTCGAGATATCTTTAAAAGTTATTTGAATACCTAATAAAAATAATCCTAAAGCGACAAAACCAAATACTCCTGTACCCAAAGCTGCAATACCGATCACTAGGGTACGAACTGCAACAGTCAGTTTTAAAACGAAGATATTATCAGATATGACAGGTTTTGTTGAATAGGTTTCGATAATAGCAGTCATTAACCGATACACCCCTAGAGCCATAACTCCAGAGAAAACTGATGACAACAAACATTTAAGAGGTGTAACTTCTGCCTTGTCAGATTTATTAGTCTTGTCAGCTTCAACGGTTGTAGGGGAAGATGAATTTTGCTTATTTTGTTGGGTCATATTTTGTATGGTGAGGTGTTAGCTTATTTTACGAAAATTAAAGCTAATGCCAACGCGCTCCAATTATATGTTACTAAATTAATGTAACTTAGATAACAAATATTACTCTATTTCGTTAACGTACTCTTAATTTAATGAATAAGACCTGATTAATGCTCAATGATTAATGATAAATGACAAATGCGATCTCGCAGAAGCGAGGCACTTCGCGATCGCAACTTATGGATTAACGAAAAAGTTTGATCATCAGATTGCTGTTAATGAAGTTGATCTAAAGATTCAGACTGGGGAAGTGTTTGGTTTAATTGGGGTCAATGGAGCGGGAAAGACAACGCTGATTAAAATGTTAGCAGCAGCGCTTGAACCCAGTTGCGGAGAAATTTATTTACAAGGCGATCGCTTGCTGTTAGGGAATAGTAGTTCAATGCTCAAACAACGCATTGGTTATCTGCCTGATGATTATCCTTTGTATGATGACCTGACAGTATGGGATTATCTCGATTATTTTGCCAGACTCTATCGTCTGACTCCTACTCGTCGTCGTCGCCGTATCTACGAAGTATTGGAGTTAATCCAGTTAGGCAATAAGCGTAAAAGTCAGATTGCGACTCTTTCTCGGGGCATGAAGCAACGTCTGAGCCTCGCGAGAACTATTATTCATGAACCGATGATCTTATTGTTGGATGAGCCTGTATCTGGTTTAGATCCCATATCGCGGATGCAGTTTCGCGAAATTATTAAAGTTTTACAAGAAGCGGGGATGACGATCTTGATTTCTTCCCATGTTTTAAGTGATTTGGCAGAATTATGTACTTCTATCGGAATTATGGAGTTCGGCTTTTTAGTCGAAACCGCATCTTTGGCTGATATATATGCTCGTTTATCTAATCAATATCTGATCATAAGGATTTTAGGAAATTTAGCAGAATTAAAAAAAGAACTAAGCAATAACTATTTTGTGAGAGGATGGGAAGAGGTTCCAGAACAAAATAGTCTTAAAGTTGGTTTTTCGGGTGAGGAAGCAGACAGAGCGGATTTATTGCGATCGCTTGTGGCAGCAGGAATTTCTATTCTGGAATTTTCTTATTCTCAAGATAATTTAGAAGATATTTTCTTGAAATATAGACTATAAATGACATTCATCATTTAGCATTTAACATTTATCAATGCAGAATATGTAATTAGTTTTGTTTTGTTTAATCGAGGAATCATGGCTAATAATTTACAGCTATTTAATAGGAGAACATTTAAACTTCAGAATCCTTTAGAGGTTAATCCCCAGTTATTTAGAGAAATTAAAGGGAAAGTAAGTGGTAGAAATATTTTTATTATTGCTTTAATTTCGATATTAATACAGCTATTTACCGTGGCATTATATTTAGGAAAATTGCCAGATATAGCTCAGCCCAATCCTCAATATAGTCGATACTGTACTGGCGCAGAATATAATTATTCTAGATTTTCATGTCACAGTAATTTAGGCATTTGGCAAATAAATTGGAATTTATTTTGGCATGATATTTTTATCTTTTTCACTATTATCAGTGTTTTTATCTTATTAATAATTGGCACTTATATGATAATTGCCGATCTTGTTCAAGAAGAAAAGACAGGAACCTTAAATTTTATTCGTCTGAGTCCCCAGTCAGCTACTAACATCTTGTTAGGCAAAATATTAGGCGTACCGATATTAATTTATTTTTTGGTAGCTTCGACTTTTCCCCTGCATCTCATCTCTGGTTTAAAAGCAAATATTCCTTGGCATTTAATATTATTCTTTGATCTGATCGTAATTGCAAGCTGTGCTTTTTTCTATAGCTTTGCCACCTTATTCAGCTTAATTAAGATTGGAAAAGAAGAATTAAAATCTTGGATTATAACTTTTATTATCGCCTTGAGTATGTGGATAACCAGCACAATATTTTTGGTTGGCTATAACCTCAATAATTCCTTGACAGAATGGCTATTATTATTGAATCCTGTTTTTGCTCTACCCTATTTACTAGACCATACTTCTGTTGCTCAGAATTTAGTAGATTATATCGATATTAAATCTTTGGGAGTATTACTATTTTATAATCAGGCTTTATGGCTCAAGGCTAGTACAGGAATGAGTTTTATCTTGCTTCATTTTTGTTTATGGACTTATTGGTTTTGGCAAGGGACAATACGTCTTTTTCATAATCCTACTAGTACTATTTTTAGTAAAAAACAAAGTTACTGGATGACGGGATGGTTTGTCGTAATCGCCCTTGGTTTTACTCTACAAAATAATAGATACGATAATTTGTTTGAAAATTTCATTCTGCTGAAATTTTTCTTATTGGTGATGTTTTTGGGCTTAATTGCAGCATTGAGTCCCCATCGTCAAACATTATACGATTGGGCAAGATATCGTCATCAACTAAGTAAAGACGGCAAACGATTAGGAAAAGAATTAGTTTTTGGCGAAAAAAGTCCCTCTACAGTTGCGATCGCAATTAATATTTTAATTGCCGCAATTATTATTGCAATGGGATTAATATTTTTTCCTGACAAGGAAGAAATAGCCACTGCTTTCTGGGGATTAATTTTAACTATGGGAATTATCTTAATTTACGCAGTAATTGCCCAGTGGATGTTACTGATGAAGACTAACACAAGAGCGATTTGGGCATCTATGACTATTTCATTTTTAATTATTGTTCCACCAATCTTATTTACTGTAACAGAAGCATTTCCTGATAATGCTCCTCTGGTTTGGTTCTTTTCCTTTATTCCTGCTGTGGCAACAGAGAATGCAAGTATTTCAGCTTTAGTAGTAGGATTATTAGGACAATGGCTAGCTATTTCCTTGGTGAGTTTTCAAATGATTAAGAAATTACGTCAAGCAGGAAGATCTCAAACAAAAAGACTTTTGGATCATAAAATTTGATTAGTAAAAAAAATGCAATAAGTAAATGCGCAGAATGAGTATCTAGTTAAATAAAGGAACAGAAAGTATTAGAGCGCGTCATCAGTTAAATCCTAGAAACTTTATTAGCTAAATTAAATTAGCAGAAATTAATTTACGCCAAACGTTTATTATAAAATTTAAATTTCTTAAAAGGATCGATTTTCGAAATGTTTAATTTTGCCTCTACATCCAATAAATTTCAATATATTGTCTTAAGTTTAATATTCCCTAGCTGCAGCTTATTCAATGTTTCTTATCCCCAAAATATTAACGAAAAACCCCCTAATATTCCAGATTCGGGAAGATTGGAGACTACCAGTTACATGGCAACAGACAATTCTGATGTAGTATCAATTGAAACATCTCCATATATCATGGTAGATCAATTTGGATATCGACCTCAAGATAGAAAAGTTGCAGTCATAGCCAATCCTCAGAGGGGATACAATTCATCGGATTCTTATACACCTGGTAAAGTAATCGAAGTTAGGAGATGGAGTGATAACACTCTAGCTTATACAGGTGCGCCCGAACCATGGAATAATGGAGAAGTACAGCAGAGCTCCGGAGATAGTGGATATTGGTTTGATTTTTCGGCTGTGTCCGAGCCTGGACATTACTATCTTTATGATTCGGCTACTAATAAACGTTCCCATCAATTTTTAATTGATCGAGATGTTTATTACCCTATACTCAAAGCAGCCGTAAGGACGTTTTATTATAATCGTAGTAATTTTGCCAAAGAAGCTCCTTACGCTGACCCAAACTGGACAGATCAGGCTAGTTTTATGGAAGCCAATCAAGATACAGAAGCCCGTTTTGTTGATGATAAGGACAATAAGGCATTAGTACGAGATGTTTCTGGGGGATGGTGGGATGCAGGAGACAGCAATAAATATGTTACTTTTACTTCTTCAGTAATACATCAATTATTAGATGCATACACGATAAACCCCAGCGCTTTTACAGATGATTTCGATCTACCTGAATCTAATAATGGAATTCCCGACATTATAGATGAAGTGAAATATGAAATTGACTGGATCAAAAAAATGCAACAAGAAGATGGAGGAGTGCTAATCAAAGTAGGGACAATCGATTATCAAGGTTTTACGCCGAAAAGCCAAGACCCTCGTCCTCGCTACTATGCTGGTGCTTGTTCCTCTTCAACAATTGTTGCAGCAGGACATTTTGCCAGAGTCGCCGCTATTTATCGTCAGTTTAAGCCATTACAAATAGAAATTCCTGAACTTACAGAAAGAGCTGAAAAAGCTTGGAATTGGTATCATAACAACCCTAAAAGAGATGATTGCGACAGTCTAGAAATTAAATCAGGAGATGCAGATAGGCCATTAGAAGAGCAAGAAGGAGATGCGGTAGTTGCTGCAATTTATTTATTTGCTCTCACAGGAGAAGAAGTTTATAATAACTACATACAAGAGCATTATTTAAAGACAAGACCCTTTATCGGCGATCGCCTTTCCAACTATACACCCCATCACGGTGATGCATTAATGTTTTATACTACATTGCCGAATAGTGATCCAGAGGTTAAAGCTGCTGTAATCAAGAAAAAAACTTTCGAAGCACAACAAGATCGAGAATTTTATGGCTTTCACCCTGAACAAGATCTTTATCGTTCTTATTTGCCAGATGAAACTTATCATTGGGGAAGTAATAACCTTAGAGCTATTCGAGGCTCATCAAATTATGATGTAGTTGTTTATAATCTGCTCCCTGGTCAAGAACAAACCTATACTGACGTAGCATTAAACTCTCTTCATTATTTCCACGGAGTCAACCCTCTGGGAATGACTTATCTATCCAATATGTATCTCTATGGTGCGGAGAAATCTGTTAATGAAATTTACCATGAATGGTTCACCGACAATTCTAATTGGGATAATGCCTTAACTTCTAATGGACCACCACCAGGCTATCTTGTAGGAGGACCGAATAAAGACTACACAGGAAATTATCCTCGCTTGCAAAATCAGCCTATCCAAAAAATGTATGCTGACTGGAATGGTAGTACGGAAGATGACAAATCTTGGGAAATTAGTGAACCAGCTATTTATTATCAGTCTAGTTATATAAAGTTATTGTCTCATTTCGTAGGAAATAACAATTAAAATTACTATGAATAAAACTGTTCTTTGGGGAATCTTAGGAACTGGTGCAATAGCCTATAATAACCTGAGTTCGGGTTAAGGCAATTTATCAAAACATCCTACGAAAGAATAGTACTTTCAGTCAACAGTATCATAAGGGTTTCAGCTTATGCCGAACTGACGTTAGTGAGGTAAAGTATAAGAGGTAGAGGACGTAGAGGAAGGGTCATAAGTCCACGCTCTCTAAAATTATTACTCAATTATTACTCCTATTACGCCCTATACTTTAGCTCCTTGAGTTCTATGTTATTTTTGCAGAAGTCTCCTATTCCCCAATTCCTAATTCATGAGTATATTCGATAATATTAATCAATTTGTTGAACAACAATTAGAAGATTTTTTACGTAAACATCCCCATTTAGAATTGTCAGCCTTAGAAGAACAACTCAAAGAACAAGAACGGGATACCAAAAATCTGATTACGGAATTTCAATTTAAGGAAAAAAAGTTACAGCAGGAAATTATCGCGATCGCAGAAAAAATCAAAACCTGGCACGGTAGAGTAGATATGGCAGAAGCAGCGGGAAGACGAGATTTAGCAGAAGCAGCCAAAGAAAGAGAGGCAGCTTTATTACGACAAGGAAATCAAGTTTGGGGAAAAATGGAAGGAGTGAAAAAGCGCATCCCCCAAGCTGAAGAACTCTTGAAACAAATCCAACAAAGACTTAAAGTCGTTAGGGCTAAATATGCCGAAGTAAAATCTGCTAGAACAAATGAAGATAAGTATAGCGATCGCTATACGAAAGGTTGGCATCAAGGCGTCAATGATGATTACAGTTATAGCGATTACAGTTCAACTGCTGATCCTCTAGAAGAAAAGTTTCAACAGTTAGAACTCGATGAAGAATTACAGAAAATCAAAAATAACCTTAATAAATAAAGTAATTGTAATTACTTTGTTCTTTATTAATTGCCCTTGATTCCCAAACTGTTTTTCACCCCAAACCAAGCAGAGCGCATTTTCCAAAATTTACTAGTTTCCATGGCAGTAACTAATTGATTAGATAAATTTAATTGGTGATTTTTTTCTGCTATTTGGTTTTGTAATTGAGTAATTTCCTGATTTAAGCGATCGCGAGTTTCTTGTTCTTTATTTTGCAAGCGAGTTAATATTTTTGTGAGTCTTTGAATTTCAAATTGTTCATCTTTAAGATGATTCCTAAGGATATGATTATGGCGTTCGCTTTCTTGTAAGAGCTGTTCATTTTTTTGTAAGCGTTGTTCATTTTTTTGTAAGCGTTGTTCACTTTCTTGTAAGCATTGTTGAGTTTTAATTAGTTTTTGTTCTTGATGTTCTAATTGTTTTTTAGCATTCTCAATTTCTTCTTCCCTAGCCTTGATAATTTCTTCAAGATTTTTCCCATGGGATTGGGCAGTACTTAAATGATAAGAGATAAACTTATCAAAGACATTAGGAGGAGTCGCAAAATGCTTGTTTAGTTCACTACTTTCATTGGCTAAATAGTAATCATTCAAGCCATCAAAATATACCCGTTGATAGTTTTGTTCTTTTAATATTTCAGTAATATTAGTTTCTGCTCTCGTAGGAGAATTGGGAATTGTTGCTTCTAAGACAATTACTGTCGGACGAAACTGTGACCAATCATTACCTAAAATTACCTGTTCTTCCCAACCTTCCACATCTATTTTGAGAAAATCAATCGGACAATGAAGATGCTGCTGAAAAATATCAGCAAGTGTAACTATAGGAATTTGATAACGATTGATATTGTAGCCTTCTTCTGCCGCTAATCTCTCTGCTGTCGCACGATCAAGAGTAGATAATCCTGTGCCTTCTAATTCAAAAAAATCTAACTCCGCCTTTGTTTCTCCCACTGCCAAATTAAGATTAAGATCTCGTTCTCTTTCTTTGGCTAATAATTCATAATATTCTTTGACTGGTTCAATATTAATCCCCTGCCAACCACGATCATAAAATGCTTTAGTGACAGAATCATAAAGAGGGTGCTGCGCCCCAACATCAATATAAAACCCTGTTTTCTTATCAGCAAAAACACGATTAAGTAATACATCTTCAAAATTCTGAGCGTAGGAAATAAACATATTGTGACTGACTAATTGATAAATGCTAAATGTTCAAACTTGCGCATTCGCGATAGCGAGGAAGCGGAGGAAGCCCCTAAAGGGTTCCCCGGCATAAGCAAACTGTTGAACCCTTTAGGGTTAGGGCGGCGTAAGAGGTCGGAACGCCTTTGAGGTTTCTCGGGGTAGCACCGTAGGGTGGCTGGTCAATGGTAAATGGTCAATGCTAAATATTAGATAATTCCAATTTGTTGTAGCCTTTGCTTGTAAAGTTGTCCAACATGTTCGGGAGAATATTCAGATAAGATTCTCTGTTTTCCGGCAAGAGAGACTTGCTTAGTATGAGTTAGATCTGACACTATTTTTCGCATTAGCCAAGCTGCATGATCGAGGTTGGGGTCTGCCCATTGTTGAGATTCCCAGAAAGGATACTCGTTTTCCTTTACCGATATTAAACGATAACTCACAGGAAAGCCCGTAGTCGAATCAATAAAATCTCTAGTTCCTGAATAATCCGTAGCAATCACAGGTTTTTCCAATAACATTGCTTCTGCTGGAGTAAAACCAAAACCTTCGGATCTATGCAAAGAGAGATAACAATCACAACAATTCATTAATGCCATCGCATCACTATAAGCCATCTCTTCATTGAGAATATAGATATCTGGCTCATCAGCAGTAAAATCAATTAATTTTTGTAAGTTTTTACCATCAGGATCGTAACCTCGGGTTTTAATAGCTAAAGCTGTAGGGGTGTTATTTGGGCGACCGCGGAAAGCTAAACGATAGGCTTCAATGCCCGCAATAGCATTTTTCCTGGTAGCAAAGGAAGAAAAATCAAAATTGAAATGAAACAAGAAAGTATGCTCTGGTAATTTAAAATAACTTCGATCGCGTGGGGTAAACTGATCCAGGGTAACCGCAGGAGGCATCCAAATTACAGGCAGAGTCATCGCTGTTTGTACCGCAGCTTGGACAAAACGCGAAGGAGCCCAGACCTCATGAATACCAAGGTAGTTATTTACCCAAGCCGTCGGAAATTTACTCAATTCCCAAAAGGGCATATTTATCTTGTAGGCATTCTCATTGGTTTTCCCCGCCAAATGTTTTCTGACTACTCCAAGTTGATCCGCATTAACGTTATAAATTTCTACCCGAGAATCAATTTTACTTGCCAAAATGTCATCAACTTGAGTTTCTGCTTGACGAGCCATCACATTAAGAGTGACATTATAGCCTTGAGTGTTAACTTGGGATTTGTAGAAACTACTAGCTACCATTCTTCCCGCATTGCCAACTCCTGTTTCTGCTTTAAGATAACCAATCACGCCGACATCTGCTTTGCGGGCACCGAATCTCTGGGGGTTTAACTTAATTTGATTGGCGTAAAAGTAACCCACATTATCGAGAACAGGATTGATAAAATAGGCATCAATTCCATAACTTGGGGCATTCTGAACAAACCATAAACCGTAATTGTGACGACTCTCAGGATGATTGAGATCGAAGGCTTGTTGTAAATCTTCTCGTTCGCTCCAGAAATGATACATTAAGTTGGTGATTAACCAAGGAGAATTGCTAATGGTAGCTTGACTGGGTTGATTGAGATAATCAGCAAAACTATCAAAAGGATTTTCCAGAAACAGATCTTCGGTATCCCGATAACATCGACGCATCATATCCGCGATCGCGATACCATTATTAAATCTGGCATAACCATATTCTGGATTAGCTGTACTACCAAAACCGAAGTATTTTAACTTATCAATGTAATGAAGAATAATTTCTTGTAAAGCGGGAGTTAAATTCTCCCTAAACCGAGAAGTATGTTTCGAAAGTTGATGCGGCGCTTTGGTACTAATACCGCTAAAGTGGAAAAATCTTAAAGGCTGACCATTAACTAACCATCCCTCATCAGTTTTAGTTAACTCTCTTTGATCCAAATTCCAATAGGCCACATTTAAACTGCGATCGCGTAAAATAGCAACATTGTCATGAAATGATGGTAACAAGTCAACAAATTTCTGATCGACAAAAATCCCTTCACTCTGCCGATTCACACATTGAAACCTTAACCTTCTACCCCACCAATGGAGAAAACTAATCCCATCAAGACTATTATTAACCGCGATGAAACCTAAATTGTAAATCCCTGCTTTCATAATGCCGATATCATCAGGAAACTCACCAAACTCTGCAGGTTCCGTAATATGAGGCGTTAAGACAAAATCCGCTCCCTTGGCAAAAGCCTCAAACACCGGACTCATCGGCGCAAATAATTCAATATCAGGATCGAGATACACTACCTCCTCAAAACCCCGATTTTCAATTAAATCTTGCATTACAAAGGGTTTAACCGCCGTATTAAACTCCATGATATCGTAGCGAAAAGCAAAATCAGCGAAATTAGTGATTGCCAAATCTGCCGCAGGAATTACTTCCACGCCCTCAATCCCCAATTCCCCATCAGGTTGTAATTTATCTGCCAAACATAAAAATAAAGATGCTTCGGGATGATATTGTTGCAAAGAAGTAAATAAAATTCTGGCATAAGGAAAGTAATTGCCAGAACAAATAGTTACTATAGCTCTTTTAGGAGTAACTGAAGTCATAAAAAAATGCGATCGCTTTTAGGCAGAGTAAAATTAAAATGGAAAATTAAAATGGATTGTAATATAAATTTATATCTTGTAGTGTAAAATTCCTGATTAGTCGTCAATAATTATCTGTTAAAGAATGAAAGTAGCATCAAGCTGTAACTTAGTGCAATTCAAGCTACAGCTCCTTCTCAAGACAGTTTTTTTGTAATGAGGTTACTTCAGAAATAATTGTTTTTCTGCCTCTCTTCTTCTAGTTAATCCTGCCAATGGAATTTTTCTCCCTCTAATGGTAGCTTTATTCCAACGCGGAAATTCATTAGCGGCACCCAAATAATCTCCCACGTTGAGTTTCCTGAGCAAAGTACTACTTTCCAAGCCATAGATACCGACATTGAAAGCAAAAGAACTTAAAGCGCTCAATTGATTGCTATTGAGTTCTACCGCAACCATAGACTTAATTTGTTCTTGCAGCTCTAGCACTTGCTCACTCAAAACTGCCTCCGCTTTAGCTACAGAGATCCGATCTCCCAATCGGACTTTTCTCCCATCTACTTTCGATAAACCATAGCCAATGACAGGAGTTCCATCGGTATCGACATAAGCTTGCTCGCGAAAACCTTCAAATTCTCGAATTATTTCTAAAGCTTGGGGTAAAAATTCTTCTATTTTAGGTTTAAAGAAAGAAACAACTCCCTCTAGCTCACTGTCTGTTTTTAAGAAACTTCCTCCTTCTAGATAATTCTTTTCTTGATCAAATAACTTTTTAGCAGTACTGACGCTTGTTGCGGGAATTGGGTTATCAGGATTGAGTAAACTAGAGACATCTGGAGCTGTAATTTCTTCAAGGTTCTGATTATATTCTAAGTGGTTGCTCTCTTGAGCCAACGAAATTGAGGCTAATCCAATAGAGCATATGCCAGTTAGAGCAATGGCGGTATCGCGATATTTATTCAAGGTTACTTCTCAATTCAGTTGTATGTTATTTATCAGGATTTTTTATATTTCAAGAATGTAAAATAAACGATAAGGTACTTGCAAAAAATCAAGTAAAAAAACCAAGTATAGGTGATCTAGCAGCTACGGCTTTTCTTGTAAAATAGCATCCCAAATCATTATTGTCCTTCTCTTGATTGTCCTTCTCTTGGTTAGCATTCCCAAGCCATTCCGTTGCGCAGGGCTGTTTTATTCTCGAAAAAAATAGATGAGGAAATGGAGAAATGGGGAGATAGGGGGAATTTTAGAAAAATAGTCGTAATTTTAACAATATTTATTAAACAATAATTTTTGTCAGTCAACGAATTGTTAGTCATTTCAGTTGATTAAACCAGAATAATTATTCAGATCTTAAAAACTAAATTAGCTTATTTTTAAGTAAATTTAGTTGTATTTCCCTATTTCTCTATCACCTTATCCCCCTATCTCTCAAAATCGTTAACTTATTGCATTTTGAAACAGCCCTGAGTCCGTTGCGGGGGTTCCCAAGGGGCTGTCTTCTGAGCTTGATCTGGATTTATCTCTAAACTGCATATTTTTGTTTGGTTCAAACATAAGAATCCATAACAAGAATCAAGCGACATCGTAATCGCCAAGAATTAAGTTTTTCAGTAGGGGAACAGAAGTAATTTCTGAAAATGTAATTATGAATGAGAATACAAGCACAAGTTTAAGCAATCGTCAGCAAATTTTTTCTGAAGCTCATAATAATTGGAATCTGCAAGAACTCTATCAACATATCGAGTCAATTAAACTTCAGCGACAAAAAGAACCCCTCACTCCTTTAGAAAAAGTCTGTTTGGAAGGATTATTCCGCGGTTACAGTCCAGAAGCTATTAGTGAAGCACTTCCTGAAGAACTAGATTACTATTCGGTTCAAATCACATTTTGGAATCTCTATAGTTACATTAAAGTGATGACAGGTAGAGATCACAAAGAAATTACTAATTACCAGGATGTTATTGATAGCCTAGATTCATCTGGATATAAACCAGGGAATGCTGATACGATCTTAATTGTTCCTGAAAGCGAAGAAGATTCTCTCTGTAATCAAATATCGAGAAATGTCGATGTTAGTGCTATAGTTCCTCACCGTCAGCAAGTAGCATCAGTTTCTCAGGCTCAACACGAGCAATTGGTTCAGGTCGATGAAAACGATTTTATGCCAGCAATTAGTGTTTGGAGCAGACTAGGAGGCATGTTTTTAGCAGGTTCCGTGGGCATCTTGATCGCACTGGCAGCATTTACCCCTTACAAAGTTACCGTCAAGGCTAACGCGACAATTCGCCCCGATGGCAAAGTAAAAGTTGTTCAAGCAAAAACCCCGGGAACCATAGTATCTATTCAAGCCCAGGAAAATCAAACCCTTAAAAAAGGAGATATTATTGCCACTATCGATAATTCCTCTTTAGAGACAGAAACTAACCTTTTACAAAACCAAATTCAACAAGCGCAACTGCAACTACAGCAGCTCGCTGCCCAAAAATCCGCCTTAAATCGACAAATACTTGCCGAAACTGAACGCATTAATAATTCCGTAGCCGAAGCGAAAGCGGAATTAAATCGGACGCGCCGCAATCTTCGCGATCGCAAAATTACCAGTTCTGCTCAGGTACAAGAAGCCCAAGCTAATCTTAATTTAGCCCAAGTAGAACTAGAACAAGCCCAAGCAGACCTTATCTCATCTCAAGCCACTCTAGAATCGCAGAACGCAGCCCTCAAAGCTTCACAAACCAAACTAGCTCGCTATCAATCGATTGCTCAGACTGGAGCCTTATCTCAAGATCGCTTAGAAGAAACCAAATTAGCTTACCTTCAGCAAGAACAAGAAGTTCGCGCCCAACAAGCAAGCGTCAAGAGATCACAAAGCGCGATCAATCGACAAAATCAAGCGATCGCAGCAGCTCAAGCTAGACTAGATAATATGGTTGCAGCCCTCAATCCTAGTGATGCCGAAGTCGCGATCGCTCAAAACCGGATCACTCAAACTCAAGCTAGCGGCAAAGCCACCCTTGCTACCTTGAACCGCGAGCGAGAAGCACTAAAACAACAGGCTATGGATACACAAAAACAATTAGAAAGATATCAACGTCAACTTAAACAATCTCTGAAAAATAGCGATGGTGCCATTATTAAAGCACCAACCAATGGAACTCTTTTCCAATTAAATCTTCGCAATTCTGGTCAAAATGTTCAGCCAGGGACAGAAATAGCGAAAATAGCTCCTGAAGATAGCTCTTTACTAGCTAAGGCTTATGTTAAACCCCAAGATATCAATCAAATAACTATCGGACAACCAGCCCAATTAAGAATTTCGGCTTGTCCCTATCCTGACTATGGCACATTGAAAGGGCAAGTAACCCAAGTATCCCCTGATGCGATTTCAACTCAAGGAGGTGCCGGAGCAGCTAATACTGCCCAGGGTTTATATGAAGTAACAATCCAACCAGAAAGCTTAACTTTGAGTCAGGGAGCTCATAAGTGTGGATTGCAATTAGGAATGGAAGGAGAAGTCGATATCATTGCCAAAGAAGAAACTGTATTGAAATTTTTCTTGAGAAAAGCCAGATTGGTATCAGATTTATAAGTAGCTGTTTAATCTAGAATTTATATATCTATAGTAGGATACGGTCTTGGCGAGGGTAAAGGGTTAAACAGTCGTTCCTAGAGCGCCGATTTAGTAATCAAGAGCAATCATTAATTGAGAGGGAAACGGAAGCCAAAGAGAGATAAGGAAGATAGGGTAGTGTGCGAAGACAAAGGAGAAAATGAGAAAACAAAAAACTTAACTCCCCCCAATCTTCCTTGTCCACCCCCTCTCCCCACACTCTCTTGGGGTACTAGCTCTAATACTTTTGCTCAATTTATAAGTTATCGATTCACACATAATCATGAGGCGGCACGCATAAGTAATTCAATACGTACGTAAATATGAATTAATATAACTGTAGCAATTATAAATAAATTGTGAACAGAAACTTCTAAGCTCTGCCTTCTGACTTCGTGAAGCCAAGCCTTGTTAAAAAGAGATTACCTAAGAGCTGATGGCAATTATTAACTTTGGCATTGGTTGAGCGAGTACGATTAAAATTGAGAAAGTTATTTCTAAGAACAAGCTGCGGTTTGGATTACCCACCTTACTAACTAAAACCATTATCCACTATGAATACACAAAACCTAGAAAAACAACAAAATCTAATTAAGGTTTTACTAACATATCCCACTGAGGCTAGCAAGGTTTTAAATAACAACCAACAACTAATCGATCACAATTTTGTTGAACTCATTGAACAAAAATCAATTAGGGTCATGTCCTATGGTAATCATCAAGCAGCAAATTTTCTTAAGGATTTAGCTAGTCAAATAAAACTTCATTTTCTGTCTGAAGTTTTACAAGTTAGCGAACCAACAACGACCGCTAATGAGTCGAGTGTGAATTGGGAACATGATTCTAATGAATCGAGTATTGATTGGGAACTTGAATGGCAAAAACTTAATTTGAGAGCAAAAAAAAATCCTATTCAGGACAGTAGAGAAATTGACAATGAGCCTGAAATGGAAGAAGCATATGAAAAATATAAGTGGCTTCCTTTTTTTATTTTAACTATAGCACTAATCTTAGCTAGCGGCTGGTTATTTTGGTATCGAATATCTGGAGCCCAACTCTTCCAACTTCATAAAGGAAGTAATTACACTTTTTCTATTTCCAAGTAATAGAGCGCTTACTAAAACAAATATTAACTTCTGAAAGCCGACTAATAACTTTACAACATAAATTGACGAATTAGAGAGCACAAAATGTATCAACAATAAATTTTGTGATTAATGAAGAATGTCATATTAAACTTAAATAAGTTTAATACTAGTAAATAAATCTTTATGACGGACAATCAACCCTCAACAATTTGTATTTTTAATATTTCGCCTCTGATCCGAATCACCCTATTATTGCTATATGCTGCCTTAACAATACCTTTACCCTTTCTAGCTGAAGCGACATCGGCACCAGTACCCAGTAATTTCTTGTCAATTGGAATTGGCATAGGTGCGATCGTGGTTTATGCTGCTCTTAGCCAGCAAGTGCTTTTAGATGAAGAAAAAATCCAGGTAACTTATCCAAGTTGGATTCCCCAGATTTTTTATCAACGTTGGTCTCTAAAATGGACTCAAATAGCTGGCTTAAAAATGCGCACTACTGGACAGGGTGGCTTAGTATATTATTTCATAACGCTAGAACGCGATCGCGCCTATCTATTACCGATGCGAATTGCTGGTTTTGCCAAGATGGTACGCATCGTAGAAGAAAAGACAGGAATCGACACCACCGATGTTCGTCCTCTAGCTCAACCTTGGATGTATCTCATCTTATTTGTCTTTACAATTGTCCTCCTGTTTATTGATGCTTGGACAATCTCAGCAGCAATGTATTAAGAAGGAACCAAACACTAGGAAAAGTTGACCAATAACTGATAACTGATAACTGTTTATTTAGCCAATTCTGCTTCGATAGCAGCAATTAAGCTAGAGTCATTGGGTGCAACACCACTTTTGAATCGAGCAACCACTTCTCCTTGTTTGCTAATCAAAAATTTCTCAAAGTTCCAAGCAACATCTCCTTGAGGGTCTACAGAACTTGTGAGGGTTACGTATAAAGGATGTTTGCTAGCACCAAGAGCCGCAACTTTATCAAACATCTCAAAAGTTACACCATATTTTGTTTCACAAAACTGAGCAATTTCGCTGTTAGTCCCTGGTTCTTGGGCACCGAAATCATTACAGGGAAAGCCTAAAACCTTAAGACCTTGAGAGCCATATTTTTTATTAAGCTCTTCTAAACCAGAATACTGAGGGGTATAACCACAATAGGAAGCCACATTGACGATTAATAAAACATTTCCCGCATATTCAGCCAACTTTTTTTCTAAACCGTTAATGGTTTTGACTTTAATCTCAGATACAGTAGCACTCATATTGTTTTGCTCTCAAACAAAAATTTGTTAAATAGATCAATGGTTACTCTATCATTGAACCTCAGCGAAATAAATGTGATCTGGCAGAAAAACCTAATTTAAATCCTAAATAGCTCAGTAATTTATTTTGTACAGTTAATTACTGGTATATTTTAATAAATTAAAACAAAAGACAAAAATTTAAGATTACAAAATTGGCAATTGTAATATTTAACATTTTTCGTAAATTAGCGATCGCATTTTGTCCTCTCTACTCAAATCATTGCTCGAAAAAAATGCTGTAATCATTGTCTAGTAATAGTTTCCCTCTCCTAAAGTTTCTCATTTAATTTTTGCGATCGCTAGTATAAAATTTTATGTAGCAACCAAGTATTGTTTAATCAATATGCTGATAATTTCAGATTAATTCTTGATTTATATAACAATTGAGACTCTTATTTAACAAGGGTTAACTATTATATGAGATGGTAATAAAAAGAAAATATTAAATTTATAACAAAAATTGATCGCAATGGATTCTAGTAAAAAAACCGTTATCATTACCGGCACATCTTCGGGAGTCGGTCTATATGCAGCAAAATCCATGGTAGAAAGAGGTTGGCATGTAATAGCGGCTTGTCGTAACCTGGAAAAAATGGAGAACGCCGCACAAGAAGTAGGGATCTCCCAAAATAATTACAGCATGATCAAGTTAGATTTGGCTTCCCTAGAAAGCGTTCGACAATTCGTTACTGATTTTCG
The DNA here is from genome assembly GCA_030065615.1 of Xenococcus sp. MO_188.B8. Taxonomy (GTDB): domain Bacteria; phylum Cyanobacteriota; class Cyanobacteriia; order Cyanobacteriales; family Xenococcaceae; genus Xenococcus. The sequence continues at coordinate 17,680 of JASJDR010000060.1, read as the reverse complement.
AGCCACAGGAAGAATATTAGATGCTTTAGTTTGCAACGCAGCAGTCTATTTACCGCTGCTCAAAGAGCCAATGCGTAGCGCTGACGGCTATGAATTAAGTGTTGCTACCAACCATTTGGGACATTTTCTGTTATGCCATCTCTTGTTAGAAGATTTGCAAAAATCACCCTATCCAGATCGTCGACTAGTCATCTTGGGTACAGTTACCGCTAACCCCAAAGAATTAGGGGGTAAAATTCCCATTCCCGCACCTCCCGACTTAGGAAACCTTGAAGGCTTTGAAGCAGGATTTAAAGCTCCTGTGAGCATGATTAATGGCAAAAAATTCAAACCAGGCAAAGCCTATAAAGACAGTAAACTCTGCAATGTCTTAACCATGAGAGAATTACACCGACGCTATTACGAATCTACCGGTATTATTTTCTCTTCTCTCTATCCTGGCTGTGTGGCGGATACTCCTCTATTTCGTAACCATTACCCTCTATTTAGAACTATATTCCCTCTATTCCAAAAAAATATTACTGGAGGTTATGTCACTCAAGAAGTAGCAGGCGATCGCGTAGCGCAAGTTGTCACAGAAGAAAAATATAAAGAATCTGGGGCTTACTTTAGCTGGGGTAACAGACAAAAAGAAGGTCGTCAATCTTTTGTCCAAGAAGTTTCTAATGAAGCTTTGGATGCGAATAAAGCCAAAAAATTATGGGAATTGAGTGAAAAGTTAGTGGGAATCAATCAACCTGTAGCAATCTAAGGATACAGGGGGAAGCAAGGGCAGCAGGGGAGGCAAGGGCAGCAGGGGGAGTTCCCTATTACCTATCCCCAATCCCTAAAGTATCAGTTAAGAAAATAGATGCTTTTTGAAGGTTTGTCACTAATAGCTGTGAGATAAGATTATTCGTGGTGTACAATACGCATCTAGTCGTGTTGCTATTCTATTCCTTATGATTGCATCTACTCTCCAAAATGAGAGAAAATCTCAACTAAAATGGTATTGGGAGCTACTTTATGTTTTAGTTCGACGCAATCTGAAAAAAAGATATCGCGGTTCTTTTTTAGGTATATATTGGTCGTTATTAAACCCTATAATTATGACCGTATTATATACAGCCGTTTTTGGGACTAACTTTAAAGTTCACTATGATAATTCGATATTCAATTATATTTTGGCTGTATTTACTGGTCTAATAATCTTTAATTTCTTTTCTTCTTCTACCGCTCAAGCTTTACCGAGTGTCGTAGCAAATGGTTCAATAGTAAATAAGATTCGCTTACCTTTATTAATTTTTCCCTTATCTTTTATTGGAGCAAATCTCTTTCAATTCTTGATGGGAGCATTACCCCTGTTATTGATAGTAACGTTTATTTTATCAGGTCATATTATAAATGTTATAGCTATCTTATTTCCTTTGTTTGCTTTAGTGCTAGTTTGTACTGGCATCGGATTTTTTACTAGTTCATTGTTTGTGTTTTTTCGAGATTTACCTTATTTCTATGAATTATTAACATTCTTAACTTGGATTAGCTTACCGATATTTTATCCTCCAATAATTGTCCCTGACGAAATCAGACCAGTTCTAGTTGTAAATCCTTTATTTCCAATAATTGAAAGTATTCGACAAATTTGTTTATCAGGCGATTTACCTGATATTAGTTTAATATTTCATTCATTATTAAGTGGTTGTATCGTCTTAACCTTAGGAGCGATCACTTTTAGATTGTGGCAAGAAAAATTTATGGATTTACTCTAAAAAATGACAGAAGTTATTAGATTAGATAAAGTTTCTTTATGGCGCAGGACTCAAGAAGAATTCTCCTATGATCTCAAGCGCACCCTACTTTCTATTGTAGAAGGAAAGTACCGCAAACCTGCCAAAAAATTAATTTTAAATGATATTGAACTACAAATTAATCAAGGAGAAAAAATTGCCATTATAGGATCTAATGGTTCTGGTAAATCAACTTTATTAAAAGTCATTTGTGGTATTCTGCAACCAACTACAGGTTCGGTGAGAGTTAAAGGTAATATTGCACCATTAATTGAATTAGGTGCTGGTTTTGATGAACAACTTTCAGTCCTCGATAACATTATTTTTTACGGCGTAATGTTGGGTTTTTCTCGTCAAGAGATGAAACAAAGAGCGAAAAGTATTTTGGAGTTTGCAGAATTACAAGAATATGGCTTAATACCGGTAAAAAGCTTGTCTTCAGGCATGAAAGCTCGATTAGGATTTGCAATCGCTACTGATGTAGAACCAGATATCTTAATTCTTGATGAAATTTTATCAGTTGGAGACGAAGGATTTAAACATAAATGTGAGCAAAAAATGCAAGAATTTTGGCAAGATGGCATTACTATTTTGCTAGTTTCCCACTCGATGAATTTAATTTCCGAATCCTGTAACAAAGCTATCTGGTTGGATCATGGCCAAGTAAAATTTATAGGTGATACTGAACAGGCAATTGAGCTTTACCTTAATAGTTACTAGTACAATTTAGGTGTTAGGTGCTAAAGCGTCGATTCAGTATTTATAAATTACTAGTTAGGTGAGAGGGGGGAGTGTGGGAAGAAGGTAGAGAGTGTGGGGAGAGGGGGTGGACAAGGAAGGGTGGGGGGGGTGAGCGAAATTTACTGTGGGAAATAGGGAGGTAGGGACGTAGGGAGATAATTGATTCCCCAAGTCCCCAAGTCCCCAAATCCCCACGCATTTTTTCTTCACCCCTAGGTAATTAATTTTGCCTGACTATTTAGTCCATTAAAGGCAATAAAAGAGTCACAAAATAATAAACCAATGGAGCAGTAAAAACATAACTGTCAGTGCGGTCTAAGATTCCTCCATGACCAGGAATTAATTGTCCCGAATCTTTGACTCCTGCATCCCGTTTCATCATCGATTCTGTTAAATCTCCTAACAAAGTCGTTATGCCAATCAAACTTCCTAGAATAATTCCACTCAATCTCCAACCAGGAAAATCGAAATACCAAGCTCCTAACTCCGCCACAATGAGACTACCAATAATGCCAAAGATCGCCCCTTCAACAGTTTTTTTAGGACTAATAGCAGATAACTTGGTACGACCAAAGATTTTGCCCATAAAATAGGCTCCGATATCTGCCGCCCAGATACAGGCCATGACCAAAAAAGTTAGAGTTAGAGCAGTGGGGAACTGATGCCAATCAGTCCAAGAGGTTGGCCAATAGCCATCTAAAGGTAGATTAGCAATCGAATTGTCATTGGGCAAACTAACTCGCAAGCGTACCCAATAGGTAGGCAGATAACCACAATAGAATAACCCTAAAATGGAACTGGAAATATCAGCGATTGTAGCCATTTTAGGTTGAAATAATAAGTAAAAGCAAATAATAGTGCCTCCGAGACAAAACATCGCATCGGTGATGTTGGGAGTAATGGTCGAACTAATTAAGAGAAGTTGAGAGACGACAAAAGTAGTTTTTGCCGCCGGTTCAATCCCCGTAGCACGAACCAAACGAAAATACTCAATCTGTGCCAGAAAAATGAGAATTCCAATTCCGACAGAAAAATACCATCCTCCTAAAATAATAGCTCCTAGAGCAAGAGCGATCGCTACTATAGCACTTAGAATACGATTCCAGGACATAATTCACTATTGTGTCGCAGGTCTAAAGAAAATTAAATATTGGTTAAGACAATCATTCAAAAGGTTAACAAATTACGCATTAAACTCCTAGGGATTAGATAATAGCAAACTCCCCTTTATTTCCCCATCTCCCTTATCTTCTCCTAAAGCTTCTCTCCACTGAGGATAAACATCGGATTGACAGCCGCAAAAGTCTGGTGGATACCTCTAGTTTCTAAGCGATTAACCGCAGATTGTACGACTTCTATATTGCGGGCTTGTAGCTCTGATAAGCCTTCAGAAATCGTATATAAATTTTCTAAATTACTAGCAGTCGCCACAATTCGGCCTTCGGACTGAAGATGCTGCCAGGCTTGCTTGAGGATCTGTTTAATTGGTTTTCCTCCTTCAATACAAATGCGATCCGGCCTCAGTGCTAAATCTTGAAAGCAATCGGGAGCATTGCCTTCGATTACTCTAACATTTTTTACTTTAAAGCGATCGCAATTTTTCCTAATCAGACTCGCAACTTCTTCATCTCTTTCCACAGCAATAATTTGAGCTTCGGGGCAAATTAAGCCGATTTCCACGGGAATAGTACCGGTCCCAGCACCAATGTCCCAAAAGACAGAATCAGTTTGCATCCTCAAAGAAGAAATTAATAACAGACGCACTTCCCGTTTACTTAGGGGAATACCAGGGAGACGACTAAACAGATTATCAGGAATACCAGGAGTTTTATAGGGCCAAAGCATGATTTAGTGATTTATTGATTTCATAAATTATTCTGTTTTATCTTTCATGCCTCGGACAATACGGGACAGTTCGCTTTTCTCATCCACAGAAATACGAGTTGGTGAACCACTAATAATTCCTTCGTAATTACGGAAAGAATTCTTAATATCTGGCCCATCAGAACTGATGACGTATTCGCGTATACCTTTATCGTGCCAAGAGCCACGCATTTTAAAGACATTGACTGCCCGCGACATTTCCCCACGAATCTCTACATATTGTAAAAGAATAATGGTGTCAGTAATCGTCGAAATATGAGACTCGGTAATCGAATGAGATCCCAGGAATTGATCCGTTGTATTGGTAAAGAAACCTGTGATTTCCTCTTGTTTGGCATAGCCTGTCACCCCAATGACAAATTGACGGAAAGCATTATTGGTCACACCTCTAGCTAAAGCAGACAAGGAGTCGATCGCAATTCGTGACGGTTTAAATTTAGCAATTTCTGATTTGATGGTTTGTAGATGGTCTTCTAAACCTGCCGATTCGGGGTAGCAACATAATAGTTTGAGCAACCCTTTTTGTTCCATTTCCTCAAAATTAATCCCCCAGGAAGAAGCATTTCTGGATAATTGGGCTCTCGACTCTTCATAGGCAAAGAGAATTGCTCTTTCTCCCCGACGACAACTTTCTTGAAGAAACTTACTAACCAACAAGGTTTTACCAGTTCCCGTAGCACCGGTCGCCAGGATGATCGAATCTTTGAAGAAGCCACCACCGCAGAGTTCGTCGAGGGTTGGGACTCCCGAAGAAACCCGAACATTAGAGGAACGTTGAGTTAAACGCATTGCACCCAAGGGGAAGATATTAATTCCATCGTTGGTAATGGTAAAGGGATATTCGCCCTTCATATGGGTTGTACCCCTGAGTTTCAGGATCTCGATGGTTCGCCGACGACGCTCTCCTTCTAATACATTACGTACGATAACTACATTATCGGAGACAAACTCCTCAACCCCAAAACGTGCGACTGGGCCATATTCCTCAATCCGCTCTGTGGTCATAATGGAAGTGACTTGGAGTTGTTTGAGGCGAGCTACCAGTCGAAAGATTTCTCTTCTCACGACTGATGCCGCATCATATTGTTGAAATACTGCGGTTACTGAATCAATTGAGACTAATTTCGCTTTATATTTACTGATTGCATATTGAATCCGTTCGATCAGCGCCGAAAGATCGAAGTTGCCGACTACTTCTTGTCCTTCAGGATCAGGGGAAGCATCAAGGATAAATAACTTGCCGCGATCTACTAAACTTTGTAAATCCCAGCCAAAGCTATGGGCATTTTGAATAATATCTTGAGGAGATTCCTCGAAGGTCACAAAGACTCCTGGATAATCAAAATATTTAATTCCATGATATAAAAATTGTACAGCTAGTAGAGTTTTGCCCGTACCAGATGTCCCACTAACAAGAGTAGTTCTACCTTCGGGTAAACCACCATGAGTAATTTCGTCAAAACCTTCTATGGTTGTTTGAATTTTGCGAACGCCTCTAGTTAAGAATTCATTGTCCCCTGATTGACTGGGATTTTTTTGATTCATCTCCGCTCAGAAAAATTAAGTATCTTATCAGTTTGATTAAAATCGCTTCGCGATTAGCTATTAGCTTTAAGCGGTGTTGGGATGGGGCGTTCTTAACTAGTAGCTTTTTTTGCTCTAAGTTGACGAGCGCGGGAAGAGAGCTTCATTTCAAATACAATTAACTAGAAATACTAACTAATTAATTAACAAAAACTCCCTTCTCCCCCGAGAGGTTTCCTCGCCATCCCTCTCGCTCGACATCGCGTTCCTTTTGAGGAGGTGGCAAATGACGAGGTGTCCTCATCAACTTTCGACCACCGTGAAACCTCAAAAGACAGCCCTTTACCAAGAGAGGGAACGCGCACCGAGTTCAATATTAGCTTTTTTGTTCTCCCATAGTGGAGTAATTGAACCAAGCTTAGAGCTAAAAGCTGAAAGCTGTTTAAATAATTATGTAAGCTAATCATTGTAGATTGGGCTTTTAAAAAGTTATTTACATAAATTAAATTAAATTAGCTTAATTTTACTAGATTTTGGGTCAAGTTCACTTTGGGTTTACACCATACTAACCAGAAAACTTCTATCTTCTGCCTTCTGTTAACTACGATCGCGAATTTCTTCATATAGCAAGTCCAAACCAATGAGAACTTTCTCTCGGTCGGAAAGATCCCCAATAATTTTGCGTACTGGAGGCGGTAATACCTTTGATAAAGTAGGAGTTGCCAAAATTTTATCTTCTTCGGCTAACTGAGGGTTTTTGAGCACATCAATAACTTTGAGAGCGTAAACTCCTTGAAAATCTTGTTCTAGGATATTTTTTAAGGTTTTTAATGCCCTAACCGAATTTGGTGTATTTCCCGCAACATAAAGTTTAAGAACATAAGTTTTTCTAAATTTGTTCATAATATTAATTAATTAAGTAATAAATAAATTCAATCTATCTGAAATAATAAATCTAAAGGAACATCTTTTCTGGGAATTGAACGACGATACATTTCACAGAGATGGGCGATAATATCTATTAATGCTAAACGATAATCAAGTAATATTTCCTCACTTCTTCCTTCTAACTTCAGTTGTTGAGCAAATTCATCCATTAACTCCATATGTATTTCTAAAATTTGCGGAACGGAAATATCAAGAAAAAAAGCTTGATTGACAAATTCATCTATCACTTGATTTATTTGAGGATTCTCGTCAAAATAACTAATAATAATCTGACGATATTCGGTTTTTAGCTCCTTGATGATTTGTTTTTGTTCTGATTCTGTAGCATTACGATAAAAAGCTTCCTGATCTCTTTTGTAATAAACACCTAAATATCCTAATCTTTCTTTGAGTTTTTGTGCTAATCGACGTTGCTGTAAAACTAGAAATTCTTGGTTACTAGTTTGTGATTTTAAATTGATTTGCTTTTCGCGATCTACTAGAGAACAACTAGGTGCTAGATTGAGGAACTTTTTAATTGATCTTTTAATATAAGAATCAAGTTGATCTATATTTTCTGACTCTAATATAACTTCGGCATTCTGAGAATTTAAGTTAAGTTTTGTAGGAGATTCTGGTTCAGAAATTGCCCTGGAAGATTTACTATTAATGATAGTTGTCGGTAATAAGATTCCAGTATCTCGCAGTTGTGCCAAAAGCTTGTCGCGATCGCGATTTTTAACAAAGACAAAACAATCAATTTCCTCTTTATGCTCTTCCACAAATTTTAGTAATTGATCTGCTTGATTGATCAGATTGAGACGATAACATTCCTGACTCAGTAAATTGACAATTACTGAGGTTAAATCTTGATCAGGCGAGAAAAGAGCAACATAAAGTTTACTAGAAAAACAGCGATCGTTATAGTTTATGGGATCTGGATTATCTGACATTGATGGAAAACCGAATAAAGGGTTTTCATCCTCTTAACAGAAGATTAATGGGTAGTACTTATAAAAAGTTAACATTTATTGAGCCAAGATGAAAATGATACTGTCATTTTGAAATGATGAATAGATAGAAGCAGAGGAAGCTTCGGGAGCAGCAGTGCCGGGATGGGGAAAATTACATTTAATTGTTAAATTGGAGCATAAAAGCTACTAGTCAGAGAGACCCCCTACCGTGTACACAGAAGTTATTTTGATATTGATTATTCTGAGTTTAGCGCTAATCTTGCCCCCCTAAATCCCCTTCCTCGCGCGTTCCTTCTCTTGGTGCGCGTTCGCGATAGTCGGGGAACCCGACCCTACGGTGTACAGAGATCTCCTGATCAACTTCAAAATAAGGAATCTAGCCCCCCTAGCCCCCCAAGTTTGGGGGGACTTTAATCAGTCACAAAAGCTAAAAATAATAGTTAATAACTCGAATTACGGCAATCACTTCGTGATTTTAAATTCTTATTCCCCCTACTCGCGCGTTCCCTTGCGCCTTTCGTCGGCGCGGGGTCGCTCGCCAAATTTGGGGGTCAGGGGGCTTAAAAGCGACTTGTGTATACACCGTAGCCCGTAAAAGCGGTGCGCGGGGAGGAGGATTTTTCTAGATTAGTAATTTTCTGCCAAGAGTTATCTGTTTTATTTTGAAGTCCCCCTTCAACCCTGCGGGGCGATCCCGAGACCCTTCGGGTAGAGCTTCGCAAGCGCAAACGCAAGCGCAGCGTAACTAATGACAGCTCTTTACCGTTTCTCATCCTTTACCAGACTACAGTTAGCAGCAATATGAGGTGTGCGGGTATTGATGTTATCGGTAGGATAGGTAGTTAAGATAACTCGACCATCTTCAGTTTTGATGATGCCTCTAGCTGGGTAAATATCTCCTCTGCTAGTTTTGATGGGTTTGATTTCGGTAGGGTTATAAGTACGATTTTCTGGCTCAGTCTCATTTTCTACTTCAAGAAGAGAAGTAAGATCGCTCTTCTTGTCTAGTGTAATGGGCTTACCATCAGGAATTAACAAATCTGCCATAAATGGTTCGGTAGGAACGGGAGGGACACCGCCTTTTCCTTTTAGTATGAAACTACTAGCCTCCGTTGCTCCTCCTCCAGAACAAGCATTAACACCCAAGGTCTCTGTTTCAACTACATTATTAGGTAGTTCGATATCTTTTTGAATTCTATTAATATCAGGTGTTGTAATAGAAACATCACCATCTAAACCAAAGTCTGAACTAGCATCAATGTCGTTAGTTCCATTTCTCGGTTCGGCTGGTCGTTCTTCAATCCCAAATAGAGACTCAGCATTAATATTGATATTACCTCCCATTCCAAACTCGGCACTGGCAACAATATCATTCCCATCCCCTGGTGGTTGGCTAGGAAAGGCAAGAATAAAATCAGCATCGATATCGATATTACCCCCGTCACCTGTAACCCCAGCTTCAGCAGAAATCAAACTATTATTGCGTAGAGATAAAAGCTCACCGACTTTCAGGTTAATATTTCCTCCTTGGTTACTTGCGGTTTCAGCTGTAATAGTTCCGCGATCTAGGGTAAGAGAACCTGCTTGTAAATTAATGTTGCCACCTATTCCAATACCTTCACTATTGACTGCCACTTGTGCACCATCGCGAATAGTCATAGTAGTGGTATCAATGAAGATTATGCCGCCGTCCCCTGTGGAATCAGGAGAAGTGTTGGCAAACACGCCACTGCTCTCCCCAGCTAACAGTCCACTGCCCTCCCCAGTTAGGGTAATACCGTCTTGCACTTTCAGGGTAATATTACCTGCATCAGAGCTGCTTGAAGTACTGCTGGTGCGGAGTTGGCCACCATTAGTTACCTCCAAGGTATTCGCCTCCACCGTAATACTACCGCCCCCACCACCATTGCTGAAGCTAGAAGCAACGATCAGCGCTCCATCCAGAACCTGCAAAGTGGGAGTGCTAATGGTCAGGTCTCCCGCCTCTCCTGCTCCTAAATCTGTTGTAGTCGCCAAGCCACTGAAAAACCTCCCCTCTCTTACACTTTCCGTGGTTCTTCCTAGGGAAGGGCCAATCACTTGCACCGATTCGGTGGCATTCACCGTCAAATTCCCTCCACTTCCTGAAAAGCCCGCAGTGCCAGTAAACACTAGTGCTCCATCTTGGACCAGCAGCAGCCCGGTGTTAATCGTTAAGTTCCCACCAGCTCCGGAGCCAAAAGTGCCAGTATTCAAGCCGCCAAGAAACTGAGCCTCGGCTAAGTTTTCTGGGTCTTCTATCCCAAACAGTTCAACAAACAAGTTCCTTGTAAGCGGATCGATGGGAGAAGTGCCACTCAATTGCACCGATTCAGGGGCATTTACTGTCAAATCTCCTCCTGCTCCTGGACCTATAGTGGCAGTATTAGCCCATGCACCATCGGAAATCCGCAACTGTCTAGTGTTAACGGTCACGTCTCCCGCCTTTCCAGAGCCAAAAGTAAAAGTATACAAACCGCTCTTAAAATTGTTAATAGCTGATACTCCAATCAATTGCACCGATTCGGTGGCATTCACTGTCAAATTACCTCCGTTTCCTGAGCCAAAGGTAGTAGCTGAGACGATTGCTCCATCCCGAACCAGCAACGTGGGAGTGTTAATGGTCAGAGGACCTGCCTTTCCAGTTCCTTGAGTTTCAGCAAACAAGCCACTGGCCGAAGTCGTAAGCTGTTGGTAGAGTTGGATGAAGCTAGTTATTTCTCCTATCTCCCCCTCGACACCGCTCCCAATTAGTTTCACCGATTCGGTGGCATTGACCGTCAAACCTCCTCCGGCTTCTAAACCCAAGGTATTTGCTTTAATCTGAGAGCCCTCACTGAGGGTTATCTGCCTACCCCAGACCTGAATCTCACCACCTCCCTCGCCGCTGGTAGTAACCAAAGCCCGATTGGTGAGTGATATATCCGCCCGGTTTACACTATCAGGAAAACTTAAACTGCCATCTTCGCTCAGTCCTATTTCTCCTGCTGCTGATAATCCTCCTAACTCTACTCTGCCACTTGGGGCAGTAATTCTGCCTCCTTCTAAATTGATATCTCCGCCCACTAGAGTAATGTTTTCTCCTTGAGGTACTTGTAAACCTACATCCTCAGCCACAGATTGATTAACAATATCCCCAGGATTATCGCGAAAATTTAAACCAATAGGGGCATTAATCGTTAATAAAGGAGGATTATCTAAATCGGTGGCACTAAATTCCCCATCCTCAAACACAAAGCTATCAGCCGTAGTGCCAAAAAACGAACCGCCAATATCTAATCTGGCATTGGGACCAAACATAATTCCCGCAGGATTAAGCAAAAATAAATTGGCACCGCCATTGGCACGCAGTAAACCATCAATGCTGGAAATATTACCCCCTGTAACTCTAGAGAAAATATTTACTATATCTGCTGCGTTATTGAAAAATGCCGAACCATCTGTTGGTACAGAAAAATCGCTAAAACTATGAAAAAGATTACCACCAGCGCGATCACCTTCTTGGATTGTAAAATCACTCCCGTCAACATCAACTGTAGTGTTAGTGGTGCCATCGGGAGTAACTTGTGCCGTAGCTGGTTTCAAGAAAATTCCTGGACTCAGTGTACAGCAACCCAAAGATAGCAGTAGCGATAATTCCTGTTTCATCTTGCTACTTCTCCACCAGAGCGATAATTTAATCTATTGTTCCGTAATTATACAGAGAGTAACTTTGATGAATAGCTATGCTTTAGTACTATTTACATAAATTAATGATAACTCTTCACTGTTCCTCATCCCTCATCCTTGACAAGACTACAGTTAGCAGCAATATGAGGTGTGCGGGTATTGATGTTATCGGTAGGATAGGTAGTTAAGATAACTCGACCATCTTCAGTTTTGATGATTCCTCTAGCTGGATAAATATCTCCTCTGCTTGTTTTAATAGGCTTGATATCTTCAGGAATGTAATTAGGATTTTCTGGCTCAGTCTCATTTTCTTCTACTTCAAGAAGAGAATTAAGATCGCTCTTCTTATCTAATGTAATGGGCTTGCCATCAGGAATTAATAACTCTGCCATAAATGGTTCGGTAGGTACAGGGGGGACACCACCTTTGCCTTTAACAGTGAGACCACTAGGTTGGTCAGCGGTGCGAGTTCTCTGACAAGCCTGACCGATAGCTTGTTCTGATTCAATCGGATTACTAGGTATTGCGGTATCTTTTTGACGTATATTAGTATCAGGCGTAGATATAAAAACGCTACCATCTAAACCAAACTCGGAACTAGCATCAATGTCGTTAGTTCCATTTCCAGGCTCCGCTGGCCGTTCTTCAATCCCAAATAGAGACTCAGCATTAATATTGATATTACCTCCCATTCCAAACTCGGCACTGGCAACAATATCATTCCCATCCCCTGGTGGTTGACTAGGAAAGGCAATGATAAATTGAGTATCGATATCGATATTACCACCGTCACCAGTAATCCCAGCTTCAGCAGAAATTAAACTATTATCGCGTAAGGATAATCGCTCATCGACTTTCAGGTCAATATTTCCTCCTTGGTTACTGGCAGTTTCAGCCGTAATAGTTCCTCGATCTAGGGTAAGAGAGTCTGCTTGTAAATCAATGTTTCCGCCTATTCCAGTACCTTCACTATTGACTGCCACTTGTGCCCCATCGCGAATAGTCATAGTAGTGGTATCAATGAAGATGATGCCGCCGTCCCCTGTGGAATCAGGGGAAGTGTTGGCAAACACGCCACTGCTCTCCCCAGCTAACAGTCCACTGCCCTCCCCAGCTAGGGTAATACCGTCTGAAACTTTCAGGGTAATATTACCTGCATCAGAGCTACTTGAAGTACTGCTGGTGCGGAGTTGCCCACCATTAGTTGCCTCCAAGGTATTTGCCTCCACCGTAATACTACCTCCCCCACCACCATTGCTGAAGCTAGAACCAATGATCAGCGCTCCATCCAGAACTTGCAAAGTGGGAGTGGTAATCCTCAGTTCTCCTGCCGCTCCTGGACCTAAATCTCTTCTACTCGCCAAGCCATCTGTTGCACTCACCAAGCCACTGTAAAAAAACCTCCCCTGGCGAGTATCGCCCGAATTTCTTGCTAAAGAGGGACCAATCAATTGTACTGATTCGGTAGCAGTCACCGTCAAATTCCCTGCATCTCCTGATGAGCCTACAGAATTAGTGAACACTATTGCTCCATCCCGAATCTGCAGCTGTCCAGTGTTAATTGTCACGTTCCCACCAGCCCCAGCTCTGGGACCAAAAGTGCCAGTAATCAAGCCGCTAGGAAACGGCAGAGCCTGGGCTAAGTTTTCTGGTGCTACTCTCCCAAACAACCCAAACAATTGAATAGCCCTTATCAACGGATCGATGGTGGAAGTCCCAATCAATTTCACTGATTCGGTGGCATTCACCGTCAAATTCCCTGCATCTCCTGGACCGATAGTGGCAGTACTAAGCAGAGCCCCATCGGAGATCCGCAACTGCCTGGTGTTAACGGTCATGTCTCCTGCCTTTCCAGAGCCTAACGCAAAAGTATACAAACCGCTCTTCCCATTGTTAATGGCTGATACTCCAATCAATTCCACCGATTCGGTGGCATTCACCGTCAAATTCCCCCCGTCTCCGGGACCAAAGTTAAAAGCTGAGACGATTGCTCCATCCCGAACCAGCAACGCGGGAGTGCTAATGGTAAGGTCTCCCGCTTTTCCTGTACCTTCAGTTTCAGCAAACAAGCCGCTGGACGGAGCCGTAAGCAGTTGGGTGAGTTGGATGAAGCTAGTTATGTCTCCGATCTCTCGCTTGATCGCGCTCCCCAGAGGCTGACCATCGGCAGCAGTGCCAATTAGTTGTACCGATTCGGTGGCATTCACCGTCAAACCTCTTCCGGCTTCCGAACCCAAGGTATTTGCTTTAATCTGGGAACCCTGACTGAGGGTTACCCGCTTACCCCAGACCTGAATCTCACCACCTCCCTCGCCGCTGGTAGTAACCAAAGCCCGATTGGTGAGTGATATATCCGCCCGCGTTACACTATCTGGAAAACTTAAACTGCCATCTTCGGTCAGTCCTATTTCTCCTGCTGCTGAAAGTCCCCCTAACTCTACTCTGCCACTTGGGGCAGTAATTCTGCCTCCTTCTAAATTGATCTCCCCGCCTACTAGAGTAATGTTTTCTCCTTGAGGTACTTGTAAACCTACATTTTCAGCCACAGATTGATTAACAATATCTCCAGGATTATCGCGAAAATTCAAGCCAATGGGGGCATTAATCGTTAATAAAGGGGGATTATCTAAATCGGTGGCACTAAATTCCCCATCCTCAAACACAAAGCTATCAGCAGAAGTCCCAAAAAAGGAACCACCAACATCTAACCGGGCATTTTCTCCAAAGATAATTCCCGCAGGATTAAGCAGAAATAAATTAGCACCGCCATTAGCACGCAGCAAACCATCGATATTGGAAATATTACCGCCTGTAACTCTAGAGAAAATATTGACTATATCCGCTGCATTATTAAAGAATGCCGAACCATCTGTCGGTACAGAAAATTCCCCAAAACTATGAAAAAGATTACCGCCAGCACGCTCTCCTTCTTGGATTGTAAAATCACTTCCATCAACATCAACTGTAGTGTTAGTGGTGCCATCAGGAGTAACTTGTGCCGTAGCTGATGTTAAGAAAATGCCTTGACCAAGAGTACAGTAAGTTAAAGATAGTAGTAGCGATAATCTCTGTTTCATCTTGTCCCTTCTCCACCAGCTCGATAATTCAATTTGATTTTCCGTAATTATACAGAGAGCGACTTTGATGAATAGCTATGCTTTAATTCTATTGACAGAAATTTACTTAATTTGAAAAAAAATTTATTTATCTTATCTCAACCCAGACTAAAATGACGAAATCGCATTTGAAATTTGCAGATAAAGCATTACTATTAATAATTTCTTTAATAATTCTATGAGCAAAATTAATATTATCTCGGATTTAGCTACCTTATCTTATCAAGGTGAATTCGATTAAATTAAAATTAACCTCTCCCCAAACCCCTCTCCTCTAAGTAGGGCTGTTTCATTATCAACTAAGATAGCAGGGGAGCAGGGAGCGGGGAGCAGAGGAGAATTTTTCAATCTATACACTCTATTTTGACGAAATTTGTCAGTATATCTTGTTGGGCATGCAACAAAGTTTTAATAGTTCCAGTTAATTTCACGATGACAATCATCAAGGATATAAACGATAAATTCAGTTATTTTTAGACAAATTGGTTTCTATATTGCTCTGATTCCTATTATTCTCTCTCTAATAAGCTCTAACAACGTTTATCTTTAACTTGAAACAGCCCTGCTCTTCTCTAAGGCTAAGGTGTATACACAAGTCGCTCTTAAGCCCCCTGACCCCCAAATTTGGCGAGCGACCCCGCGCCGACGAAAGGCGCAAGGGAACGCGCGAGTAGGGGGAACAAGAGTTTAAAATCACTTCGTGATTGTTAGTAACATCAAGCTATTAACTATTATTTTTAGTTTTTATGGCTGATTTAAGTTCCCCAGAATTGGCGCTAACACCCGAACAATAAATAAAAAATAACTTCTGTGTATACGATAGCTCTAAGGAGAGGGGCTGAAAGCTCTGATTCTGGTGTTGAAAAATTAAGAAACTTTTGTTCTTCCCCTACTATTAAAAAACTTAGATTAATGATTTATTAGCGCTACTCGTTCTGGGAGTTATGCTAGCTTTAGCGTAACTAATGATAACTCTTCACTGTTGCTCATCCTTTACCAGACTACAGTTAGTAGCAATATGAGGTGTGCGGGTATTGATGTTATCGGTAGGATAGGTAGTTAAGATAACTCGACCATCTTCAGTTTTGATGATTCCTCTAGCTGGATAAATATCTCCTCTGCTGGTTTTGATGGGTTTGATATATTCAGGGATGTAATTAGGATTTTCTGGCTCAGTCTCACTTTCTTCTTCAAGAAGAGAAGTAAGATCGCTCTTCTTGTCTAATGTAATAGGCTTACCATCAGGAATTAACAAATCTGCCATAAAAGGTTTTGTCGGAATTGGGGGTAAACCTCCTTTTCCTTTAACTGTGAAACTACTAGCAGCCTCGGTTGCTCCTCTTCCAGAACAAGCATTTGCACCCAAGGTTTCCGATTCAACTAGATTATTGGGTATTTCGGTATCTTTTTGAAGAGTATTAACATCGGGCGTAAAAATAGAAACGCTACCATCTAAACCAAACTCGGAACTAGCATCAATATCATTTGTCAAAGGATTTTGAGGTCTTTCCTTGATTCCCAAAAGAGCTTCAGCAGTAATATTAATATTTCCCCCTTGTCCTTGTTGGGCACTAGCAAGGATATCATTGCCATCAAATTGACTAGGAAAGGCAACAATAAATTCAGCATCGATATCGATATTGCCCCCATTAGCATTATTATTGGCGCGGGCAGAAATTAGGCTGTTATCTTCTAGAATTAAGTTATCAGCGATTTGGAGAGTAATATTTCCTCCTGCCCCTGATTCCGTAGCAGCATTAATCTGTCCATTTTCTAAACGCAGAGAATTAGCTTCAATTCTTACATTACCTGCTTCTCCTGTGCCTGGTTCTAACCCTTCGATACCGGGAAAGTTACTGACGCTAATAATTGCCCCATCACGGACAATTAATTCATCGGTAAATACTGTTAAATCTCCCCCATTTCCACTACCTTGAATTGCATTAGCTAATAAACGACTTCTTCCACCTGCTGAAACTCCACTCAATTCAACAGATTCACTAGCGCGAACCGTTAAAGAACCAGCATCTCCTTCGCCTGAAGTATCGCTACTCACAAATGCTCCATTGGTCAGGGAAAGATTTTTCGCATCGATACTAATGTTCCCTCCATTGCCCACTGCACTTGAACTGACGGAACTAGCGATTCCACTATCGAATCCATCCTTACCTTCTCCATCTAAAGAGACAACCCCAGTGGCTTTAATTGTGACATTACCTGCATTTCCTTCGCCAAAGGTGCCACTATCAATTTGAGCTCCATTGGTTAGGAATAGATTGCTCGTATCTATATTAACGTCTCCTCCATTGCCTACTGCCTCTGGTTGGACTGAACTAGAGATCGTGCTATTGGCTCCATTTTTAGCTTCTCCATCCAAGGAAACAGTATCAGTGGCATTAATTGTGACATTCCCTGCATTTCCTTTGCCAAAGGTAGCACTCAGTATTTGCGCCCCATTGGTTAAAGTAAGATTTCTTGTATTAATACTTACTATTCCTGCATTACCTACTGCTCCTGATTCAACTGAACTGGAGATTAAACTGACGACTCCATCCCTATTTTCTCCATCCAAGGAAATGGCATCAGTGGCGTTAATTGTGACACTACCTGCATTTCCTTGACCAAAGGTACTACTACCAATTTGCGCTCCATTGATTAGAGTAAGGTTGCTTGTATTGATACTTATTGCTCCTGCATTGCCTATACCTGTGGTTCCCACCCTGCTTGTGGCAGAACTCCCATCAAAAGAAACTGTATTGGCATTAATATTCACATTGCCTGCATCCCCAACTCCTGCATTGTCAGCAGAAAGAACTGCGCCATCGTCTAAAAAGATAGATGGGGCAGATAGTTGAATATCGCTGCCATCACCCATTGCTTGAGATTCTACATTGCTGAAGATCCCAGTGTTTGTGCCTGTAAAAGAAATAGAATCGGAAGCATTTATAGATACAATTCCCGCAGCTTCTCCCTTGCCACCGGTAAAGACTCCAGCTTGTAGCTGAGAAGTATCGGTTAAAGAAACTTCTCTAGCTTCGATGAAAATGTTGCCAACTTTCCC
>JASJDR010000267.1 GCA_030065615.1 Xenococcus sp. MO_188.B8 | reverse complement strand
GATGGTTTATCAATTTAAGGATGAGCCCTCCATTGTCCTAGCCCGTTTGGGAGCTACCATTGCGGCTCTGGTTAGTATCGAATTAGCAGTTCGGGGACATCTTAGTCCTGGTGGTGGTTTTGCCGCTGGAGTAGCTGGGGGCACGGCGATCGGTCTAGTTGCGATTACCTCATCATCCAAGTTGATGGAGGAAATCTATAAAGTCTCGAATGCTGCTACCTGGGAAAAGATTTCCGTTCTGGTTTTTATTGTCTTGGCGGTTTTTACTCTCATTGGATGGCAATTACCCCAGGGGTCATTAGGGACACTCTTTAGTGGCGGGGTGATTCCCTTACTCAATATTTTGGTAGCAATGAAAGTGGCCTTGGGTTCTTGGGCGGTTCTTCTCTTATTTATTCGCTATCGAGGACTGTTGTAATTTTTAGGTTCAATATTTTTTGGGTATTTGTCTAGGAGCTAATGGTTACGGTTAAGGTTAATCCTGTCATCCGCCAAGTGGCAAAGCAGTTATCGAACAAAACTTTGCTAGCTTCGCCTAAATCACCATCTTCCCCGACAAATCCACCTTCAATCAGTTTGCCACCTCTAGTTTGCAAATTGAGGCGTGTTTTGCCAGCATCGTCCTGGTGAAGAATCAATCTTCCTCTAGCTAATACTTGTCCTGCACGGCTAATAATTGCACATTCCATTGATAGATTTGATAGCTTTTGATGGCTAATTATTTATAAAGATCAAATAATGCTTGTAACCCACTCTTATAACCAGAACCCAAAGCGTTCATCCGCCATTCTCCATCTTTACGATACAGCTCTGCCATAATCAGGGCTGTTTCAATCGAATAATCTTCGGTTAAATCATAACGAATTACTTCTTCTTGATTATCAACATTAACAATGCGCACAAAAGCATTCCCTACCTGACCAAAATTTTGGTTGCGTGTGTCTGCTTCATGAATGGTTACAGCGATCGCAATTTTTTCAATATCGGCGGGAACTTTTGTTAAATCAACCTCGATGACTTCATCATCCCCTTCTCCTGCACCAGTGCGGTTATCTCCTAGCACTCTTACAGATTTATCTGGATCGGGACTCTGGAGGTTATTGTAGAAAATGAAATGATTTTCTGAAACTAATTTGCCATTACTTCCCAAGAGAAATGCCGAACCATCGAGGTCAAAATCAGATCCCGTATCTGTCACTTTGAGATCCCATCCTAACCCAATAAAAATATTTTTTAATCCTGGGGCGACTTTTTCTAGAGATATCCGTTGACCTTTAGCTAAAGAAATACTCATGTATTGATTGTTAAATTTCTTAATTATTTTCTCCCATTCAACAGTAGTACTTTATCCGTAAATATCGTTTTTGTTTTTAGGAAATCTTTAGGTTTTGAGAAAAGGCTTGAAGTTATAAGCTAACCTAAATTTAATTTATTACTACTACTATGTTATGTAAGGAAGGCTAAAGGGTTTGGTTTTCCGCGCTTTAAGAATAGGTATCGGATGCGCTCATTTGTCTTCCCTCAATTAGGGAAAGAACCGATTAAAAATGAGGCGCTCAAATTTCCCAATCTGGGATGGGTTAAATGGCGACAATCTAGACCCATCCCAGAAGGATTTGAAGTTAAGCAAGCAAGAATAGTTAGAAAAGCATCTGGCTATTTTGTGATGTTGTCACTTCAACTAAAGGTTGAGGTTCCCAATCCTATGCCTCATGGGTATCCTAGGGGGTTAGACTTGGGCTTTGATAAATTTGTAGCAACCAGTGACGGGAAAGAGATTAATCGACCAAAGTTTCTTAAAGCTCTGCAACGCAAGCTTAAATTGCTGCAACGTAGGCTAAAGAATAAGCAAAAAGGCTCGAATAACCGATATAAGTTAAATCAAAAAATAGCTCGATTACACCAAAGGATTTCTGACACGAGAAAGGATTGGCATTTTAAGTTAGCTCATCATCTTTGTGATGAGGCGGGAATGGTATTTGTTGAGGAGCTTAATTTTGTATCCTGGCAAAGGGGAATGCTTTCTATTGCATCTGCTGATGCGGGATTTGGTCAGTTCGTCAAGATCTTGAAATGGGTCTGCTGGAAAACAGATACTTACTTTGCCAAGGTAGATAAAAACGGAACATCTCAAACTTGTCCCAATTGTGGAAATCATACAGGAAAAAAATCTCTAGATGTCCGAGTTCACCAATGCCATCAATGTGGATATCTAACAACTCGTGATGTAGCGGCGGCTCAAGAAATCAGGAATCGAGGCTTGACCGACCTGGAGTTTCACTCCAGGTACGCAAGCAAGCCTGAAGGAATAAAGCGGTGCGACCCCGCGCATTTTCAATGCGCCAGGGAACGCGCACCAAGACAGGCGCTAGGGCATAGCGTGTGGGAAAATGTCTGTGGACTGGATGCGACGGGGAGCATTGGCAACAATACTCTAGTTGGCACAGTGCGAAACAGAAAACTAGCATCGTGAGCTGCTAGAATCCTTATCCGAAGGTGTATCCTTTAGGGCTCGCCTTTAGGCAGAGGAGCATGTCAACCTCTATAGTATTTCCTTTTTAAGATCTTAGAGTCGAGAATTTATGATATTTACTCCCAATAATCTAGAAAAGAACCTTGGCTAATTCCAGTTAGACGACGATATTTAAGCACGGCTTCAGCTTCAGAGAGACTAGCGACAATATCTACTGCCATGCGAACTTTTTCCTGACTAATATCTTCTCCTTGATTTTCGCGAGACCTTCGGTAGTCGCGATCGCATAATGCCAAATATTCTCTAACAAACCTGACGGGAATAAAACTGAGATCTCCTGACTCAATTGCCTCAAGGTACATAGTAAATAGAGTGCGCACAATTCTTTTTTGCCCAAATCGCTGAGTAGCCAAACGAGGATTAGAAATCACATAATACCAAACAATTCGCTGTAGGAATTTTAACTCTTGCTCTTTGTGGGGATGTTGTTGCAAATAGCCGCGATCACTAATGCCATATTCTATACCCAATTTAACTGACTTGATATAGTTTTGAATTAGCTGAGAACTAATTCGCTTAATTTGTGCTTTTTGCTCAAAAGTACCCTGTCGGTATTGTCCCCCCATATTGTAAGTTGCATCAAGAAAATTCTGAAATCGCTTGGGTTCAGCTTTTACTATCTGAGCTGTTTTATTCTGAGGAAATTCCCGTAACCATTCGGTAATAAAGTGATTGAGTTCGTCTCGATCTGTCGCTAATAACTCTAGGGGAATCAACCCAGCTAAATAAAAATCTTCCAAATCATGGACACTATAGGTAATATCGTCGGCATAATCCATGATACTAGCTTCGATGGTTTGGGTTTCATCCCCGGGCGGCCTCGCGAAATTAAAAGCTTCTTGATCTAAATTATAAACTGAGTACTTGCGCCATTTTCGAGAATTACGTTTGCTACTCCGTAACCAGGGATATTTTAAGACTGCATTCAAAGTTGCTCTAGTAAGATTCAAACCATAGTAATCTATGCGATGGATTGCCAGTTTAGTTAAAATCCGAAAAGATTGAGCATTGCCCTCAAAGCCATCTTTTAATCCATGTTTAACCGCACATTTATCTAATTCTTCTTCTGCGGTATGACCAAAAGGAGGATGTCCCAAATCATGAGATAAAGCTGCCGCTTCAACTACATCAGGATCAATGCCGCCTATCTGATTTGCCATTTCTGGCTGTAATTCCAGCAACCTTTCTGCCAGCCTTTTGGCAACTTGACCTACTTTGAGAGAATGGGTTAAACGATTATGAAAAACATGACCTTCTTGGGCGGTAACAACTTGAGTGACTTGCGCTAAGCGACGAAAAGCAGAACAATAGAGAATGCGATCGCGATCTATCTGGAAAGATCTTCTGCGATCGCCTGGTTTGTTTCCTTGACCATCAAAAGGATTGTACTGTCTCTCTTCTCTTGACCACATAAATTAATGAGCATAGTGTTTAGGCAATAGGCAATGAGTCATGAGTAATTCCCTCTATTTTCTCTACTCCCCCATCGCCCTCTGCCTTCATTTAACTAACATTTTAGTTCCAAGTCCCAACTTGGGGTAAACTGGGCTTTACCTTCTTCTACCAGTTTCCAAGCTGCTTCTTTCACAGTCCGATGAGATAAGGTTAGCTCACCTTTGAGATTTGCTTCCAATTCCTGAAGGCTCATCGGAGCTTGTTTGGCTTTTAAATGGTCTAATAGTAGATGTTGAGTTTTTTCTGTTTGTTCAGCAGCCGATGCGTTCATAACAAAAATTCTTTAACTTGAGGTTAAGGATCAAATTTACACTACATATAGTGTATCAAGAAATATATTTCTTGATCTTAACTCTGTATATAGTGTAATGAAAAATTAGAGACGAAGTTTAAACAAAATTTAATTTACAGAAACTATTGGGAAATTTTGAGCAATATCTTTATTTTGATAGTATCATTTGACTTCTTATATAAGTCTAAAAAAAATCTAGGTCAAGGCAAGAGGGAAGAGTTAATCAGTATCAATTGTAATCTCTAATTTTTTTTCGCCCATAGCTCTATTTGATGACACAATGAAATATGGCGATAGATTTCATTCTAGTATGATGAGTAAAATTGTTGGGACGACAGAAGCTGCATTCTTATTGAATATTTCTGTATCTAGAGTTAAAGTATTGCTCCAACAAGAAAGGATTAAAGGAGCAACAAAAGAAGGTCGAGTCTGGAAGATTCCCCTAATTAAAGGAATCCCCCAAGTCAAAGAATGTCATAGAGGTTTAAAAGGAACTTGGAGAAGAAAGCGCTGTGACAAGACAACTAGGATTCACGTTAATAAGCCTAAAATTGCTCAAAACCGCAAACACAAAACTCTAGAACCAGTAATTACTATTAGACAAGGCAGCCGCCACAATTCTTGCCATATGGCTGAGATAAAAGGTTCATGTCGAGTAGTATATCAACCGGATAA
This sequence comes from Xenococcus sp. MO_188.B8, assembly GCA_030065615.1. GTDB lineage: Bacteria > Cyanobacteriota > Cyanobacteriia > Cyanobacteriales > Xenococcaceae > Xenococcus. The sequence continues at coordinate 4,924 of JASJDR010000267.1, read as the reverse complement.
TCCCTTATCCTGTGGTGCAGTGTTGTGGATAGAGGTTTTGCCTGATACAGTAGTCATCCCCCAGTTGTTCACTAAACTGTGAGCTAGAGAAATAAAATTTGAACCGGCGTTTCTCAAAAATCACTGCCTAATAACCTCATGAAATACACGTCTCATCTTCGTGAGATAATATCTTTTTAAGATCTAAAGAACTCGATAGTGAATAATTCAATACTTGATAACTCTTCCCCAGGCTGGCAATTTTGGATTGATCGCGGAGGAACTTTTACCGATGTGATCGGAAAATCTCCTGAAGGGAAAATTATCGTTCATAAATTATTATCCGAAAATCCCGAACAATATCCTGATGCACCAATCCAGGGAATTCGCAATATTTTAGGAATTAGTAAAGACGAACCGATTCCCACTAGTAATATTGAAGTCGTCAAAATGGGGACAACGGTAGCGACTAACGCCCTATTGGAAAGAAAAGGCGATCGCGTTGTCTTAGCTATTACTCAAGGTTTTAAGGATGCGTTGCGGATTGGCTATCAAAATCGCCCTGATATTTTTGCTTTGCAGATTGTCTTACCCGAAATGCTCTACGAAGAAGTTGTGGAGATAGAAGAGCGTTATACTGCAACAGGAGAAGAGTTATTACCAGTTAATCAACAACAGGCTCGACAAGATTTACAAGCTGCTTTTGATCGGGGAATTCGTAGTTGTGCAATTGTGTTTATGCATTCCTATAGTTATCCACAACATGAATTAACAGTAGCCGCGATCGCAAAAGAAATTGGCTTTACTCAAATCTCGGTATCGCATCAGGTTAGTCCCCTAATCAAATTGGTTAGTAGGGGAGATACAACAGTGGTTGATGCCTATCTTTCGCCGATTCTGCGTCGCTATGTTAATCAGGTTAGAGGGTATTTGTTTGGAGACAATGTAGCAGAGAGACGGGGAGACTGGGAGACGGGGAGACTGGGAGATGGGGAGACTGGGAGATGGGGGTATAGGGAAGATAGGGGAGATGAGGAGGGATATGTAACTCAATTAATGTTTATGCAATCCAATGGCGGGTTGGTAGATGCCAATATCTTTAGAGGAAAAGATAGCATTCTTTCTGGCCCTGCTGGGGGCATCGTAGGCGCGGTTAAAACTTGTGAAATGGCAGGGATCAAGAAAATTATTAGTTTTGATATGGGGGGGACTTCTACTGATGTCAGCCATTATGCAGGGGAATATGAACGCCGTTTTGAAACCGAAGTTGCTGGGGTTAGATTGCGATCGCCGATGATGTCGATCCATACTGTAGCAGCAGGCGGCAGTTCGATTCTCCATTTCGATGGTAGTCGTTATTTGGTAGGCCCTGATTCTGCGGGGGCAAATCCTGGCGCTGCTTGTTATGGCAGAGGTGGTGCACTTACCATTACCGACTGTAATGTCATGGTAGGGAAGTTACAACCTGAATTTTTCCCTAAAGTTTTTGGCAAAAATGCCGATCAACCTTTAGATAAACAGATCGTAATTGAAAAATTTCACCAGCTAGCGAGCCAAATTAATCATAGTAAAAGTCCTGAAGAAATTGCCTCGGGTTTTCTCGCGATCGCAGTTAATAATATGGCAAATGCGATTAAAAAAATCTCTCTCCAAAGAGGTTATGATGTTGCCGAATATACCTTATGTTGTTTTGGTGGTGCAGGGGGACAACATGCTTGTTTAATAGCTGATGCTTTGGGCATGAAACAAATATTTATTCATCCCTATGCTGGAGTGTTATCGGCTTATGGTATTGGCTTAGCAGAGGTAATAGTTATCAAAGAAAAATCTGTGGAAAAGTTATTGGATAATGATTCTTTTTTAACAATTAAATCTCTATTTTCTGAATTAGTTATTCTGGCACAACAGGAACTAAAAAAACAAAGTCATAGTGAGCGACTGGAACCTAAAATCATTTATAAAGTTCATCTCAAATATCAAGGAACAGATTTTAGTTTAATTGTCGATTTTGATGATATTGAAACCATGAAACGACAATTTGAAGATTTGCATCGACAACGTTATGGTTTTATCGTCGAAAAAGATTTAATTATTGAAACTGTCTCGGTTGAATTAATTTGTCCTACCTATGAACCGATGCAGATGCAACAGTACCAAACTCAGGCAATAAATTCTGAAGTCAAACCTATTACTAAAGTTAAGATGTATACTGCTGATTCTTGGCAAGATGCAGAAGTTTATCAAAGAGAAGAAGTACCCATAGGAAGTATTATTGGTTCTCCAGCAATTATTGTTGAACCAATAGGAACAAATATTATTGAATTAGGTTGGCAAGCAACAATTAGCGAACAAAATAATTTGATTTTGCAACGTGTAGACTAGGTATTTATATTTGAAATACAAAGAAAATATTAATTAAATTCATCTTGAATTTATCTGTATTTATAGACAATAATATCAATAATCTGTATAAAGATACTTACTCAATAAAGGTTATGAATTCTCAAGAAAGAGAACAAAAGAATTAATCAGCACCAAAGGTTAATTAATAACCTGAGAGAAAGACTGAAAACTGTAGAGGCCGATGTAGATTCCTGATGGCAGAATTAGTGAAGCTTTTGAGCAAATTGAACAACATTTGGAACGACATGACAAAAGGTTTGATCGTTTAGAATATAAAGCTACCCAACTAGGTAGTAAGTTAGATATTATCATCGAACACTTAACAAGCATCAACGATTTACCAGAAGAGTAGAAAGGCTAATGCGATCGCAAAACCAGAAAAACTTAATCAAGCTGCTTTGGCAATATTATTTCTTACTACCTTAGAAATGCGATCGCTTTTTTTTGTGAGAAATGCGGGAACAAAGAGATCGCGCTCAAAATTTGCAATGATTTGCCAAATTGTCTTTAGCTGATAAACATAAGAGTTCATTTGTAAAGAGAATCTAAAAGCTCAGATTCGCAGAATAAAATTAGCAGATGTTAAATAAATTTTTGCAGATACATCATTATTTTTGCGACTTTTTAAGCAACTAACTATTGATTAACAAGAATAGAATTATAAGTTACTTCTCTCATACTTTAGGGAAATATATAAATATAAACACCCAATTAATTCACAAATCTACTATGGTTGCTCAAAAAATAAGAATAAAAGACCCGTCTGATTTTGAAAAAGTTGTTGCATTGTCATTTAAAAGACAAGGCTATGAAATTACTTTACCTCCTGCTAACACGAAAGGATATGATATTGAGTTGAGAAAAGATGGAAAGTGTATTGCAGTTCAAGTCAAAAACCACAAAGCAAAAGTCCGCACAGCACAAGTGATAAAGTTTCAGCATTTTTTAGAATTACCAATGGCTTCTAAATTTACACAAGGTTGGTTTATTTCTGCTACTGGTTTCTTTAAGCCAGCACTTGCTCTTGTAGGTGCCGAAAAACCTGAAAATTTTGGGTTAGGAACATTTACCACAGAAAGAGATCGAGTTTCTTGGGACTATTTGAATTCTAAGGATGGCCCAGAAGAGGAAGGTAATTATGGCACAACTACAGGAGAGGATGAGTCAGAAACCAAATACATTGGTGTTTTTACTTGCAAAGGAGGAGTAGGAAAAACTACCGTCGCAGCGCACTTAGCAGGTGCATTTGCCCTTATGGGACATGATGTTATCCTGCTAGATTTAGACCCAGATCGCAATTTAAGAAAACTGTTTTTGCGAGATATAGATGATGAGGATGCTAGTATTTTTGTTCCTCCTATTAATAAAAATGAAATAGGAACAACCATTACAGTTCTTAATTCTGACGAATGGAATCCTAAAGACTATCCTGAGATCAAGATCATAATCTGCGATTGTTCACCCGTTTTGTCAGAAAATCCCCAATCTTTAGTAGAAAAATTTGATTATTGCATTATTCCTACAACTTTAAATCCTTTAGGAGTTAGCAAACATGGTGATGTCATTATTCGGACATTTGAGCATATTCGTAAACGTAACTCCCAAACAGAAATGTTCGCCTTGATTAATAATTATCAGTCAGCTCAAGGTTTTGCCAAAAAAAATCAAATTCTACGAAATCATTTAAAAAGAAGTCTCTCAAAATATATTTCTAAAGACCCTAAATGCAAATTTATCGACCCTGATGCAGCCAAAATTCGCAATAGCACATCTTTATTGTACTGGGGCTACCATATTGTTGAAGGAACTCAACCTCAATTAGCATTTAAAGAACATGGAGGAAGATGCCATCCTCGAACCGATTTTCTTCAACTTGCAGAATACTTAGAAGATCACACAACAATCGATAAATTACGTCAACAAGGACATTGAAAATATATTTAAAGTAGGGTGAGTATTGCTCATCCTACTACTGATGAAAAAAGAATTAAAATTTAAAACATGCGATCGCTTTTGCTAGATATCATTGACTAATATAAAGTTGCCTAATATAGCAGTACAAATTAACGTTAGGACATTGTATTAGAGTTAAATCCTGTCTCTTCTTTGACTTGCACAAGATTTATTTTGTCCTAAGCTTAGCGCGTAGCGCTATATTTACAGATTGTGCCTAACTTAACTAAGAATTGCTAATATAATATCAAATAACTTTGATATCGCAATAATCAACTATCAATAATGCCCGCTCAATCATCAACAATTGACCTAGTTGAAATTATCAAACAAGATTATCAAAACTTTCCTAACGAACAAACCTATAGTATCTATGCTGAAAATGTCTACTTTGAAGATCCTTTAAATAAATTACAAGGCATAGCACGTTATCAAAAAATGATTAGCTTTTTAAACCGCATCTACTTTGAAAACCGTAGTTTTTCTTCTTCAGGATCGATGTGTTTTTTAACCCATAAGCGATCGCTGACAGCGAGAGGTGTAGTATTAATCCGATGTTGAAAATCAGCCACAGCATCAATTAATTCTT
>JASJDR010000059.1 GCA_030065615.1 Xenococcus sp. MO_188.B8 | reverse complement strand
CCTCCCACAACTCTTCTCAGTCTTTTCCATTTCATGCCTAAGCTTTTTACGACCCTTTTTAGAGTGTGTTTACTAGTTGTGATTCCCCATTCTTGTTTAATTCGTGCGAGGACTTTTTTGAGATTTTTACTATTTTGTTTGGTCCATTTTTTAATTAGTTCTTTTTGTTCTTGGTTGAAGGTTTCTTTTCGCCCTCTTCCTGCTCGATTATATAAGCCGACCAACTTTTTTTCTGCCCAATTATTCTTCCAGTTATATATAGTTTTACGGCTGACACCAAAAATTTTGATTAATTCTGATATTTCGTATTCTGAGTTGATTAGTAAGATGAAGTGTGCTCTTTGTCTTACTTGATGATTTTTACTTTGACGATATACTCGTCGTAATATTTTTATCGTTTCTTGGCTTAATTTCTGACTTAATTGCACTGGTAAATTTCAATCTTAGCTTTCTCTTTATTAGTGTAATTAATTTTGCCTTACTACTTATTAATTATCTGAGGCTTTAGGGCTGAGAATAGTTATCTGATCACCGTTACCACTTTCATAGATGATCAGCACGGGAACGCTCAGATTTCGATCTTTATTGGGCAGTGCTGGAAAAATATAGAAATAGCCATCTCGATCGATGAGTAAGCGCCAAACTCTAGATTGGTTCGGATCGCTGGTATCTGTCAGTTCTTTACCCAGAATTTGCTCGTACAATTTGCGATCGCCGATCACACGAAAACCAGAAGGATTGGCTAATGGATTATCCAAATTGCGTCCCAGTGGGGCATTTTCTTCTCGCATAATAGCAGTAACGACTGGAAGTCTGGAAGTTTCGTTAACCGCATCTCTGAAGGAATCGCGATCAGCTTGCCACTGAGCCAGGAAAAATAGGGCAACTAAGATCCATAAAACAATGACAAGTTCATCGATCAAAGATGACAAAAATTTAAGTGAACCTAGTTGAGTAGAGGTCAAGTTTAATGTGATTCTTCTCAGATATCTAACAAAAAATCGCTGAAGTTTTTGGCTGATTTGAAGAGTCAAAATAATCACCAACACAGTGAGCATGAAGGTAATTGTTGTTTTCAAGATGATTAGGGGATTGCCGACAAGGGCTCGAAAGGCAGCAAGATAAAATGATTCTACGGGCAAGTTAAGCGTAGTGACTCCTACCTGAAAAAAGCCAAAGTAAGCCCAGCGGTAAATCCATCCAGTGAAGTAAAGTGCTGCTGCTAATAGAGCAACTAAACTTAGTAACTTGCCAAGAGGATTGAGTTCTTGATTGTTCTGAGGGGATGAAGTCACGGCGTTCTGAATCATGCCTGTGTATGAGGAAAAGTATAATTGAATTTGCCGTTAATTGTAGAAGCTAAATCATGAAAAAAGCTTTTTGGAGGTTAACTTTTGCTTTAGCCATAATCATTTCTGTTACTGGCATAAAAGGCGAAGCTAGGACGAATGTTGAGAACTCATCAAAAATATCCCAAAGCTCGGAAATAGCGATTAATGAACAATTACTAGAGATCGCTATTCCATCTTCAGCCATTGTCAGGCTAAAACAAGGAGGCTCTTACACAGGTGAGTTGATCGCTTTTAATTCAAGAGATTTAGTGATCTCAGCAAATAGCTTCTCGGAAACAGTTGTTTTATCGGAAATTAAGGAAATAGAATTCCAAGGAGATGTCTGGATTACAACTACAAGTGGAACTAGAAAGCGAGTGCCTATTCGGGGTTTAACTATCCCTTTAGAAGCAGTTCCAGTTTCGGCTTTAAACTTGGGTAATCCTCCTAGTAAAGCAGCAATTAACTTAGAAACGGTTTTGAGTAGAGAAGAGTTTGAGAAGCTTTCTGGTCAGACGGATAGAATTCATGTGGTCAAAAAAATTCTGTTTGAGTCTTCAGAAAAAATGACTATTAGAATAGTAGGAGCCAGGAGATCGGCAAATTGAGAACTACTGTTGGTACTAGGCTAATTCACATTTAACTTGCATAATTCTGACGCTCAATCCCTATATATAGTTCGAACCGTTCTGAGAAACTCGAAATTAATCAGCTTACTAAATTGAAATTAGCAGAAAATACCATAAAAATACGATCATGTTGCGGTTTAATCTTCCTTGTGTAATCAAAATTGCTACTGCCATAATATCTGTAGCTTTTGTCGTAACAGCTAACGATGCCCAAACTGTTACCATCTCAGATGCCAACTTGAGCAATGAAAATGAAACCGAGAAAAGAGAACTGATTGCTCAATTAAAGCAGAAACAAGAGATTAAGAGCACAACTAAGTTAGTAGCTCAACGGCAACAACGGATAGCACTCGTGATTGGCAATGGAGATTACCAAGAAGATCAAGATCCTTTAGCAAACCCTGTCAATGACGCTGCTGATATTGCTGTGGCATTACGTGAACTTGGTTTTGAGGTTATTTTGCTCAAAGATTTAAATTGGTAAGAAATGGACGAAGCTATAGAAAATTTCAGTAAACAATTGAGCCAGGGCGCAGTGGGATTGTTTTACTATGCTGGACATGGAGTTCAAGTTGATGGAGAAAACTATCTAATTCCTATAGATGCCCAACTAAAGCGAGAGAGACATGTTATTCGTGAGGCTATTTCTTTAAGCAATGTTCTGAAATTTATGGAAGAGGCGGAGAGTGAAGTAAATATTGTGATCGTTGATGCTTGTCGGGACAACCCTTTTTATCGGCAATGGCGTTCTACAAGAGGTTCTACTGCTGTTCGGGGCTTATCCTCGGTGGATTTGCCACCACAAGGAACAATCATTGCCTTTTCGACAGCACCAGGTGACTTTGCTGAAGATGGTCAGAACCAGCGAAATTCTCCCTTTACCTCAAATCTGTTGGATTATATAAAGACTCCTAACCTGGAAGTTGCGGATATGTTCCGACAAGTACGAGCAGCAGTTTTGCGCGAAACTGATGAGCTACAAAGGCCATGGTATCGAGAGTCATTAATTGGTTCGTTTTTCTTCAAGTCAACAGACGAGGTAACACTAAGACCTCAAACTAATGCTGACTCTACCACAACTGCTATTTTGAAGCCAAAACCTGATAACGTCTCAGAAGAAACTAGCACTGATTCTAATACGACGACAGTAACCCAACCGTCACCTTCAATAATTGATTCAAGTGAGCCAGAAACTATTCTGATCTCTAAGGCAACAGGTGTTGATTACACTCAACTAAGAGACTTACTGGCAGCGAGAAAGTGGAAAGAGGCAGATCGAGAAACATCAAGGATGATATTAAGATCTGTTGGGGCGGAATCAGGTTTTTTTACGGAAGAAGATCTCAATAAATTGTCCTGTAAAGATCTACGTATTATTGATCGACTGTGGCTAGATTCTAGTCAGGGAAAATTCGGCTTGAGCGTGCAAAAAGAAATCTGGCAAAATAATGGAAGTCCTACTGCCGATTCACCAATGGAAATTTGGAGGCAGTTCTATATTGATTTAGGATGGAAAACAGAAGAGTCAGGAATAGAATCAGATTTAGGATACTCGTCGTGGTTGCGGAAGGATTTGCATGCATATAATAATATATTAACTAGTAAAAAAGGTGGTCTCCCAAGGTTGTACGCGAATTACCAAGATAACTATATACATAAGGGGGGAACCATTTTTTTCTCGCGCTGCGAACTGTAACCATTAAAATATAACGGCTTCAGGCAATTTTTCAAGCTTGATTTTTGGTACTTTCTCTACGAAAACATAGGCTTGTTCAGTTGTCAGTCATCAGTTATCAGTAGTGCTTTATAGAGTTTAATAGAAATACTCTTAATTAATTATGCAAGAGGTCTATTAAAAGCGTAGCTTTTGGTGGGGAGCGTCAATAGGAATCAAACACTTCTTACTGCTAAATATTTAATATTAGTTTACATAGCTGGTGTATAATTTGAATTTCCTAGAGATTAACCACACTCAATTTCTAATTTAGATCTACTTTGAGCAACAGGGTTAAGTAGAGTTAATCTAGCAACTGGAATATTATCATTGGTAATTACGATCTCTTGGCCATCTTGAATCAAGGATAGTAATTTAGTAACACTAGCTGGTAATTCTTTAAGGTCAAATGTCTTGTTTGACATAAATTTCGATCAAAAAATCTCGGTCTAGTATTATAGCGTGACCTTCTTGCAATATATCTAATGCTACGATCTACTTAAATTTTTAATATCAAGCATTTCCCTGACTTTATCCAAGGAATAATCGGGGTTATTTTGATCCTCTTCTTCGGCTAGTCTTAAATCTCTTAAATCCTCTAAATCTTCTAGTATTTCTTGTAGTTTTAAAAATTCTTCATAGGGAAGGACTGCAAATTCTTTTTTCCCATTTTTAAATATGAATTCAGGATGTAATTCAATCATTTTTGTTTCTTTTATCCTTAGAAGCAACAACTTTATTTCTTAACTAACTTGAGTTCTCGGATCAAATTGTTTGAGCCAATTATAAACAAGATATCTTAAACCTGGAGGTAATATTCCCAGTACTAAAGGTTTAGTAATACCTAAATAAGCTAGAGGAGAAGCCTTTACTAACCAACAACCTTGCCAACCAATTAACACATGAGCCAATAAAAATTCTAGATTATTTCTGACAAAATTTCTCTCAGAAAAACGATAATAAATTAAAGGTTCAGGTAAATTAGTAAATTGTAAACCAGCAGCACAAGCGCGAAACCACAGCTGATAATCTTCGGGGATTCTTTGGCGAGTTTTACAATAGTATGAACCAATTTTTAAAATTGCTGAACGACGAAATATTACCGTAGGATGAATCAGTGGATTAGTCCAAATCAACCGACAAATATTCTTATGATCACTAGGAACTTTTCTTTCACCTAAAATTTCCCCGCTATCGTTAATATTTAAAGCATAGCTTCCTAGAATATCTATGTCGGGATTTTCCTCAAGATACTTCATCTGTTTGGCTAGGCGATCGCGTATTGCTATATCATCAGCATCCATTCTGGCAATCCAAGGTGTTGTTGCAGCTTCTACTCCCCGAGCTAAACTATAAGCTAGACCCTGATTTTGTTTATTAGTAATAATTTTAATCCGTGAATCTTGCCGAGCAAATTTCTTTAAAATAATGCTACTTTTATCAGTAGACGCATCATCAACGATTAAAAAATCAAAATTAGTAAATGTTTGGCTTAAGATACTTTCTATTGCTGTTGCTAAATATGTTTCTCCGTTATAAATACTCATTAATACCGTCAAAGATTTAACCATGATTTTCGACTTAAACTCACTCATCACGAAACAAGAAATATCCTGGCTGAGAATCAATAATTGTTCCTGTAACTCTTTGATAATATGTAATGATTTCTTGCCAACTCATATCCATGGCTATTTCTAAATCCATGTTCCAAAGCTCTCCATTAGGCTTTTGAAAAACAATTTTACCTCCAGACCATAAATTATCTTTAACATCTACAATCAAGTTTTTCAGAATATCTACCTTACGAGCTTGCTCCCACCATTTTTCAGCGGGACTTTTAAATTTATCGTTGTTGAGAAATTCTTCCTGCCACTCAATAGGTTCCCATTCTTGCTCAAAAGCTTGAATTAACAATTGATTAGCATTTTCTATGTCTCGTTTTTGAGTTTGCAGCCAATACCAATAAGAAATAATCGCCTGAAATCTTTTCTCCAGGTCATGGTTGCAACCTTCTATATAGTCAATTACAAACTCATCTGATAAATCTACCCCCACAGTAATTAATGCTTTTTTATACTTCAAAAAAATCTGCTTTTCTTCTTCATCAAACATGATCTCACGATATTAATTGCAATATAGTAATACTGAGATTTTTAATTTTTAAACTCTTTCTTCAATTTTTAATTTAATAATTTTACCTTGAGAACTTTCTCTGGCAACTCGAATTAGTAAACCAGCTAATAATAAGCTAGCTACAATAGAATTAATTCCATAGCTAAAGAAAGGAAAAGGTAAACCTGTAGTAGGTAAAGAACCAGTGGCAACTCCAATATTAATTAAAGATTGCCCGACAAGGAACACCATGACACCGATCGCGATTAACCTTTGAATTTTATTTTTAGATTTAAAAGCAACTCGTAAAGCAATTGTTCCATAAATCATAATAAAAATTAAGAGTAATAAACAACCAAAAAAGCCAAATTCCTCACTATAAACTGAGAAAATAAAATCTGTAGAGCGAATTGGTAAATAGGAAAGTTTTTGTTGTGATAAACCTAACCCAGAACCAGTCCAACCACCAGACGCGATCGCGATTAAACTTTGAATTAGTTGATAGCCTTTCCCTTGAGGATCATCCCAAGGTTCCAGAAAAAAAACAATACGATCCCATTGATAAGGATTATGCCATAAACTTAATCCCGCAACAGCTAAACCACCGAGACTTACTGATAGTAGTTGAGTCCAAGGTAACTCCGCAGCGACAGCAATTAACCATAAACTTATACCACACAAACCTGTAGTACTTAAATTCGGTTGAATTAAAATTCCTGCTAAGGTAAGACTAAAAATTGCTAACCAAGTTCCTCGAATATTCCAAGGTAAGTTTTTCCATCGTGCAAATAAATAAGCAGCTTGCATGACTAAGAAAGGCTTAATTAATTCTGAAGGTTGTAAAGAAAAAGGCCCTAAAGCAATCCAACGTCTGGCTCCATAAACTGTCTTACCAATTCCAGGAACAGTAGTCATAAAGATTAAAAATAATAAAAATATAACCATAACAGGAGATATTTTTAAGGTCTTTTTCAATGGTCTATTAGTTACTATATTAAATCCAATTAGACCAACAATCATCCCAATTAATTGTCGTTTTAGAATATAAAATCCATCTTGATGTTCTACGACTCCTTCTGGATAAGAAGCTGATATTAGGGTGATTAAACCCACTAATAACCAAATACAAGTCAACCAATTCAGTAAGCGAGCTTCCCATGTCCAATTACGAACTTGAGGATCGATAAAGGGAATTAAGTATCTCAGGTATTTCATTTGGTTAATAATTGATAACAGCTTAGACTAATTGCTAATTGGTTAAACTGGCGTGCTTGACCTCGTTAGCCGACGTAAATGGAATATTCACTGCAAAGTTTATCTCACAGATTCGCGAACCGCTACTGATATATGTCTTCCTCGTTCTTCATTCCTCGTTCCTTAAGTCGATGATTCCGTAACTTCTTTTTATCGCTTTATTTATAACAATAAAAGATTTTTTTAGTGACCTGTCCCTGCTAAAATCATGATAGCCTCTTCAATACACAAGATCTATGCAACTATCTCCTCAAGAAAAAGATAAACTAATGATTTTCACTGCGGCTCTAGTCGCAGAAAGGCGAAAGGCAAAAGGGATTAAACTAAACTATCCTGAAGCAGTGGCGTATATTTCTGCGAATATTTTAGAAGGTGCGAGAGAAGGAAAAGCGGTAGCTGAATTGATGAGTTACGGCAAAACTCTCTTAAAACAGGACGAGGTTATGGAAGGAATACCAGAAATGATTGAGGAAGTGCAAGTAGAAGCAACCTTTCCTGATGGTACCAAGTTAGTGACGGTTCATAATCCAATCCAGTGAACTAGGAAAAGCGAACAATTATCGATAAAGAGCTAATAGCTGATAGCTAATGCCGTTGCGCGGAAGTCACTCACCCCCAACCCAACCCAACCCACCCCCAGCCCCTCCGAGGAGGGGAACCGAACCAGGAGGGGAAGTCAAAAGTCTTTTACCGCAAAGATTTCAAGCTTTTTGAATAGGTGTTGTATTTACGCCTACCTGCACTAGCAGCTACAAACAGTAACATTCATAACTTCAAATATTAAATTCAGAACGAAATTATGATTCCAGGGGAAATAATTACTCAAGCAGGCGAAATCGAATTAAATGCCGGACGAGAAACAATTCAGATCCAGGTAGCCAATACAGGCGATCGCCCGATTCAAGTAGGTTCTCATTTTCATTTTTATGAAGTCAATCAAGCTTTGCAATTTGAGCGCGAACCAACTAAAGGGATGCGTTTAAATATTCCGGCAGGGACGGCGGTGAGATTTGAACCAGGGGATGAAAAAGAAGTCGAGTTGGTGACGATCGCAGGTAGGCGGGAAATCTACGGTTTTAACGCCTTAATCGAGGGAAAATTAGATTAAAAAAATTTCAGTCAAAGTCAAAGAAAACTAAGATCGGGAGATTAAATTATGCCAACAGCAGCCAGACTGGGAATTGGTGGGCCTGTAGGTAGTGGCAAAACTGCCTTACTAGAGGGTATTGTTCCCCTCTTGACGCAGCAAGGCATCGAAGTGGCGGTCGTGACCAACGACCTGCTCACGACAGAAGATGCAGACCGTCTCAAAAGCGGAGGAATTTTACCAAGCGATCGCATTATCGGCGTAGAAACAGGTAGCTGTCCTCATACAGCCATCAGAGAAGACCCAACCATGAATATTCTTGCAGTGCAGGATTTAGAAATACTCTATCCTGACCTAGATTTAATCCTTATCGAGAGTGGGGGCGATAATCTGGCCTCCACCTTTAGCTACGATTTGGTCGATTCCTACATTTTTGTAATTGATGTGGGGGCTGGAGATGATATTCCCCGTAAAAATGGACCGGGTTTCGTTCAAGCTGACTTAGTGGTAATTAATAAAATCGATATTGCCCCTTATGTAGGTGCCGACTTGAATTTAATTCGCCAGCAAGCCCCCGTACATCGCCGAGGCAAACCAATTATTTATACCAATTGTAAAACCGGTGAGGGATTGGATGAGGTAGTTATTTTTATTCTAGAGACGGTTCTATTTCGCAGCCCAGCGTCTGTCATGACTGTTACCAACTGATAGCAAGATGGGAAGAGATAATTTGGAGATGACCCTAAAATGCGATCACGCCGGCCAAACTGTAGTTACCCATCAGTATACGGCTCATCCTTTGCGTTTGTCTGGGGTATTTCGTCTGGATGCTGCTGACTCACACCGCGCTTATCTCTATATTACAAACACATCGCCGGGGTTACTGGCTGGGGATAACTTGGGTTTATCTTTAAAACTAGAAGCGGGGGCTAGTCTCTATCTTACCGACCAGGCTGCTACTAAGGTTCACGCTATGCCCATAATGGGTACGAAAGCGATAACTGACTTAAAAATTGAGGTGGGAACGGGGGCGAGTTTAGAGTTTGTACCAGAGCCAATAATTTTGTTTGCCGATGCGGCATTGGAGCAAACTACTCGGATTCAACTTCACTCTGACGCAGAACTTTTCTGGAGCGAGATTATTCTTCCAGGCAGATTGGCTAGGGGAGAGTGCTACGAATTCGACCATTATTTCAACCGCTTAGAAATTACCTCGATCTCAGGAGAACTATGGTTTAGAGATGCTATCCATTTAGAAGGAAAGCACAATCTTTTTAAACATAGCGAGCTATTTGCCTCCAAGCCCGTACTGGCTAATTTAATTGTAGTTCAACCACAGACAGATCTTGAGGTACTGGGTAAAAACCTCGAAAATCTCGAAGCAGCTAATTGTCCCGATCTGATCGTAGCTAGTTCCGTCTTACCGGAGAGTAAAGGTTTACTGGTTCGCGCTTTGGCTAGTAAAACTCTAGGAATCAAAAAGTACCTCAAATATGCCTTAAACTGCGTCCGTTATTTTGGCGATCGCCCTAGTTTACCCTATATTCCCAAGTAAACTACCCCGCCCTAAAGGCTAGGTGTACACACATCTTCAGATCGACTCCAAAATACTGAATCTAGCCCCCCAAGTTTGGGCGACGAAAAGTGCAAGGGAACGCGCGAGCTGGGATTTAGCGATTGTCTTTCTGAAACATCTTTATTGCGATCGCCAATTAGTTCGATTGCCTCAAAAAATGCGATCGCCGCATGAATCAATTGATTAATTTTGAATTTTGAATTTTGAATTTTGAATTGAACAAGCTGTATCAAGAAGCACAGAATCTACAAAAAAAAGTACGCTCGAAGGACGGCAATCATTCTAAAATAAGAAAAGCAACAAAGAATTGAGTACAACAGAATTACAGTTTAATATGCCTGGGAAAAACAATAATTAGCTCTTGGCAGGAGATGACCTATGTACCGTCAGCGAATATCTCGCAAAACTTCCCCCTTAAACCATCGGACAAGCGTAAGTGGGAAGCAGGCACCAACTTCAAGTTTTGCACCCTTATCGAATGTGGTGCAAAGAGCGCAACAAGATCCCAATAGCGTGAGTAGGGATGAATGGCAGGCTCTAGATAGCGCGATCGCGATCTTGTAGGGTGCGTTCCTTAAGACAACTTTGCTGGCAACACGGATCTATGTTTTGGAACGCACCACCCTTGGGGGAACAAGAATTTCAAAGTCCCCCAGAATTGACGCTTGCGAAGCTCTACCCGAAGGGGCAGTTCTACCCGAAGGGTCTCGACCCCGCGTCGCCGACGGTCTACTACTTCTTTTAAAGTATCAGGATTCTAGATACTAAATTCAAGATACAAGGGGGCAAAAATCTTAGAGATGAAACACAAGAGACTTATGTGTACACGGTAGGGTAGGCCCTAAAGGGCAAAGCTTTCAATAGCCCTAAATTTATTGTCAGAGAGACCCCCCCGTCAAACGACAGGGCTTCCTCTGACTTCGTGAAGTAGTAACTTAAATTGTGAATTTGAACAAAGGAATTTGACCTTTTATTGAACGATGATAAATGAGAAGATCGAAATAGCACAAAATTATCTAGGCAATCTCACAGAGGATACTAGCCTAGCCCAAAGGGTAAAATCAGCCAGGGCTCAAAACCATTGTTTAGAAGTATATTTGAGTCCAACCGATAGCGGCAAAGGAAGAATTCAGGCTCGATCTACCTCTGGTATCACTATAGGTATTATTAAAAGTCGAGATTGGTCGCTGCGTCCAGAAGATGTCTTGGTCACTGAATCTGGTAATCTACTCCTGATTCATCTGCAAGAGCAAAGATTGATGGTCTTGAGTTTTACCGAACCTGTAGCAGGTCGCGCTATCGAATTGGTGCATCTAGGTCACGTTTTGGGCAATCATCACTGGCCCATAATTATCCGCAATAATAAAATTTATCTTCAGCTAATAGTAGATGCCGCCATAGTTGAAAAGACTATTGGCGATTTTCACATTCCTGGTTTGAGAATCGATTATGAATCGCGATCGCCCCAACAACAGCTCCATTTTTCCCCCCATCGCCACCATAGCCCATGATTCAGTCTCCAATACCCCAGCAACTGGCCTTAATGCAGTTATCTGATTCGTTTTTTCCAACTGGTTCTTTTACCCTCTCCCATGGGCTAGAAACCTTAGTTCAAACAGGAAAAATTCAGTCAGTGCCAGAATTGCAAATTTTTTTGCAGCTCTTGTTACGTAACAAGGTAGGAGTGACTGATGTAGTAGCATTAATTCACGGTCATCGAGGTAGTAAAAAAGCCAATCTAGAGGCAGTAAGACAAGCCGATAGACAACTATTTGTCCAAACTGCGATCGCGAAAAATCGAGCAACCCAGCGTCAAAGTGGACGGGCTTTGCTCATGGTGGCTAGTGCCACTTGGCAAGATGAACGATTAGAAATCCTCAATCGAGAGGCGGCTCAAGGAAAGATACACTGTTTGCATCCAGTTATTTTTGGTGTAGTTGCTGCGATCGCCAGTTTGAGCGAACGAGATGCTGTATTGGCTTTTTTACACGGTTTGGTTACTAGTATATTGGGCGCAGCTATTCGTTTGAGTGTTTTGGGACATATACAAGCACAGCAAGTTTTACACCAGCTAGCACCAGATATTGAGGCAGTCTGGTCAACTGCGGCATCGATGAAGCTAGAGCAGATGTGGTCTGGTACTCCTTCGATCGATATCGCTCAAATGCAACATCCAAAATTGCCTCAGAGGTTGTTTGCTAATTAATCAGCCTTACTTCTGAGCCTTCATCAAAAGTACATCACAAGATCAAGAGGAATTAAAATTATGAGTTATCGTATGGATCGACGGGCCTATGCCGATACCTTTGGACCCACAGTAGGCGATCGCGTTCGTTTGGCAGATACGGAATTATTTATCGAGGTAGAACGGGATTGTACTAGCTACGGTGACGAGGTTAAGTTTGGTGGGGGCAAAGTAATCCGCGATGGCATGGGACAATCTCCCATATCCCGGGAAGACGGTGCGGTAGATATGGTGATTACCAACGCATTAATTCTCGACTGGTGGGGAATAGTTAAAGCCGATATTGGGATTAAAGACGGCAAGATCTATAAAATTGGCAAAGCGGGTAATCCCTATATTCAAGATAACGTCGATATTATTATTGGTCCCGCTACCGAAGCGGTTGCCGGGGAAGGACATATTGTTACGGCAGGAGGCATCGATAGCCATATTCACTTTATTTGCCCCCAACAAATCGAAACGGCGATCGCTTCTGGGATTACCACCATGCTCGGCGGAGGTACCGGGCCAGCAACGGGTACGAATGCTACTACCTGTACTCCTGGAGCGTGGAATATCTGGATGATGCTACAAGCTGCCGAGGCTTTTCCAATGAATTTAGGCTTTTTGGGCAAGGGTAATAGTGCCCAACCAGAAGGATTAGCAGAACAAATTCGAGCTGGGGCCATGGGTTTAAAACTGCACGAAGATTGGGGAACAACTCCCGCTGCGATCGATACTTGTCTTAGTGTTGCCGATCGATATGACGTGCAGGTAGCGATCCATACCGACACCCTCAATGAAGCTGGTTTTGTGGAAAATACGATCGCTGCTTTTAAAGACCGAGTAATTCATACCTATCATACCGAAGGTGCAGGAGGGGGACATGCACCAGATATTATTAAGGTCTGCGCCTTGAGTAACGTTTTACCTTCTTCGACTAACCCGACTCGTCCCTTTACCGTTAACACCTTAGAAGAACATCTCGATATGTTAATGGTGTGTCACCATCTCGATAAAAGCATTCCCGAAGACGTAGCCTTTGCCGAGTCTAGAATCCGCAAAGAAACAATTGCCGCCGAAGATATTTTACACGATTTGGGCGCCTTTAGCGCGATCGCCTCTGATTCTCAAGCCATGGGTAGAGTGGGAGAAGTAATTATTCGTACTTGGCAAACCGCTCACAAAATGAAAGTACAAAGAGACGTTTTATCTGCTCCTACAGAGGAAGTAGCCGATAATTTCCGCGCTAAACGCTACATCGCCAAATACACCATTAATCCCGCTATTATGCATGGTATTGCCGATTATGTTGGTTCCATTGAATCAGGCAAACTAGCCGATATCTGCCTCTGGAAACCAGCTATGTTTGGGGTCAAACCAGAAATTGTCATTAAAGGGGGCGCGATCGCCTGGTCGCAAATGGGCGATCCCAATGCGAGTATTCCAACTCCCCAACCAGTGTATATGCGTCCCATGTTTGGTAGCTTTGGTGGCGCAACTTCCACGACCTCTTTAACATTTGTCTCCCAAGCGTCACTAGAGGCAGGAATCCCCGAACAAATTGGGCTCAAAACCCCTGCAGTTGCTGTTAGTAAGACTCGCAATATCAGTAAAACAGATATGAAATTAAATGATGCTTTATTCAATATAGAAGTCAATCCCGAAACCTATGAGGTAAGAGCAGATGGGGAACTACTAACCTGCGAACCTGCCAAGGTTTTACCCATGGCACAGCGTTATTTCTTATTTTGACCGAAAGACCTCAGAGCGCAAGCCCCTGACTTCAGGCATGGGGTAAGCCCAGAACACGAAGCTGGGTAAACGAAGGGAATTCTATTCCCGACCTGTCTTGATTTTTAGGCTACAATGACGCTATACATACCAACGTCACAATGTTTGTTTTAGAGTTTAAAGTTCGTAACCCAAAACCCCATCAATGTCTAGCTATAGACGAGGCAATCAAAACGGCACAATTCGTCCGAAACAAATGTCTTCGTTATTGGATGGATAATCGTGGTGTAGGAAAATACGACATCTACAAATACAATACTCAACTCAGAAAAGAGTATCAGTTTGTAAGAGACTTAAACTCTCATGCGACACAATGCGCTGTTGAAAGAACGTTGTCGAGTATCAGTCGCTTTTTTGATAATTGCCAGAAGCGTCGAGACCCCGCGTTATGCGGAGCGGTATCCTTATCCGAAGGGGTACCCTTTAGGGTTAGGGCGGCGAAAGACGCATCTGGTAGCGCACCAAGACAGGGTTACCCTAAATTCAAGAAACACTCACGTTCTGTCGAGTATAAAGTTTCTGGATGGAAGCTTTCTGAGGATAGAAAACGTATAACTTTTACCGATAAAAAGGGGATCGGAACAGTCAAGTTAATTGTTAGCAGGGATTTAAACTATTTTCAATTAGAGCAGTTCAAAAGATGTAGGATCATCAAGCGTGCTGATGGATACTATGTTCAGTTTGTTTTAAAATTAGACCCTAAAGATACAGTAAAACCTTTTCCTGTTACTCAAAAATGTTTAGGAATTGATGTTGGGCTAAAAGAATTTTATGCCGACTCAAACGGACATTTAGAGCCAATTCCTCAATTTTACAGGAAAGCGGAAAAGCAGCTAAGTAGAGCTAATAGGAAAAAGTCCAAAAAGTATCAAAAAGGTAAAAAGCAATCTTCTAATTATCACAAAGCTAGAAATAAATATGCACGGAAGCATTTAAGAGTAAGTAGGCAGCGTCAAGAGTATTGCAAACGAGCAGCATACTGCGTAATCCAGTCTAACGATTTGGTCGCCTATGAAGACTTAAATGTCAAAGGCATGGTTAGAAATCGAAAATTAGCTAAGTCGATAACTGATGCAGGATGGTCAACCTTTAGGCAATGGTTAGAATATTTTGGACACAAGTATGGGAAAGCGACAGTAGCAGTACCAGCGCACCATACCAGCCAAATTTGCTCTAACTGTGGTGCTGTAGTCAAAAAATCTCTTTCTACAAGAACTCATGTTTGCGAGTGTGGGTATCTCGAGGACAGAGATGTTAATGCTGCTATCAATATCCTGCGAAGAGGATTAAATACTGTAGGGCATACAGGAATCTACGCTTGGGGAGAGACTCCCTCTTGGGCAGTTGGCGCAAGCCTGCCGTCTAACGGAGACTCGTTGAGCCAAGAATCCCCTCGCCTTTAGACATGGGGAGTGTCAATATGACGGTTTTTTATCAATTGATGAAATGCATTATTGAATTAGTCTAATCAGCCCTCTGCCTTCTTTTTCTGGTGTTGAACTAATAAAAACTACGTGAGTTCAATGATACTTCATCAAGAGTCAAGTTGGGCTTGGTTAAAGGGAAAAAGTAAAAGGCTATTTTCTCACCCTTTAACCTATAGTTTTTAACAGTTTTTAACTCTATACACAACTCTAAGTACTTATCCTTATCTTTTATGGCTGCCATTATCATCATAATGAACCCTAGTTCCGGCCCATTGTAATTTATCTCTTAAAGTCTGATAAAAAGAATAAGTTTCTCTTAAAAGGATAAATTTGGCCTGAAAATTTGCCATTCTCACGATTACTTTCTGTCCAGGCCAAACTTTGGTAGCTAATGCTCCATCTGTCCATAATTTAGTATTGATTTCATAATCACCTAAAGGCCAAACACTGACAATACTAGCAGGAGGAAGAATTAAAGAACGACTGGAAAGACTGAGAGGACAAATTGGGGTAATTGCGATCGCTTCCATTCCAGCATGTAAAATAGGACCATTAGCTGACACCGTATATCCTGTAGATCCCGTAGGAGTTGCTACGATTAAACCATCACCACTATATTGATCGACTATTTGACCATCTACTTCCATTTCCAAAATTGAAGTAGGCATCCGATCTTCACTGCCAGGCTTAATACACATTTCATTAAGACAAAAGAAAGTTTCACTCACAGCTTGCAGATTCGCTAGATCGGTACCTTCATGTAATCTCGCCTCTAGCATCATTCTTTTTTGAACTGCGTAAATGTCTGATTTTAAACGCTGCCAAACTTTTGGGGTATCTTTAAATAATTCAAAGGGTTCAGTTAAAAAACCTAGATGACCGCCGACATTGACAGCAAGAATAGGAATGCCTTCTGGGGCAAGATGCCTAGCTGCTGCGAGGATTGTACCATCGCCTCCTAACACTACAGCGAGATCGATTTTAGTAGCAGCAGAAGCCAAAAAAACGGGATAAGGATTGTCCTTTACCCCGCTTGGTCCCAATAATACATGACATTGAAGATTTTCTAGCTCTTGGGCGCATTTTTCCGCCCATTGTTTACTGCGATCGTGTCCTGCCTTGTAAGCGATAATAACCTGCTTTAATTCCACTATCGTATTAAGTAAAATTTGTGATCTATATGATTATTATGCTAGCTGGCGATTTAGAAAAAATCTTCTAAGTTTATAACTATCTTTGATTTTTATAAATTGTTACTGCCATAGGAATCTAAACCATAAGCCAAAACTCTTTCTCCATGATTAGTTTCTTGACCTGTAACTACTTGTGCTAATTGTTCAAAAGAGTCAGATTTTAAATTACGCTCGTGAATAGGCTTAGTTTGTTCGCCTCTGAAATATGCTTGGGTACCAATAATTGAAGCAGCTACCCAGCCAACGACGAAAACACTTACAAGAATAGTTAGCATGATTTTTAAACTCTCATTTTTCGTTTCACTATGTAAATAAATGTAACAATTGCTTGCCTTAAATGGCTATATATCCATAGGTAGGGTTTCCCGTATCTTTTTTGGCGGCAGATGGCAGAAACCAGATTGAGACGGAGAAGGAAGTGTGTGGGGAAACGGAGGTGTGGGGATAGGGGTCAGACAAGGAAGGGTGGGGAGTCAAGTTTTTTGTTTTCTCATTTTCTCTTTTGTCTTCGCACACTATCCTATCTCCCCTACACAAAATCTGTCTTACTTAAAAACTGAGGTGATTTCTCGAAATATTTTTACCAAGTTTTGATCAGATTTATCAGGCACCTGTAGGGGCGCATCGCGATGCGCCCCTACGTCGCAACTCGCGCGTTCCCTTGCTCGGTCGGCGTTCCCTTGCGGAGACCCTTCGGGTAGAGCTTCGCAAGCGTCAATGGGATATTCTTTACCAGAAATTACCTGAAATGATATAAGAGGCATTTAGGACAGGGCAGCGAATATTATCTTTAAATTATGAAGAAATGAAGTGCGATCTGGAGATCTCACCCCTAAAAAACTTCATTAAGAAGCGACTAACCCTTTCAAATCCTTGTTTTATGGACGAGCAGAAAGGCAATATCACTCTAATTATGGATCGCTACAAATAGTTAACTCCTTTGGTTGGCATTGTTTCAGCTTAATGGTAATTCCCTTAGCTTGCTCATTAACTAAGTCTTCGACATAATCAGCTTGATGAACCATAGCTTCTTGGCGACTAACAAAAGGGCCAAAGTAATAAGTACATAAGGGTTGAGCTGTCTTAATTTCTAACCACCATAATAGTTGGGACTGTTTAATCCAAGGTGCTTTGAAAGGTAATCTTAGACGAATTGTTTTATTTAAGACCATGGTGTTTCTCACTTGAATCAAGTAAAAATTTTCTTGAATTTTAAGTAATTAGTTGAGCAAAATAAATTGAAGAGCGCTCTAAGGAGGCTTCAATATAAGTAGAATGAAATAAAGATATTAACTAATTAATCAATAAAAGTCTCCTTCTCCCTTCGCAGTCAAAACCCCTCGGAGGTCTCCACCGCAAAAGACAGCCCTTTAACAAGAGAAGTAATACTGACGCGAAGGGGCAGCTTTACCCGAAGGAGCTCCACATTAGAGTATTGACGAAGTCAGAGGAAGCTCCGTCGTTTCACGGCGGGGTCTCTCTGACAAAAAATTAAGATTCAAAATAGCCGTGGAACCAGTCAAAATTCGCTTAATTAAAATGAAATTTATTTTCTGGTTAATTTCGATAACTTTGGACGGAAATATCTAGAAATATCAAAATAGCTCTTCATGGCTTTTTGGGAGTTTTTATTTAAAGTTTTTATTCTTGATCTTAAAGTTAATATTAGTTTAAGAAAATGTCATCAATTGATGATTTTTTCTCAATTTATCGATTGCTTAAAGAAAGAATATATCATCAGGATAATCTGAAGTAAAAACAAAACAAACATTAGTTATCAAAAGTTAAAAACTTTAATATTTGTTACAAATTAACTTCGTAGATAGAACTTGCTTAATTTGCAATATAAGCTGCGTTCATATTTAAAATTTCAGGTTTCAAACTGAATAAGTTTTAATTGATACTATGGCTGATTTCCAACATCAGATGCATACTACACCGATATGCTACATGGTTGAATGTCCACGATCTGGCATTGCTCCGCTTTGGGAGCTCGCTTATGGATCAAAAAACACCTTAATCCAGAATAAGAAAAACTACAATTTTCAAAGTAGATGCAGTTTAAATGATAAAGTTATCTCAAATTTTAATTCTTCTATTGTTCCTCAACTCTAAGACCATAAAAACAATAGAATTAAACAGCATTAAATTAACACCACATAGCTTAATAATTTTTTAGGAGCAAGAAAATGACGGGAATATTTAATGGTATCAAAGCTTTATTAGCCAAGCACGATCAAAAAGTTCGTGATCGGCAATTTCTTGAAGCGGCAATGGGAGCCAGTGCTATGTTGGCTTTAGCGGATGGAGAGATTAGCTTTGCCGAACTGATGGCTCGCGATTATATTCTCGACCATGTTAAACAACTCCAAGTTTTTGAGCCTAACGAAGCAGCTGACATTTTTTGCGTCTATGCCGAAACCATCTCTAACAATCCCCAGCTAGGGAAAGCCAATGTATTAGAAGCAATTAGTAAATTATCGGGAGATCAAGAATTAGCATCTCTGCTACTGCGTATATGTTTGGTTATTGCCAAGGCAGATTGCAGTTTCAGCCAGCCAGAACATGAAGTAGTTGATACTTTCTGTGATGTTCTGGGATTGGATAAGGAGGAAATTGAGCGTCAACCAGAGACTGGTAGCTATTGAAAATACTCACTAGCAACTATTTAAGCAATTTCCAGGCTTTAACTAAATTTCCTTGCATGATTGCTGCTACACCACTTAAAGTTTTAATTTCGGGAATATTATAATTTATTTTCAAGGCAATATTTAATTCTTTTGCTGCTAATTTTGGTTTCCAATCGTAGAGATAAACAAAAGCTAGATAAGCATAATTATAGGGATTATTACTATCTAGTTGAGTGAGACTTTTAAAAGATGCGATCGCGCCTATAACATCTTGTTGCAATACTTGAGCTAAACCCACTGTGTAAGTCCAATCTAATCTTTGTTGCTGAGTAATATTATCTTGTTTCAATCGAGAGGATAATGCTAATTCTGTTTGTTTTAAATAGTCCTGTTTACCATCATATTGATTAATGCGAGCAGTTTGAGCAAATATCGGTTCTAGTCCTGATATTCCTTGTTCCATATCGGGAGCAATGTTGCGTAATTGGGTAACTAAATCTAATTCTGGCGCGGGGATTTCTGGAGCATTGGGATCAATGGTAATTTTTTGATTAGGAATAGATATGGGATAAGTTTCTTTGGTTTGGCGATTGAGATAAGTTGCTGTTAATTTATAGTTTCCTGAAATAAGATTTGGGGGAGTTAGCATTGCCGTATTTTCTATTACTTGAAATCTGTTTTGGTTGATATCTTTAATATTATTTTTGCTGCTATCTAACATGCCCATGCCAATTCCATGATCGTGCAACCAAGAAGAATTTTGAACTTGATTCTCTTCTGTGGCAGGTGAGGAAATATCTTTATCTAACTGCCAAGTTAATAACACTATCCCTTGTTGTAACTGTTCCCATGTTCCTAGCCATTGATAAGTAACAGGAATAGGAATGCCTGGAGGAACTACCTCAGGAATAATAAGTTTATTTAGTTTGATTTTTTCTCTAATATTATTTGCTGCTTGTTTAATAACAGAATTTTCTGATTTTTTAACTATAACTAGTGGTTGAAGGCGATGATATAACCTTAAAGTACTATTATCAGGTAGTTGCCAATCTTTTTGTAACTTAAAATCTCCACCTGTTTCTACTAAATTAGTAATTGCTTGCTGGGCTTCAGGAATTGAACCTTGATCGCCAGTTTTGGTCAGAAACCAATCAAGGGAATTAGCATCTTGGGGAACCTCTTCGAGTCTAACTCCTACTTGTCTTCCTACTACTTGAAAGTTATTTTGTCCTCCATAAAAAGAAAAATTATGCTGATTAATTGTCGGGGTAGAAGGTAAAACACCTAGAGTTGTTCGCAAATAACTAGATGTTTTAAGAATTTCCTCGATAACTTCTGCGTTAGGATATTTAGTTCCCAAATAAGGATAATGTTGAACGCGAGGACTTAAGGTATTGGGAATAAAGTTGAAGCCTAAAGGAAAGATATTTAATAACATCAAAATAATCGATAAGCTGATCGTCCCCCAACAAATTACTTTTTGCCCTCTTCCTTTCCAAGATAATAAAGCGATCGCGATTATTAAAGACAGCACAGGTAGTAGAGGTAAAATATATCGGGCATCTTTATTAATATTGAAAGACGATAATAAATAACCTCCTATCAAGTAAATTATTAGCCATTTCAGATTTTGGAGAGAGATAGATGGAGAGAAAAATAAATTTTTGCCAATTAATTTATAAATTAAATAGAGTAAAATTCCCACAAGAGGAATAATTAAAATATGCCAAGATAATAAATAAGGTAAGATTTTTAGATAATACGTCCAGGCATTAAGGCTATTAAGTGCAGGATCTCCTTCTGCGATCGCAGAATCTAAAGTTGCTCTTTTTCCTGAAGTTAAAATTAATAACCAGTTGGTGCGATACCAAGGATAAAAAACTATTGTACTAGCAAAGAATGCAGTAATTAGTTGGCTAACCCGCAACCATTGACGATCTTTAAGACAGGCACAAAATGCCCAAATAATTGGAACCAATAAAAAGAATAATGCTGTTTGTTTAAGTAACAAGGCAAATCCTAAACTTAAGCCAAACGCGATCGCGATTAGCCAAGATTTTTTCTTGCTAACTTGCCACACAGTTAACAAATAAAAACTAAAAGTAACAATAGAGGTTAAAGGATAGTCTAGTAAAAATTCTAAACGATAATAATATAATCCTGGCAAGACTTGACATAATCCTGCTGCCCATAAACCGACATTAACGTTAAATAAAATTAATCCTAAACCATAGACAGAAATCAATAACAAACCATTGTAAAAAATCATGCTCAAACTAGCAGCATCAGCACTAGTTCCCCAAATATTTATAAAGGGTGTCGTCAAAATATAATGTAATGGCGGAATTTTATTAGAAAGTAACCAAAAACTACGCCACCAATCTCCCTCAAACCATTGGGGATTTTGTAAGGCATGCCAATAGTTTAAAGCCCCATTAAGATAGTCAGCTTGATCCCAAGCAGGTACAGAATTATCGAGAAAAAACCAAACGCGATCGCAGATAACTCCACTTAACCAAATTATTGCCAGAATAATTAATCCTTGCTTGTTATTAATTTGTTTTTGTTTCACTATTTTGTAAATTACAATTTCTGATACTAAATCCTATTCTAAAAACATACTTTTCCTGATAAGACCAAAATCCTTCTGTCTTACCAAACTTATTAGCATCATATATCAACAGAATTTAATCTGACTGCTAAATGCTTAAATATTATTACTAATTAAAAGATGAAATCTTGGTAGCGAAGCAGCTGCACAGGGTTTAACCAGATGGTAGGAACCGAAGAGGACACCATCACACTTTATTTATCTTATTTATCTGGGCTCGCAGGAGTCATGGCTGTGAACGTGGCTGGTGTCCCTACCATTAATATAGCAGTTGTCAACTGTTTTGAGATTAGCTTTAAATTTTTTTCAGATCATTGCTGGTAATATTCACAACAATACTACGATAAAAGTTGAGGTCAAAATGTTGCGCCCCGCTGTACGAATCTCGAAAAGATCGCTTGTTTGAAGAAAATCAATGCTTACAGAAAAACAGATGTTTAAAGCAGTCGTGACTTGTCTAATGGTTATTCAATTTTTACCGACAAATCTATTTATTTAGGTAAGATCAAAGGATACAACAAATATTCATCATTGCTATCGTCAATATTACATTAAAGTGTATATTTTTCTTTAAAGGTCTTAAACTTGAAAGCAGTCTGCAGTTACCGTACTTTTTTCTGGTCAAAATGAGAATTGCCGTTAAACCACGCTACTGCTTTTTGCAACGCAGGCTTGATCGGAGATTGAGGTAAACCTAATTCTCTGACAGCTTTCGTCGCATCATAATACATTTTTTGTCGTGCCATTTTGACTCCATCTAAAGAAACAGAAGGTTTTTTTCCCAAAGATCCTAAAATCAACTCGTCAATCCAGGCAAAAGTATAAGGTACAAAGTGAGGTAGAGAGTTTTGTGGTGCCTTTAAATTAGTGATTTCAGCTAAGTGATCTAGTATTGCTTTGAGAGTTAAATTTTGATTACCTAAAATATAGCGATCGCCGCTTTGGCCCTTTTCTAATGCCAAGAGATGTCCCCAAGCCACATCTTCTACATCGATTAAATTTAAACCTGTATCGACATAAAAGGGCATTTTGCGTTGCAGAAACCGTAAAATTATTTCCCCTGTTGGGGTGGGCTTGATATCCCAGGCACCGATAGGGGTACTGGGATTGACAATGACTAGATCTTGACCTGCTCGATAGGCTTTGAAGGCTTCTTGTTCAGCAAAATATTTAGATTTTTTGTAATGACCGACTAATTTTTCTACAGGACTTTGATGAGTTTCGTCAACTGCGATGCCGTCTTTTCCTACGCCAATCGCTGCTACTGAACTAGTATAGACAGTCCGTTCGATCCCGGCTTGGCGTGCTGCTGCCAATACGTTGCGAGTGCCTAACACATTGGTGCGATAAACAGCTTCGCGATCTGCTTGCCAAAGAGAATAATGAGCCGCGACATGAAATAGCACCTGACATCCCTGCATCTTTTGTCCTAAGTTCTCATCATTGAGATCGCCTGTGACAATTTCGACATCTAAAGAGTCCAGATTATCTAGCTTACTAGTAGGACGTACCAAAGCTCTTACTGTATATCCTTGTTTGAGGAGCAATCTAACTAGGTTAGATCCGATAAAACCAGTACCACCAGTAACAAATACACGCATTACTAATTTGCCAAGATCATTAAAAGTAAGAACAATAAATTATAAACTATGAAGTCTGGTTGGTATGATAGGGTTTCTTGAATTTTATGATATGCAGAATCCCCACTCTTGAGATATGCGATCGCAAATTAAGTATAAACTAAGTTGTCTATAAGGGATTTTACACTAACATCAATAAAAGTTTGGCTTTACAAAAATTTCAGAGCTTGACCATCTCTGCTGGAAGAGTCCCAAATCTTGTTGAGTGCATCCTATCTGAATCAATTCCACCAATAGGAAATAACTATTGCATCGCGACTCTGCTTAATCTGCTCCTCAAATAATGCGCCTTCTAACCTCGTTCTCAATCGACCCTGAAGTTTCCACCCAAAATCAGCATTAGTGCCATCTGTCACCTCAACTGAGTCAGCTTGCCATTTTTTTCCCAAGTCCATAAGCTGAGATACAATTGTGTCTTGGTTTTCTGTCAAGAGATATAGAGTATCGGCATGATAGATAAAAGAACTAACATCTCTATGCTCTGCCATAATACGATAGTTAGCCATTGCGAGGAGAACATCAATCACGCCACTAAAACTTAATCCATCTTTATCTGGAGCAAAAATCGGTTTAGTAAAAATAAAACTTGCCCATAATTCTGGATGCTTGGAGAGATCAACAATTACTTCTTCCCCGTTAAATTAATTAAACCTACGTTGCCAAACTAGGGCTGCAAAAAGTTCTTGGGCAGAATAAGATTCAGCAATAGATTGAATTTTGTTAGAGTCGAGCATAAAGAAAGTACATCTTATCTAGGGCATTTAACACCTACTTTATTAAGTTGAATTTATCCTAGTTTTTCAGCGAGCCATGTTTTGATGACGTATTGTCTGGTAACTCCTAAGCGCTGAGCTTCTTTATCCAAACCTTCAACCATCCACAAAGGCAGCTCAAGGTTGATCTGTTTTTGTTCAGCATTAAGAGAACGTACCGAATCAAAGTCTATATATTCGGAAATATCTTCTCCGTCATCGAATTTTTTATCAAATTCTTCAGTGCTAATTACCTTGTTGGACATAATATCTTTCCTCCAATTTTCTGGATCGGCGAACCGAAATAATTCTGATACGCCCTTCTCTGTAATGAACTACGGCAGTCCATAACTTATTAGCAATTTTACCAACTATGAGAACTCGTTCTTCTCCTTTGATGTTCTTGATATCGAATTCGATAGCATTCTTATCCTGCCACAGAGCTTGAGCCTCGATAAAATCGATGCCATGCTTAATCTTATTGCTGGCACTTTTGTTAGGGTCGAACTCGAATTTCATAGTCAAAGAGAGTCTATAATGAAAGTATTTTAAGACATTGTTCAAAAATCTTTATCATATTCAACCTGACCATAGTCGAGCTTAATCATCCGATCTGCTACATGGAAATAATGGTCATCATGGCTGATTACCAAGATAGTTTTCCCCTGATCTCGCAGAAATGGTAACAATTTGCAGTAGAAGATTTCCTTAAATATGGGATCTTGGTCAGCTGCCCATTCATCAAATAGATAAATTGGTCGGTCTTCTAGATAAGCTGTGAGTAAAGCCAACCTTTTACGCTGTCCCTGAGAAAGTGAGGTGGTCGAAAGTTTACCATGTTTTACTTTCACTTTATGGTCTAGCTGAAGTAGTTCGAGATATCTTTGGGCTTGAATATCTAAATTATTATCCTCTAATCCTAACAGGTCTTCAAACAAGTAGAAGTCAGAAAAAACCACCGAAAAATGTTGACGATACCATTCACGATTTTGTTCTGTAATTGGCTCCCCATCAAAGATGATATCCCCTACTTCAGGAATGTAAAGTCCCGTAATGAGTTTAGCAAGGGTAGATTTACCACTACCATTTCCGCCCACAATAAAAACGATCTCTTGAGGAGCAAATTTGATATTAACCGGACCTAAGTTAAAGTTGCTTTCTGGTTCGTCAGTACGGTAAGTATGGTTTACACCGTCAAGTTTTAAGTATTGCCAAGATTTGTTTTGTTCTGGAGGCAAAGTTAAGGTTTCTGCTCGACTAGCTAGAGATAAACCTAGAGATTCAATTTTTTCTAAGGCAATACTAGCTCGACTAAATACAGGTAGCTTACTAATGATGTTGTCCATCGGCAACATCAAATAGGTAAAGGTCAAAATAAAACCCGAGAGAGTTTGGGGAGAAATTGATAATAGATTGGGCAATACGAAGATTACAAAGCCCAGGGAGAAAAAGAATATGAGTTGACCCCAACTCGAAGTTGTAGCGAAAAGTGTCAAACCGTTAACGTTATGACGACGGAACATCGTAACAGTTGACAGCAGTTGGTTTTCTAGGAAGACTTGACGTCGTCTGTAGTGCAGCTTGAGTTCCTTGATTCCTCCAGTGATCGAGCCCAAATGCCCATACAAGGTATCTTGATCTGCACGGGCGAGAGCGAGCATTTTGGTTCCTCTGTTCAACAGCCATTGACAACTGCCAATTGCCACTACTGCTAGACCAATCACCATCACGACTACCAACCAGGATAACCATGTGATGTACGCCATACAGCCCAAAATGATCGCTAGATTGATGAAGAGGAACGGCATCTCATGAACCCCATTAGCCACTGCTTGAACATCTTCTGTCAGGGTTGCCAACAGTCGAGGATTGCCTAAATCTTCAAGATGGCTCAACTCAGAAGAGAGAATCTGACGACTTAAGCGCATCCGTAATTGCAAGACTGCATTCTGCGAGAGGCGAATCAGCATTACTTGAGAAATAATACTGGTAATTAACACAACGATGATTAGTCCAATAAAAGCCCAAACTGTAGTGGATAAAGACGAACCAGGGTCACGAGCAGCAGCACGGCTAATTAGAGCAATCAGACCTGCACTACTGCCACCACTTAAGAATCCCGTGCAAATAGCGATCGCTACCATGCCCCAAGAAGAACGTAAAAGAAAATAAAATAAATTCATAATGGTAGATTAATTAGCCCTTCTAGGAGTGTTGTTTTATTCTAGATTAAGATTTTTAGTTTAGGTTTGAGTAGTTATAGTAATTTTGTTAAAGTTTTTAAATTTTAGTCTAGTATCAGTAATTTAGGTTTAACAACTCGGAACTTTTTGGACATTAGCTTCGCCTATATCTCATAAATAAGCAACCTCTTGTAGTTTTTTTTTACAACAAGTTTGTCACGCAAGTACCCATTGGTTGTATATCCAAACAGATTATGCCACTGCATTTTTCTTCTAAAGCTTTTCTGATTGTCAGTCAACCAGACTAACTTATACTCAAAGTAAATTACTATGTTTCGTTAATTTCTTTACCATGCATCAGCAAAATCTCCAAAAGGAAGTGAATCGGCAAAATCCCCGAAAGGTGCGATTATAGGCGCATCACCAAAGTCTCCAAAGAGAGGAGAATCAGCAAAATCTCCAAAAATTGTTAGTAATTCAGCGTCAATAGCATCAATATTTTCTGGATTAACATTTGCTAATTTTTGACGGTTGACTTGAAGTTTTTGTTGAATTTTAGTTAAACGTTCTGAGATTGTTTGAGGAGTTTGAGCTACTTTAGCTTCTGCCACAGTAGTATCCAAAGATGCCAGAATAATTAATAATCCAAGATAGCCTATTTTAGTAGTTATTTTCATGTTAAGTTGCTTTTTTATAAATATTTATAGTCCTAATTTATAGTCCTAAATAATATTCGATACCTTGTAAGACAATATCAGCAATAATTTGCTTATTATATTGACAGGCCATGGTTTCTGTGCTGGCAAAAGTATTATTCTCCCAATATTTATTACTGGGAGCACCTCCACCACATAAACTAAAATATTCACAATCATTCTGACATTGGGTTACTCCTTGAAAAATATCATGGTAAATTTGTTGAAATTTTTTGGTTGTACAGACAGATTCCAAAGAATCCTGTTGCAAATTACCTAAGATAAAATCACCATAATCCTTACTAGGCATTGCCAATAATTCTGGTGAAAAAGTAGCAAAATTTCCTTGGGTATCAATACTAATAATTGAGAAAGGATGAGATAACTGATTCTGTCTTCTTGATTGTCCTGTAAGAATTAAGGAGCTAATTTGTTCAAACTCTCGTACTTGAAAAGCCCCTTGGGTAGCTATTGTTAATTCCCAAAATCTTTGAAAAAAAGACTGAAATCGCTTTCTATGGTCATTGAGTTTAAGGGAAGAATCACGGTTAATTCCTTCAACTTCTTCAATATTAAAAGCTACTCGATTAATATTATGGTCACGAAAAAACTGAAAAATTTCATCGGGATAATCTAGAGATTTGGCTGTTACTACTGCAATAATCTGAAAATCTAGTTTATTTTGTTGAAGTAACTTAATCCCTTTCATTGTGCTTGCATGGCTGCCCAATCCAGTTCTAGTTTTACGGTGACTATCGTGGATAAAAGCTGGCCCATCTAAGCTGACACCAATTTTCACGGGATATTGCCTGAATAAATCACACCATGCTTGATTGATTAATATCCCATTAGTTTGAATAGAATAGGTTATTTTAGGGTTTTGAGGTGAAATTTTCAGTTCTAAGTTTTTAATGATCTCAAAAGCTGATTGATAAAAGCTCAACGGAACAGTAAGCGGTTCTCCAGCATGCCAGCAAACAGTGAAAGCATTCTTGGCAAAAGAACTGGTTAAGAGCCTGTGGAAAATGGGGGTTATTAGTTTTAGAGATAATTGCTTTTTGTTAGAGCGATCGGGTAAATAACAGTAGTCACAATCGAGATTACAATAGGGTGTTGCTTGGATGATTACTAAGCGTAGTGGCCCAAATGAATTAATATCTGGTAGGTTTAGTTTGTTGAGTTCAGTAAGTTTGTCATTATGACAAGACTCTGGAATTAATTGTTGTGCCATCATTAAAATGCTGTTGTCGGTATCCTTTCTACTGAATCAACAATACCTCGAAAGTGTTCTGTTAATACTTCTGGGGAATAGGGCACAACACCAGCTTCACCAAACCACTGGTCATACATCTGTTTAAATTCAGGATCGTCAATAAGATAACCTTGAATTGCTCGCAGAATACTGTAGTTCACAAAATCCCTCCATTGGGAGTCATTTTCCGGTAACAAACAGGCATAAGATTCGCGATTAATTAAATCATCTTTGGGAATAATTTCCCAAGCATTAGGTTTATTTGCAGTTGCTTTTAGTGCCTCTAAAAGAATCCCATCGCTGGCATAAATATCAATTTTCCCTGCTTGCAATTGGGCTATGCCATCGCTACGATTTGCTACTGGGATTAAATTAAGTTGAGAATCCCAAGCTTTGAGTATAGCCTCATTGGTAGTATTTGCTTCAACGCCAATACCTAAGCCACGTAAATCTTCCAGAGAATCTAGCTTTTTGCCCTTGGGGACAAGAAATTGAGTTCCAGTAACGAAATAGCTCAGGGAAAAATCTATGTATTTTTCTCGATTCCAAGTAAAACTGGTAGGGCCACAAGAAATATCTACCTGATTATTCATTATCAGATCAAAGCGATTTTCGGTATTAGCTTCTACTAGTTCCAGTTTGATTGATTGTTTTAAAGCTTTTTCCAGTTGACTTTGAATCACCGTTAGCATATCGATGCCATAGCCTACCCATTCATCATTTTCATTGATATAGCCGAAAGGTTTAGCATCTTGCCATGCTCCAGCCCGCATAACTCCTGTGCGCTCAATGCGTTCAATAGTTGTTTCTGCTTGAGTGGGAAGTTGTAAGCATAGAGGCAATATCGATCCCAGAATGCTGATACCTAGTATTTTGTAAAAGTAATGTTTCATGCTACTGAAAAAAAGATTTCATCTGATGTATAAAAATATTTCAATTAAATTAGGAGCAGCGACATCGCCCATCATATAACTGTCTGGGAAGCCAATCAATGCCTGAAATAGTGGAACAGCTAGACCGCTTACATGAGCATCTGAATAATGGCGGCACTCTATCTAACTTTATGGATGGTGAGATTACTAGTGCCGCTGCGCTGAAGTCACCCACCCCTAACCCCTCCGAGGAGGGGAAGTCAAAAGTCTTTTAGCGCAAAGGTTTTCATATTTTTGAATGGGTGTTATATTTACGCCCACGTCCACTAGTTTGATGGGTTTTACTAAATTTAATAAAGGAATTTACTATCTAGATTTATGATTTGTATACAAATGTATTGTTGGTTTTTGAGGAGGTTCCTATGAGTAACCTAAAAGACATTGAAACGTTGGAAGCTTTATCTCTTGATGAATTAAATCATGTTGTAGGTGGTAGAGGTAGAGGCAGAGATTTAGGAAGACGTTGGGGTAAAGGTAGACACAAATGGCTTAATTGTGGTGATTCTGGTATTACTGTATTTGATGCGCTAGATTCTGACTTGACAGGTGATGGAGTAATAGAACTAGTGAATCTTTAATGTAATGTGAAGACTGATAGTAACAGAGGATACTGA
Source organism: Xenococcus sp. MO_188.B8 (assembly GCA_030065615.1). Classification (GTDB taxonomy): domain Bacteria; phylum Cyanobacteriota; class Cyanobacteriia; order Cyanobacteriales; family Xenococcaceae; genus Xenococcus. The sequence continues at coordinate 11,880 of JASJDR010000059.1, read as the reverse complement.
CGGAGTGTGTAGTTTATTGTTATGATAGACGTTTAAAGTAGAGTAATCCCTAAAACCCTAAAAAAGGTTATCACTTAAAGATTTCAACTTACTGTTAATTTATGTTATTAATTGGGTTATTAACTTATTTATAGGATTTTCTGTTTTTCGATACCTGGTATCTCTGCTTTATAGATTACACAAAATATAGATTTCGTTGATAGGAAATTGCCGCCAATAAGTACATACTTACTGGTATAAAGATTAGAGATATCCTTGGCATCGCTAAACTTGCTAAGGATATTATTTATAGTAGTTGGTCAGTAGAGCGAAGCTGAAGTTAATGACCTAATGCTGTCATTCAGTGCCTTCATGGGACTGCTTGCTTTTCCTATAGTATGAAACTTACTCCAAAATTACTACAAGTAGGTTTAGCATCCATAGTCATACAGTTTATTACATTATAAAATATTAAATTAGATTTACAAGTGTAACTTTTAGTATGCACAAAAATTAATAAAGATTAATGTATTAGTTAATTTTATAAATGATGATATGGTGAAAAAGTGAGTGTTTCAAATGTATTGAAATATAAAAGGAGCAAACCAGATGAATCTTAAAATCCAAGATTTAGAGAACCTACAAGATTTAACAGAGGTTGAACTAGAAAAAGTAGAAGGAGGGCAGAGTGCGGAAGATCTTATTAGATTTCTGAATGAAGATTTCTGCGGTGAGCAAGGAGGAGATATCTGCAATCGTGAGGATCAAATTCGAGATATAATATTGCGGGCTCAAGAATTATATCCGAATAGTGCGAGCAGATTGAATCGATTGAATCGATTGTTTGCTGTTGAAATCCCTAGTTCCTCCGGTCCGGTAACACTATAGATGGTGTATTTATCTCTGTTTAGATCCACTTATAGCGTATAGTTCAAATTTATTACGCTAAATATAGTATGTAGTCAAAATCTAAAAAACTATATTAAGCTGTGTGAAAGAGATTTTAATAAACAAAGCTGTACAATGTTTGACATTATGTCAAGGAAAACAGGGAAATGCGACCAGAAGAATTTGCCAAACGAGTCGGAATCAGCGTTAAAACCCTTCATCGATGGGATGAAACAGGAAAGTTGCCAGCTAAAAGAGCTCCATCGGGACGATGAGCATGAGAATCTCTAATCTAGGAATCCGCAATGAAAACGGCATAAAGCGGGTGCACGCAACAGTCAATTGGGAAGACGCAGACCGCTTGCCATTAACTCTGTTTGTTGATGTCGAAGAAAGGTACGCTGACAAGCTATGGCCGGACCCCAACGCCTTCCTTATAGTATGTGTGTTGCCTGCCTGGCGCTTCGGAGAGCAGCGAGTGTGGATTGAGGGTTCAATCTGTCCTGTTCTGGCGCACAATCTCCAGACCGTATTTGGTGTGATTAAGTCATGGAATCCAGAAGAATTTGGCGATCCACCCCAGATTGAGCCGTCACTTGGACTCGAAGTGCTAAAACCTTTCGGGCAGCAATCATTATCCTTGTTCTCCGGCGGAATCGATTCACTGTCGATACTACGATGGAACAAATTATACATACCTTCGGATCACCCTGGTTCGATTCATGGGGTTGTCTCGATTGCCTTTGACGAAGACGAAGTCATGTCACTTACCCGGTATGATTTGAAAACCCGCGGTAGGAGGCTTGCCGTGCAGGCTGCTATCGACGACGCCGAGGTTGACCATGTAAATGTGCGAACCAATCTTTGGTGGTTGGTTGATGACGGATACTTCTTTGACAAGAAGTGGCAAGGTGCCGTACTTTGCTCCGTCGCCACGTTCTTTAGTCGGCATTTTCTCAAAGGTTACATAGCGTCCTCAGTATACGGTGTTAGCCCGCCAGAACCGTGGGCGTGGGGATCTCACCCCCAGCTTGAACCGAATTTCAGTAGCGCTTACATTGACTGTGTACATCAAGGTTTATTCATGTCTCGCATCAGCAAGACATCGCTGGTCGCGGAATGGCCAGCCGGCCTGCATAGTATCCGTGTCTGCCAGAACGATTCAAGTGGAACCAATAACTGCGGCACCTGTGAAAAGTGTATCGAAACCATGACCGCGCTTCTTGCTTTGGGAAAGCTGAAAGGTTGTCAAGCCTTTCCGAGAGATTATGTGGATGCCGATCTTGTCCTTACCATAGATCAATGGAAGATGCTGGATGGCCACGATTATTTATTTCAATATTTTCAGAGCCTGATCCCTCTGCTTACCGATCAGGGCCGTGATGATCTCGTGGATGCACTTCACCATGTCTTACTCCAATACCAATTGCGCAAAGCGAAGGAGACAGAGATAGTCCAATACAGGATGCCGTATGAGAATCTTGCTCGCCGGGGAGGTTGTATTTAGATGAAAATAGTTTGGATAAACCCAGTAGGTGACGATCAATACGACTCTTCGATTCTTCAACGTTTATGCTCCGTCAAGCGAGCAGAAACCGTGATAGATATTATTTCGTTGAAGGAACTACAAATTAGGAACTTAGAATACGCAAGTTATGAAGCTTTTGCTGTCCCTTATCTGGTAAAAGTAATCAAAGAGATTGCTGAGGACGGCGTCAGTGCTGCCATTATCGGCTGCTTTTATGACGTAGGCCTTCGAGCCGCGAGAGAGGTATCGGGCAATATGCATGTAGTAGGCCCATGCCAATCCAGTTTGTCCTTGGCGTTGACGCTTGGAAATAATTACTCAGTACTGGTGGGAAGGAGCAAATGGATACCGAGAATAAAAGAAAATATTTTAAGTTACGGTATGTCAAGTAGTTTAGCATCGATCCAAAGTCTTGATTTATGCGTGGAAGACATGGAAAAGAATGTTGAATTATCCTTTTCGAAAATGCTTGGGGGTGGAAAAAAAGCAATCGAAAAAGATAATGCAGAAGTTATAGTTTTGGGTTGTACAGCAGCTGATAAGTATAGTGAAAGGCTTCAAGACGCTTTAGGTGTTCCTGTCGTCGATCCGCTGTTGATTCCATTTAAGTGGGCAGAATATGTCGCAGACGTAAGCTTAAATTGTCATATATATCCAAGTCGAATTCATGGAAGTGAGTCCCCAGAACCCCAGTGCCTAGAACAACTATTATCGCATCTTTAATTCTAACTACAGAGAAAATAGGAGTTGTCTAATGCCAGAATGTCGAGATCCCCGCCGAGCTGATTCTCCCATTGTCTTAGCGAAAAACCTTGAGTTCGGAGGACTAAGCTGTACCCTGACCAACTGCTGGGACCATGAGGTATTCGAGGGTCGCTTGTTCTGCCTCTTCATCAGCATTAAAAATCGCAAGTTTACCCGGGATTATATCAAATGGTTTGTGAATATATGCGATGGGGGTGGTCACCGGGGATTGATCTGTGCAGTTGACGAGCCATATCTTTACAACCGGATGGCAGAGCTAGCTATGGATGAGTTACCTGCTCATGAATCTGAAAAGATCCACCAACTCTCGAGGGAAGTAACACGGAAAGCAGAAAAGGTGATCCGAGGAACCAAGAGCCAGAATGTGAACCTGATCAACTGGTCTAAAATCTCCGCCGCAACTCCGGATTGGATGAAAGAGGAAGTAGCCATGGGTTATCAGCAACAGGGAGCTTTCTGGTCCGAAATAAGAAGGCATATTACCGTTTTAAAAAAGCCTCGAGACAAAGTTACTCTGGATCGCTACGCAAGATTCTTTTTATGCGAAATACCGGTTATCATCCACACTTATTACCATCTTAAGGACGGAGTTGTAGATGTATATCCGGGGCCGAACGCCGATGTTTTCTGGATGATCGAGCAAGGCTTTTTTGAGGAAGAGCTCCCACGAATGACGGCTTTTGCTCGCGTCGGGTGCCCTCTGGTCTATCTTGATACTGGAAGTCAACGACAGAAATAACTACGGGAAATCTATGTCAATTCTTTGTATAAATCTACGCTAAATTAAATGAAAATCACCGATCTCAATATTTCGGTTCTGTCGCCAAAAATGTGAGTTATTGTGTAGCATAATAGACTCTATTAATATCACTTACGGCTTTCATCCTTACTATCGAGTCTCTCTTTGGGATTGCTGTCTAAAAAATTAGATGACCGCAGGGTTACTATATTTCTCTCAACTTTTTGCAACAGAACTGTTTTCCCTACCATATAAAGCATAACGAAATCAGTCTGAATCACATATTATCGAAAAGCAACGGCTTAGATTTTTGCAGACCACAAAATCCGTTAGTACTAGTACGATATATCGGCTATTCAATATAAGTCCTGGCTTTCTAAAGCGCGAAATAAACTCTCTACCGAACGGTCGGTGAACCTACCACCGCTTCGCTCAATCAACTCCACACGGACACCTGTTCTAGAATCGCGGCGGAGAAAGCTCTGACGAATACCAGGTTCTTCGATCATTTCCACATCGGTATCTCCACCGGCAGCGTGGAGCCGAGCCACAGCCTTATCAATGTCCGTTACAGCCAAGGCTATGTGTTGCACTCCTGGTCCGAAGTGTTCGATGAATCGGCTCACTTGCGATTCCGGTGTCAGTCCTTGAACAAGAATGACGAGCGCACCTCTCGATCTCATAACCGCTGAGACCATTGCCGTAGAATCGCCCCGAGTCATTCTACGCTCGACAAGCCTAAAGCCGAGACCATCGCTGTACCATCTAATCGCCTCATCGATATTTTCAACTGCGACTGCTACGTGATCGATGTTCTCTACTAGGTCTTCAATGTAGCCTAGAGCCTCTGGGTGATTTTCCATATTCTTACTACATCTATCAAAGTGGGTGAATTAAAATTAAGAAAAAAGAAGGCTAGAGACAATCTTATACTATTTTTCAACAAAGATGACATATTCAAAGAAAAATGGTATTAACTTCATGACATTCGGGTTTGAGAGTTTGTCGTATTTAGGTTAATCTGGTTCATAGGGTTTTAAGGATTGTGTGGTAACTTTCTATAAAATCTTTTTCCTGTAACCATTTGCACCCCTCACCCTGTTTTTTGTCCTGTCCAAACTTAGAGGGTATAAAATGCTAGCTGCTACAACCGAAGAAATGCGACTTATAGCAATGCGGCGTATTCCGAAAATGGTCTTCGACTTCATAGATGGAGGTGCGGGCACAGAAACTGCTCTTAAGAGAAATGTCGCCTCGTTTCGGTCGATCCAACTTATTCCGAGAGTCGCCACCGGTGCGATGCCAAAGGATATCGGGGTCTCGCTTTTCGGCACTAATTATCAGGCACCGTTCGGTGTTGCACCAATGGGACTTTGTAATCTCGTCTCTCAAGGAGCAGATCTCGCTATCGCAAAAGCAGCTAGCACCGCAGGCATTCCATACATCAACGGGACAACAAGTACGACCACGATTGAAGACATTGCTGAGGGCACGGGACATCTCCCCTGGTTTCAGCTCTATAGTAGCTCAGACGAGGATATTACTAACTCGCTCGTGAAGCGGGCAAGAGCGGCTGGCTGTCCCGTACTTGTAGTTACGCTCGATATGCCAGTGCCTGGTCTGCGACCACGTGATCTGCGAAACGGGTTTTGCCCACCGTTCCGATTGAATCCATCCTCGCTCCTCTATCTAGTGACTCGACCGAGATGGTTGTGGGGCTTAGTCCGAGGAGGGATCCCCCGCTTCGCGAATCTCGAACCTCATCTTCATGTACCTCAAGACATCCGGACTTTCTCGAAAATAATGGCGCTACAGACGGGCGGTCGATTGGACTGGACGTTTCTTGCCCAGCTGCGGGAATGTTGGCCTGGACATTTTGTCCTAAAAGGAATCCTCGATCCGCGCGACGCTGAGCACGCTGTCTCGCTCGGAATCGATGGCATTATTGTCTCCAATCATGGTGGTCGCCAACTTGACGCTGCGCCAGCACCGGCTGAAGTGATAGGCGAGATCAGATCTGCTGTAGGAGAAAAACTCTCAATTCTCCTTGACGGCGGAATAAGGTCAGGCGAGGACGTTGTTAAGGGAATTGCGCTTGGTGCTGACCTGGTGCTTCTCGGACGACCGTTTCTTTACGCGGTTGCAGCCTTCGGCAGTGCCGGTCCATCGCACCTGATCGACCTCCTAATTGATGATATCTACCGCACGCTTGCGCTCCTCGGACTAGGGACTATCAACTATCAAGAGATCATGAAGAACATTAAGGTTCGTAGATTAGTCAATGGGAGGTGATGCCGTGACATACTCTCAGCCCTTATGGCATGAGAGCTTCTTGCTTCAACCCGACTTGACTAGATGAGAACAGCAATGCTGAAAACACATCCCCGCCAGAGGTCGAGCCACAAGCTTTACGCTAGTTTTGCAACTAGCCCGTTCGGGTCAGCCCGACCCAGGGCGTGAAACCAAAAAATGTCTCTAACCATGCTGCTTGAAGATTTTACCTGTACAAGCCCTTCTGTACAGAACCCTCTATCTTCAGTTTTCAAAGTACTATTGCCTACCGCTTGGTTTTCGCTTTTTGTAGGGCAAGATGATTATACAATACTCTGGGTTTTTTTCGATGAAGATTTTCCTGCTTTAGCAAAAAAATCTCGGCTCGCTATCATCCCTTCACCCTGAAGGGTGAGGGTATTCTCGCTCGCATTCTATAAACACGCATAGATATATGTCAGATTTAGCGGCAATCGAACCTTTAAACCTTGGACTAAGATGTATTAAAAGAAAAACCTCGCGTACTAAAAAAGCAATGAATTTAGAATTAAATACAAAACTTGATTTTACTAAAACTCAACAGAAAGTTTACGATGTTGCTATATGTGGAGGTGGATTGGCAGGTTTAACCTTAGCCAGACAATTAAAACAAAATATTCCTAATCTTTCAATTGTTGTTCTTGATCGGTTCTCACGACCTCTCCCGGAATCTGCAATTAAGGTAGGAGAGTCAACTGTAGAACTTGGTGCTTACTACCTATCAGAAACTCTCCAATTAGCTGACTATTTCAAGCAGTACCACTTGCCAAAGTTAGGTCTAAGATATTTTTTAGGAGATGCTCAAAAACCTTTCGAGGAAAGACCAGAATTAGGAATATCAGAATTCCCGACCATTTCCTCCTACCAAATTGATAGGGGTAAACTAGAAAATGATCTTTGGGAGTTTAATATTCAATCGGGAATTAGACTCATAGAAAATTGCCAAATCAAAAGTATTGAACTGACAGACTATAGAGAAAAACTACACCAAATTGTCTATACTCAAGTTAAAACGAAAGAAACCGGAATTATTCAAGCTTTATGGGTTATTGATGCAACAGGCCGCCGTAGATTCTTGCAAAAGCAATTAGATTTGGCTAAACCTAATAATCCTAAATATAATGCTGTGTGGTTTTGGATTAATAAAAGAATAGATGTGAGTAATTTTGTTTCCGCTACAAACCAAGAGTGGCACGATCGCGTTCCTTCTCATCAGCGCTACTACTCTACCAATCACCTTTGTGGGAAAGGTTACTGGATTTGGTTGATTCCGTTACCATCCAACCATACCAGTATTGGAATCGTCTTTGATGGAGATGTTCACTCTTTTAGCAAACTCAATACTTATGAAAAATCTTTCGACTGGTTACAACAATACGAACCTATATTGGCAGATCACTTACGCTCTTACCAACCTCAAAAATTTATGAAGATGCCTAAATATAGTTATTCTTCGACTCAAGTTTTTTCGGTAAATCGTTGGGCTTGTGTGGGAGAAGCAGGTGTTTTTCCTGATCCATTTTATTCACCAGGAACCGATTTAATCGGTTTTACCAATTCCTTCGTAACTTGGATGATTGAGAGGGATCTGCAAGGAAAATTAACCCAAGAAATGGTAGATTATGCCAACAATTTCATCTTGGTCTACAACGAGGGGGCAACAGCAAACATTCAAAATGTCTATGAATGCTTTGATAATCCATTGGTCTTATCACTAAAAGTTATTTGGGATACATTAATAGGTTGGGCTTTCAATACTCCCTTAATATTCAATCCAATTTTTCTTGATGCTCAAAAATACTCTAACGTCCTTAAAAGTTCAGGGCGCTTTTTTCTTCTCAACCACCGCATACAGGAACTATTCAGAGATTGGTCAATTCGCTCTCAAAGGCGAGGAAGCTTCGAGTTTATAGATTACCTAAAAATAGAATTTGTACGAGAGTTGAGAACACGAAATCTGCAATCAGGAAAAACTTTACCAGAACTGATTCAAGATTACGCTATCAGCTTAAAAATGTTTGAAGAACTGGCTCAAGTTATCTTTTTATTAGCTCTAGAAGATACTATGCCCGAACAATTAGCAAATTTCCCTGAATCACCTTGGTTAAATGCTTGGGGAATTAGTCTAGATCCGGCTAAGTGGAATACTGACGGGTTATTCCGTCCTACATCTCAACCCCGTGACTTAAATCAGATTAAACAACAACTCGATCAATTTATCCATTTCGATCCATTCTTACCATCTGAACAAAAACTAGCAATTAGTCATGCTGAATCATTGCTGGAAGATCCGAATACACCTAAAACTTTAATTGAAGCATTACAACAAACTGTTAAGCAAAATCCAGAAAAGACGATTGTTTATCTTCAATCAAATGGTTTAGAGATCGATCAACGTTATTCAGATTTGCTTGCACAAGCACAAGTTATTCTAGCTGGATTAAGAAAATCAGGTTTAAAACCCCAAGATAAAGTAATTCTCCAACTTGAGCTTAATCAAGATTTTGTTCCTACTTTTTGGGGATGTATTCTTGGTGGATTTATTCCTGTTTCTTTAGCTGTATCCTCAACTTATCAAGAAGTTAATAGTGCAGTTAATAAGCTTAAAAATACCTGGGAAATGCTGTCAAAACCGATTGTTATAAGTAGCGAACGCTTGTTTAATGAGCTTAATTCTCTCTCGCAAAAATTAAACTTGGAAAATTGGCAAGTTATTAATGTTAATCAACTACGTCAAAATGAACCTGATGTTAACTATCATCCTAGCCAACCTGAAGATGTCACATTAATGTTATTGACTTCTGGCAGCACAGGAATGCCTAAAGCTGTACAATTAAGTCATAAGAATATTTTAAGTAGAGCCAAAGGTCGAGCCAAAGATTTTGATTTTTCTAGTCTAGATATTTCTTTAAACTGGTTTTCTTTGGATCATGTTGCCAGTCTAGTAATGTGCCATCTCAGGGATGTTTACTTAGGTTGTCAGCAAATTCATGCTCCAACTCACTTAGTTCTAGAAAATCCTTTAAACTGGCTAGATTGGATTGATCGTTATCGTGCAACAGTAACTTGGGCACCTAATTTTGCTTACAGATTAGTTAATGAGCAAGCTGAAAAAATTCGTGATGGTCATTGGGATTTATCTTCGATGCAGTGTATTTTTAATGGAGGAGAAGCAATAGATGGAAAAACAGCAAAGAATTTTCTCGATTTATTAGGCTTTCATAAGCTACCATCAACTTCTTTGTATCCTGATTGGGGTATGACAGAAATTGCTTCAGGTGTTGTTTGTGCTAATAGTTTTACCCCGAAAACCGCCCAAAATACCTTTGTCGATCTAGGGAAGCCTATTCCTGAAGTTTCTTTCAGAATTACTGATGAGAATAACCAAGTTTTACTAGAAAATCAGATTGGTCGAGTACAAGTTAAAGGCCCAATGGTTATGGTAGGTTATTATAATAATCCTGAAATGAACGCCGAAGTATTTACCTCCGATGGTTGGTTTAACACTGGAGATTTAGGATTTTTGCAAGACGGAAGGCTTACTCTAACAGGGCGAGCGAAAGAAATCATTATTATCAATGGACTTAACTATGCTAATCATGAAATAGAAGCTAATGTTGAGGAATTAGCAGGAGTACAAAATTCTTATACTGCTGCCTGTGCTGTTCGTCCTCCAGGTAGTCAAACAGATCATCTTGCGATCTTTTTCAGTTCTTCCTTAACTGAAGATGCTGAAATATTAAAGCAAATTAAGACGATTCGCTCCAAAATTGTCAAGAGCTTTGGAGTAAATCCTGATTACATTATTCCCCTTTCTTCAGAAACGATTCCTAAAACCTCTATCGGCAAGATTCAAAGATCGAAACTCAAAAGTAGTTTAGAAGCAGGAGAATTAGACCGAATACTAGAAAAATTTGCAAAATTTGCACAATCTATTCAAATAGAATTTCACAACTTCCAAGAAAAAGAATCAATTGTACCTCAAACTGAAATAGAGCTTCAAATTGCTTCTATCTGGAAAGAAGTTCTTAATATTTCCTCGGTGAGTATAAATGATAATTTCTTTGAATTAGGGGGGAATTCTATATTAGTTGCTCAATTGGTAAATCGATTTCGGAAAATATTCCAAATCGATTTACCAATTCAGATTCTCTTTGAAACACCAACTATTAAGGGTTTAGCTAATTATCTGGATATAGCTCATTGCTCATCCCAGGAGTTAACAAAATTAAATGAACAAATGTATGATGAGTATGTTGAGGGAGTAATTTAGGGTTTGCTGAAAACTTACCATGAAGACTTTGAATTTCCTGTAGAAGGAAAGTTATCAAAAGACAACCGCTGGGTTATTATGGCCAAATTGATTCCTTGGTCCGAACTTGAAGTAACGTCAGTAGATCAAAAAAGAAATTCAAGGATGCTTTTATACTTCATTTGAACTATAAAAATTTTTCAAAATTAAGTTCGCAATTAGATGTAAGATAAATAAAACTTATAACATATCTAAAACTATTTAAAATTTTGGACAATTCAGTTGAAAAACTTGTTTTAAATGACGAAGAAACTTTAACAGAAGTTGTAAATTGCCTAGCCAAACATATTCCTATAAATTCCAAGGGAGCAGGAGATGCACAAAGTTTATTTAAAATTCTTGTCAGGGCAGCTAGTAAACAAGATACAATCGAAAATACGTCTCAAGAATTTAAAAAAGCGACTTGCGGCAACAATATCAGATATCATCTCGGCAAAATATCTGACTTTGAAGAAGCTCGAAAATCAACTTAACTTAGCTCTTAAAAATAAAATTCCGTGCATGATTAAAGAAAAAAAGTTTAGTCTTAGCAATTGACTTAAATTTAATACCTTATTATGGCAAGCCGAATAATTTGGAAAAGCCATATATAGCGCGTAGCGCTATACCTTTAGCTATGCCAGCAATTCGGCGAGGGAAAAAGGGAGGAATCAAACAGTTTCTCCAAGGGAGAACAAGTTATAAAACGAATTATACTATGTCCAGAAGCCAAGATGATTTTGTAACTTTTGAACTCTGGATTATTTGTAAATATAAAAAAGGTAAAAGCGGATGCGACCGTTATGCCGTTGCACGGCATAACGCACGCGCACCAAGCAACCCAATCTCAGATTATTATTTGTTGGGATTTCCTTTTTATTAGTAAATATTTGGGTTAATTTATTGTGGAGAAAAATTAGTAAATCTCGCAGAGGAGGAAGATTGATTTATCGAGAAATATTTCCTTTAAGACAGATGCTTTCTTTCTTAACTCAAGCCGTTGACCGAATTTTTCAGGTAGTAAAAGATGTTTATATTCCTCTAGAATAAATTCCTGAACATTTGGGTGAGTGTAATATAACTATAACTTATTTAACTTGCCTCCCTCAAGCTGGCGATCTCTTACCTGAAAATGATTTTTCGATCTACTGAATTTAAAAGACTTGGTTTTAGAAGTCTTACCAGATGTCAACTTGGAAGACCTGTCAGAAGACAGTGATATTTTTAGTATGGGGCTGGATTCGATTAATGCTATGATTCTGGTAACTAAACTGCAAGAAGCATTTGAGATTCAGTTAGATACCAGTGAGATTAATTTTGAGAATTTTCAAAACCTAGGAACTATCGTTGAGTTAATCGAGAATAAAGAAAGGAGTGAAG
>JASJDR010000266.1 GCA_030065615.1 Xenococcus sp. MO_188.B8 | reverse complement strand
ATCTAAAAATAGCTGACCAATTTTTGCCCAATCTCTGGGAGTAGCAAATAAACAACAAAAGACTTTAGGATTGCCTTGAGGACGATCCAGCCAAATACTAGCATTGTTAGCCCGTAATGGTTTCCAGAGATGGGTTGACAGATAATCTGCATATCTTTTTCCCGTCGCTCGTTCTAAAACTTCACTTAATATTTGGGTATTAGCATTGTTGTAATCGAAAGCTTGTTTTGGTTGTTTAATAGCAGGAATGTTTAAACTCGTCGTCTCTACGTCTGTCCCAGCAAACATTTTGACTAAATCGGAGGTAATGTTATCTGTATTGTCTTGATTTCGTAATCCTGACTGCATATAGAGCAAATCTTGTAGAGTAATTTTACCTCTTTCATCATCAGACCATTCTTGAATATAGTCTGCAACTGGGTCTAATTCTGATTTAATATCGCCATTAGCAATAGCAATTCCAATTAATAATGCCATAATTGTTTTCGACATAGACATGGAATTAAAAGTAGAATTTGGAGTAAATTCTTGCCAGTATTTTTCTAGAACTATTTTGCCTTCATGTAGCACTAACAAGGCAGAAGAATTGTTAGTTTCAGCATAGTTGGCAATCTGATTTAAAGTATCTTGAGCAATGAAACTACTAGTTTTACTAGTTAAGTCATCGGGGTTTCCTGAAACTATTTCTAAAGGCTGATACCAATTGACGTTAGTAATTGGATCTTCTGGATAAGTGAGAACACGGCGGACAAAAGTCCAATTTAACGCTAATGCTATTCCTCCCATCGCAGCTAATATTCCAGCACTCAAAGTACTTATTGTGATAATTCTTTTGTAAATAAGATTTATCTTCGATCTAGTCATAGTCTTGTTTTGTCGAATTTACAGCTCGATCGCAAAAATCACCAGGATTAGAAATATGCCCATCCCTTTTTCTTGTCTTGAATAATACGATCTTTGCAGCAGGTGCATTACTACAGATAAATCGCTGTCTTATTTTGAATTAAAAGTTTAAATCCTGTAGTTTTTCGATAAATTTCCCATATGCGATCGCGTCGAGCTAAATCTAAATACTTTCTGGGATAAAGATCGATCGCTTTTTCTAGATAAATAATTGCCCAATTAACTATATCTTGACTGGCATAGCAACAGCCTAAACGGTAATATAATTTATCCGAATCTGGTGTAGTTAATTTTGCTCGTTCATAGGATTTAATAGCTAGGGAAAATTTGCCTATGTTTTCTAGAATGATACCTTTTTGATAATGCGCCCAATAATCTTGGGGTTTGATGGTTAAAGCACTATCGTAGTTAGCTAATGCTTCGTCCCACTTTTCCCACTGTTGTAACGTTTCCGCTTTGCGATAGTAAGCCCAATAATCTTGGGGGCGTAGTTTTATGGCTTGATCGAAATAGGTAATGGCTCGATCATATTCTTTATGTTTGCGATAGGCTTCTGCAAGACGATATGTCGCCCAATAGTCTTCTGGGTTTCTAGCTACTGCATGGGCAAAACAAGCGATCGCATTTTCGTATTGTGCTAATTCATCGAGATAGATACAACCTTGTTCGTACCATGCCCAATAATTATCGGGTTTAATGGTTGCAGCCTGAATATAATGATCTATTGCCTCATTATATTGTCCCAATTCTTCTAAAAGACTTGCTTTACGATACCATGCCCAATAGTCTTGAGGATGATATTCGATCGCCTTACTATAACTTATTAGAGCTTCGGGATAATAACCTTGATTTCGTAGCTGATTGCCTTGATCGTACCATCCTTGATAGCTGTCGGGTCTGCATTCTAAAATCTTAAGCATTTCTCTTGACTCGGTAAACAGTTATCTAATTTTTATTATCGATTATTTAGTGTCACTATGCTTCCTTCAGATCTCTTAATTTATCGGCAAAATGGGGAAACCGTAGTACCCAAAAGATTATCAATTGACGATCGCACTCTGGGTCTTGCCAGCGATCGCATTGAGTGTTTTCAAGAATATCTCAATAAAACTCAGGGAGAATTAGACGCTAAATTAGCAGCAATGGAGGGTGATAGTCCCGATTATCGTACTAAAAGGGGATTAGCACATATTTAAAAAAGTAGCTTTTCTACCTTTGAGATTGTAAGTCCTCTGGAGCCTCAAACCTTGAGACAAAAGGTATTTGCCGAAGCTGCTAAGACTAAAACTTTACCATCTAATCGTAGCGCAACTTTAGACGCGATCGCTCATAATTTAACTACAGAATTAAAGCGTAAAGTTTCCCGTACCGAAATTGAAAGAGGTTTATATGCAGACTTACAAGAAAACAGAATTTTAACCGAATTCGATCCTCCAATTCCCGATGCTTTGATTCATCGTTATAATCTATCCCAAGTTCAAGGTATTTTCTATCGCGCCAGTAATATAGTAATCAATGCCCATCGCAACGATCCAGGGGAATATAAATTACTCTTTCGCTATCTCAAATTGTTTCAATTGATGGCATATATTGAGGGAGATTCGGATACTGGATTTACTATTACTATTGACGGACCAGCGAGTCTGTTTAAAGCTAGTACTCGTTATGGTTTATCCCTAGCTAAAATGATACCTGCATTACTTCATGTAAGTAAGTGGAGTTTGCAAGCAAAATTGCAACAGAAAGACCCTTATTCAGGGAATATTAAAACAGGAAGATTTGCCCTGACCAGCGATCGCTGTTATTTAGTAACCCACTATCCACCAGGTAAACCTTATGACAGTATGTTAGAAGCCTCTTTTGCTAAAAGTTGGGCAAAAGCTAAGACTGAATGGCGGTTAGAAAGGGAAGTAGATTTAGTCCCCCTTCCTGGTAGTGTAATGATTCCCGACTTCCGTTTAGTTCATCCTGATGGTAGAGATTTTTTACTCGAAATTGTCGGTTATTGGCGACCAGAATATCTCAAGAAAAAGTTTTATCAAGTACGCAATTCTGATGTTACCAATTTGATTTTAGCAGTGTCAGAACGATTGAATTTAGAAAAGGCAGGGGTCAAATTTACCGACTTGCCGAATAGGGTAATTTGGTTTAAAAACAAGCTACAGCCAAAAGCAGTATTAGAAGTTTTGGAATAATTATTTTAGAAGTATTAACCACAATTTATAGAAAGTTCACTCTTTTATAAAATCCTATAAATATTGGAACATACTCCAATTATCAGAATTAACGTTTTCAAAAGGAATAACTCGAACCCGATCAATTATTACAGAAGTAATAAACAGAAAATTGGAAGTAGCTCCAAAAAAATTAACTATATCTCCTTTGTTATTGGTAAACCCAAACTCCAAAGAAGAGCCATCTAAAGTTAAGTGATTATTAGCACAAAGTATAGGTACATCAAAAAAATCTGAAATAAAGATACCATCAGAATTTTTAACAAATGCACAAACATTAGATAAATTTAAAACAGTATTTTTATCTGCTTGCAGGTTACCATTGACGATACCAATAACACTCATATCATTTGACCAAGTATAGGAAAAGTTAAACCAAGCTGATTTCCCAGAAGATTTAATGTTATGAGGCATCTAAAATTGTAAATATAATCATAAAAACTAACGAATCTAGTAATCTATTTTTTTGTACATCTCCCAATGGGTTGAATTAATTGTTTCAAAAGGAATAACTGTAATTTGGTCAATGATTAAAGAAGTATCAAATAATAGATTAGAAGTGGTACTAAAAAAATGTATTTTATCGCCTTTACTATTAACAAAATTAAACTCTAGAGAAGAGCCATCTAATGTCACTTCGATTAGATTGACGAGGATAATTATATCGAATACTTCAGCAAGAATAATATCATCTGAATTCTTAACCACTGCCCTAAGATTAGATAAATTCTTAACAGTGTTACCATCTGCTTGAACCTCACCATTAAAGCTGCCTATAACTTTTGTAACATCTGACCAAGTATAGGAGAAGTTAAATGAAGTAATCTTAGCAGGAGAAATCCAAAAAGTAGAAGCAAGTTTGAGTTCTGATAAAAATTGAGAGTTGTTCACAACTTATTAATCTTGCGTTGAGTTTATTTATTAATGTTAATGTTATTGTTTGTTAAAATTTCTTTTATTGGCTTTAAACCACATTTGTAATCCTGTGATGGCTAAAATTAATGAACCCAACCCATTAAGAAAAGGAAAACTTTTCTGAAAATCGATATAGCCAAAATTTCCTTTATGCCAGTGAATGATAAAGCGTATTTGATCTTCAAAACCTCCTAATTCTCCAATCTGGTAAATTACTCCAGTAATAACAGTAAACAAAATTGGCAAAATCATAATTGGCGCAAGTAACCTGTGGAGTTGCCTAATTCAGCCCAGTCAAGGTGACAGAATTGAAAGGTAATGATTTGCAATAATCAAGACTGATCTCAATAAGCGGAATCAAACTATTAAGAATTGATGGCAACTGGAGCTAGACAGAGAAGAGAAAGTTCCTCAAGGTGATTATTTCCGAGCAGATAATCGCGAACTGATTGTTTTTTGGCAGGAGAAAACTTCACCCGCTTCAGGCTGGCAACTCTAGTCGCATCAAAAAATTAACAACCCTTAATTAGGAGAAGCTCTCGACTTTTTTTTCTGAGCGAGTAGTCGAGCGGTGGAGACATGAGGATGAGCTGGGTCATAAGGCGGTTTCAGCTTTTTCTGTTTGGGTTTTCGCTTCGTGGCAGTAAAAGCTTTGAGATTGACAACAGCTGCCCAGTCTTGTAACAAAGAAGATAACTGAGTCAGGCTCTTGGACTGCAAATCGCGCCATTGTTCTGATGGTAAGGCAATCATCATGCCCCGGTAAGTACCTTCGAGTTCATCTGCCAGATAATAATAGGACAGTTGTTCTAAGCAGTCGCTACCATGAACACTAGCCAGAACTGCCTTGAGAGTGGAAAACAAATTGTAAGCGACCAAGGCCATACAAAAAGAAAACAGAGCCGCCCGGGGATAACCCAAAGTCTTAATTTCACAATGAAATGTTTCTGTGGCAACCTGGAATAAAGTTTCTACCGTCCAACGCTTTCGATACAATCTAGCAACCAAGATAGAAGGAGCATCAGTCTTAGGTAAATTAGTCAATAGAGCGATTTGAGTCTCACCCTCGCGCGTCGGTTGCTCCAATTGCACCACAACTCGGCGACAACAGCAGGACTGACCTTCGTAACTGATTACTACCGTTTGCGAAAAGACCTCTCCCCCTTCGCTGCTTCCTGAGTACAGCAGTTCAGTTTCTTCTGTCCAAGGGAGGTTTTGATGTTGGCGCAGCAAAAAGAAAGCCTGTTGAGACTCAATGCCAAAAATGAATCCAGTGGTACAGAAATTGCGATCTCCGATCCATAAGTCTCCTGCTTCAACTGTCTCTAAAACCTCTGGTAATAGGGAACGCTCTTGGGCATGACCATCCTCACAAGGAAAAATATCAGTAGCTAGTCCCAGTGAGGGGTCAAGCAAGACTAAGGATTTGCCAGGCAAAGCACCAGAGCTGTTATTTCTCAGGACTTTCAGCCTATGCTCTGTGCCTCCAAGACCATTGCCATCGAGAATTTTCACTCGATATCCGGGCATCAGCTCTCGTCTTGCTGCCCCTAATTGATGAATAATTCTTGCCAGGTCAATAGCAGTCGATTTAACTAAGGCTTTACTGACATTCGGTTCTAGACGATTCAGTTTATCATAAACGGCACTTTTCGAGACCCCAATTTCCTCAGACATCGCTTTGTAGACTGCTCCAATACTCTGGCGCACACTACAAACCACCTGAGTCATCATCTTAACTAAAGTGGAGAAGAGTAGCTCTCTGGTATAACCTGTTTGTGCCGTGTTCTCAAACAGGTCATCTAGTTTCGATTCAGCTAGAACGACTTCCATGAGTGCTCTGACAATGACAGTAACTGGACTCTTTTCGATAAAGCGTTCAAAAATAGGACTTAACCACATGATGGAAACTCCTGTTCGAGCTGAGAAGTTCATGATATCAGCTCTCAATAACTTCAGAACACCAGGCTCCGATTTTTTCGGGTTTTTATGGTTATTTAACCTTCAAAAATAGCAGTTTTCTCTTTCTCGACTTGATTTTTTTGAGGTTTTTGTTAGAAACTTAGACAATTGAACAACCTACTTTTGAATTCTTATTTGTCATTAAACCAGACTAAGAAAGACTTTCAGGTTTTATTCACTTAACCTTGACTGGGCTGCTCCCTAAAGGGTTCAACAGTTTGTGACGCGTCCTAAAGGATACCGCTCCGCATAAAGCTAATCCTTTAGGGCTTATGCCAGGGAACCCTTGAGGCAGTTTTTGGGGAAACCAGCACCGCGAGAGTGGAATAGCGAAGCACTGCGTTGCGAAGGTATCTTGAGCAAGTGCTTCAAGACAGCTGGGGAGTCCCCAGGCATTACTTATCAATATGCAAGTTAAATTTGAATTTGCTTACTTGGTTAAAAACTTTCCTGTAAGCTGAAGATAATTGTCAGTTTTTTGTAAATAGTTTTGGGTTTCCGGAGCTAATTTATTGAGAGCAGCGATTAACTCTTCTCTTTCTTCTAAAGATAGCAAACGATCTGCCTGGGCTTGTTGTAAATTTTCTAGATATCCGTTGAGGTAATTATCTAGCCTGTTAAAAAATAGCTCAACTTGTTCTTGCAGATTACCTTCAAAATGTTCGACTATTTTGACTTTAACATTTTCAATAAAATTATCACTACTTAAGTTGATACTATCAACTAACTCTTCTAGAGAAACCGTATAATAATTTTCTTTTTTATAGGGTTTTTGGTAACTTTCTGTACTATAAAAAGGTATAACTCCAAACCAATAATACCAAGCTCTTTTTTTGACAATTCTTTCTTCAAAATCACCTTCTGCTAAATGAGAGTTGGTTTTGATTAAATTATTCTTGTCAAGATTTATGCTTTCTTCAATATTAAGGTCAGGAATTGGTAATTCTAGGGAGATTTCAAAGTTAGCTTGTAAACGTCCTTGAGCCCGTTCAATAATTGGTTGAGTCTCTTTAGTTAAAAACTCTATTAAATTTTGATTGGTTTGGGATATTTCAATTTCGATATCTTTGCGGGTTAATAAAATCAATGTGTCAAATCTTGACTTGGCCCAGGCAAGAGTCTTTTGAGTAAAAGATTCTGCTTGCTGCTCTGTTTTGAATGGTATTATTCCTGAGTTAGTATTTTCTAGATTCTCTTTTAACTTGTTTGATATCCATTTGGGGAATAATTCAAAATCACCAAGATTTGTTAGTAATAAAGCTCTGGCTTTCATGTCAGCTTTTTTGACCGCATTTCCTTGTTCATATTCTGCTGTCATAAAATAATCTTCGATAGTAATATTTGCTTGTTTTTTGAGATTGCTGAGAATTATTTCGAGATTGTATTGGAGACGATTTTTAATTTCTTCTATTTGTTGTAAGTTATTACGACAAGAGTTTAAATAGACTAAGTCTTTTTCTAAAGCTACTACTTCACCTTGTAATTTAGCTACATCTTGGGTAATTGCATTACTGCGAAGACTAATATCATCTTTTAGTTCTAGCAAACGATATCGACTTAGATTTAATGCTGATAGTAAACAACGAGGAGCTGCAGTTTCCATTAAAGAGGAGATCGCTTGTTCTAAGAAAGGAGCAAACCCTGATTTTTTCCATAATTTAAGGGCTTTTTGAGCTAAAAACTTAACCGTAATATCTTCAATTTCTTCATCCCAATCAATGCCAAAAATTTCTTGGGCAATGGTTTCTAAAGACTTAATTTCTAATAATTTTATCTTAGGATTTTGCTGAACTTCTAAGAGAAATTGAGTAGCTGCAAAAGCCCTAATAGCAGAAACTTCAAATACGCGATCGCTGATATTTTCGTGACTTAATTCTAAATCTGCTGCGACAAAGTTTTTAACTTGTTCTGTCGTCATATCTCCTTTACGACGTTGATCTACCTTATTGACAATCACGTAGAGATTATCTTTACCGATTAATTCTAAGATTGGTTGGACTTGTCGTTTAATGGTTTCTGCGGCTTCGTTATTCAGTTGAGTATAGTCAAGCACAATTAGAATAACCGAACTACGTCGCAACTGTTCTTCTACTACTGCAGTCAGTTTAAGACCTTCTCCTGCCTCATTAGGTCCAGGAGTGTCGACAATAACTAAATTACCTAAAGTGCGGGCTTGAGAAGTTCCTGAAATACCTAAAAAGGGCGTGGTAATCTGCGGAACTTCTGTAAATTTACCTAAGGGATCTTTTAATGGTTCGATTACAGAGTAAAGACGGATGAGGTGATTGAGACGATTTAAGGTCTGATTGATTGCGGTACGCCCCTCAATTGTCTTCTCAAAGGGGATATTTTTCGCTTTTCGGACTTCCACTAGTAAATTTGTTAAATGGGGATAACGAGCTAGTTTATCCTGTAAAGATTCAATTCCAAATTTATTAAGCTGCTGTTTAATATCTTGGTAAATTTCGAGAAAAATCTCGATTACTGCGCTGGGTATCGTCAGAATTGGTTCTTTAATATCAGTACTAAACGCAATTTCTGTTGGTAAAGTAGTCATTGCAGTGGCGCAACTGGGTAGTAACTCTTGACCTGCGATCGCATTGATAATGGTTGACTTACCGGCTTTCATTGGTGCAACAATGGACATTCTCAGTTGTAAATCAGCTACATTTTTACTAGCTACTGAGAATTGTTCTTTAAATTGACCATATTTACTATTTGATTCGTTATTAACCAGACTATCTTGCGTATCGTCAACTAGGGTGCAGATATCAGCTAATAAGTCGATAACTTCTTGTTGTAAGTTTTCTATTTTTGGCTGTTTTTTACGAGTTTTCGTCTTAGGAGTTGTATCAACCATCGAGAACACTGCTCAAACTATTTATTTTTCCGAGTTTGGCATAATTTCACGTAATACAACCTCAGTGAAACTAAGGAAAAAGGAGTGAGCAACGAGGAACAAGAAAAATTCAAAATTCAAAAGTAGAAACTGCTCTTTTACCAATTACCTTTTACCTCTTAAGTAGGCACAAAAAATTAATTACACATCTTTTTTCCCCAAACCCTAACACCCAATACCTAACCCCTATCTTCACGCTAATAATTAATTTTTCACAAGTACTTATCTTAAATCAACCGAAGTTTTTCAGACTTATGCAAGAAATTTATCTGTATTCAAAAAATTTAGTTGCTATCGAATCAGAGATTATTGAATTATTTTTTACAGCTATTGTGGCGACAAAGTTATCTTGAGGAATAAAATTGTCGATTAACCAATAAGATGCTTGTGCTTGATCTTGTTTGATTGCCACTAAATTTAGTTCACTATTATTATCTAGAGTAAATTCTATAGTATCTAAAGACGCAGCTAAACCGTCCCCTGTAGCTTTCAAATAAGCTTCTTTGGCTGTCCATAACTGAAAAAATATTGTTTTTTGTTCTCTAGCTGGATAGCTATTAATTAATTGTAATTCTTGAGTTGTAAAAAAGCGCTTTGCTAGTTGTTTATAGTCAATATTATCTTTGATATATTCTAAGTCAACACCAATTATTCTTTGATAGGTAAAACCATAGAGAGCCAAGTCTTGAGAATGGGAAACATTAAACTGTAAACTGTCTTGATTTAAAAAAGATGCTAATTGAGGTTTTCCTCGCGGACTATATTCAAAAATAACGCGATCTCGCTGAAGCCGAGGCTCTGCACGCCCCGCGCTTGCGTAGCTCTACCCGAAGGGGCAGCGGCTCGCCGGAGGCGCGGCTTCGCCGACCTCTTCGAGATCACTCTTGGCTGCTCCAAGTCGAACAAACAACTTATGATATATTGCTTGATCGTATACCTTGGAGCATAAGTGTAGTTAAGCTGCCGTGGATCGAGGGAGTTTTGTACGTAGAGTGGTAACAAAATCGCATGCTTTATACTCATC
>JASJDR010000058.1 GCA_030065615.1 Xenococcus sp. MO_188.B8 | reverse complement strand
TCGCCGATGGTATCATTGTGGCTAATTCTCAAATCTATTCGCGACTGATTCGCGAAACTAAGCGTTTACAGCGTTTAATAAACGATTTACAAGAACTATCTCAGGCTGAAACTGGCAATCTGTCTTTGAATCGACAACCAACTAATTTACGCTATGTTTTTGAGCCATTGGTAGAAAAATTCACCGAGCAGTTGCTCGATAGCGATCGCGTTTTGCATTTAGATTGTCCAACTAATTTACCCTACGTCATGGTGGATAGCGATCGCCTTGAACAGATTTTAGTCAATTTATTTAGTAACGCCTTTCGCCATACTCCTCAAGGTTCAATTACCCTGAAAGCTTGGGCTGATAGCGATCAAGTCTGGATCTCTGTCAAAGATACTGGGTCAGGAATTGCCCCCGAAGAATTACCCCATGTTTTTCGACGCTTCTGGCGTTCGCCGGAATCCCGTTCTCAGAAATATGGTGGCACGGGAATTGGTTTAGCGATCTGTCGTCGTTTGATAGAACTACATGGAGGACAAATATTTGTCGAAAGTAAGTTAGGAGTAGGCAGTACCTTTAAATTTTTCTTACCGATAAATGTTCAAGTTGATAATAGTATTTGTCAAAATTGACATCAATCTGCAATATAAGTATAAGTTTTATAATTTATATAATCTTCTTTGATTAAGTTATTTTACCCTAACGATTTTTCTCAATCGTAGCTAGATTAAGATTTGGGGAGGTACTCTTAAACAACAAAATTCTCAAGAGCCATATAGCCAATTACCAGGATTTAACCTTACAGTAATTTTTCCGATTAATGGTAATAAAACCGTTCCCAGCCTCTTAACTTTTGTTTATGGTAAGAGCGAGAGCAGTTTAAACTTGTTTTCCATCTATTATTAGAGTTCAATTTCGTGATTATTTTAAATTAGCGTTTGTCAAAATTGACGATAAATTGTCATAGCCATGAAAGAACAGCTTGTTAATCTAGGTAACGAACAAATCTTAGTTGTTGTTAACTTCGAAAGAAAGGCTATGAATAGAATAGTTGTTCCCACTGCTCCCATACTTGGCTTCGTCATCTTCCCCATTCTCTACTGGTGCTGTCCTCACCGTGGTTCAGAAACATCCGACTTTTTTATGACAGTACAAAATAAACAATACCTCGCAAAACCTAGATTGACTAAAGCGCAAAAGTTAACAGAATTATCTGCAATATAACTATTACTATCTACAACTATGCTATCACATCCAACTATTGCTCTCATATCAGTCAAGAGCGATCCTACTGCAGAAACAGGAAGCCAAAATGTTTATGTCCGTAAAGTAGGAGAAGCTCTATCTCGATTGGGATGGCAGGTAGATATGTTTACTCGTAAAACTGATGCCACTCAATCAGATATTGTGCGACATAATCCCAAATGTCGAACTATTCGTCTCACTGCTGGACCAGAACAATTGGTATCTCGACAAAGACTCATTGGTTATTTACCTGAGTTTCTCAAACAACTACGTAAGTTTCAACAAGCCAATAAAATTCAATATCGTTTGATTCACACTAATTATTGGCTGTCGGCTTGGGTAGGTATGGGACTCAAGAAAATCCAACCCCTCAAGCATGTCCATACTTATCATTCCCTTGGTGCAGTTCAATATGCTGACATTAACCATTTTTCCAATCTTACTAAAACTCGTTTGGCGATTGAAAAAACTTGTTTGGAAACAGCAGATCTGACTATTGCTACCTGTCCTCAACAAAGAGAATACCTGAGAGAATTAGTTTCTGCTCAAGGAAACATCGAGATTATTCCCTATGGAACAGATACTAACGAGTATGGCTCAGTTGCTTATGCAACAGCAAGGAAAAAATTAGGAATCGAACCAGATGTCTTTAATATTCTTCATGTAGGCAAATATAGTCACCAACAAGAAATTGAGATGCTATTAAAAGCAGTTAGTGAACTGTACTTGCATAACACAACTAGTCTTAGTATCAATTTAGTAAGTAGTTCTCATCGTCATTTTAGTAATCAATTAGAAAGAAAACGTATTGGCAATCTAATCCGAAACTTAGGTATTGCTAACATTACCAATGTTGCAGAGCAGCTTAGCCGAGAAGAACTAGCAATTTACTATGCTGCTGCCGATGTCTGCATTGTGCTAAATGACTATAATCTTTCGGGAATCGTAGCAATGGAAGCTATGGCAAGTGGAACTCCTGTTATTGCCTCTAATGTGGGAGCATTGAAATATGTAGTTGACGACGAAAAAACTGGCTTACTATTCCCTTACAAAGACACGGTTGTTTTGAGTCAAGCAATCTGCCGGATGATCGCCGAACCCCTATGGTGTTGTAAATTGAGCATATCTGCTAGAGAAAGAGTGGTCGAGCTATTTACTTGGGATGATGTTGCCAATCAAATAAATGAATTCTATCTAGAACTAATTGAGAAACAAAATCTAGAGTTCTTGCATAGATCTTTACGATTCTCTACTCAATCTATGGGTCTGTCAAATTTTAATTGATGATTTACAGCAAAGCTTGCTCCAATTCCCAACGTAATCATTAAAATATTAAGTTAAAATTATGGTTTATATTTTCGTGCCTCTATTACTTTTTATCATCTTGATTGGGGGAAATATTGCATACTTTATAGGCTATTTCCAGTCAGTGACAAGTCTCAAAAAAAACCAACGAGATTCTACTGAATCTATGGGTCTGTCAACTTTTAATTGATGATTTACAGCAAAGCTTGCTCCAATTCCCAACGTAATCATTAAAATATTAAGTTAAAATCATGGTTTATATTTTCGTGCCTCTATTACTTTTTATCATCTTGGTTGGGGGAAATATTGCCATACTTTCTAGGCTATTTCCAGTAAGTAACAAGTCTCAAAAAAAACAAAAAAATAAAGCTTAAAAGATCAATGAAGAGTTATTTCGAAGCAAAAAAAACATTATTAAACTTAGTTTTTTACAGAGATTTATTTAATGTTATTAATAATAAAATAATTAGTCTGTCCACTTCAGGCTTTATGTCGTTTCGAAATAAAAAAAATTTCAAAAACAAAGGAACAATTTTAAAGAATTATGCCCAACTAATAGGACTTTTTGCCGTTTTAACTATTAGTATTGTTGACTATATAATCGTCATCGATATTTCTCTATCTATTCTTTATCTACTACCGATTTCTCTGACCAGTTGGTATAGTTCAAGATGGTTTTCTTTTATTCTAGTATTGATTAGTACTATTGGTTGGTTTATTGCTGAATTCGCTGCTAAAACTAATCTGCATTGGCTTATACTCTTTTGGAATACAGCAGTAAGGTTAATTGTCTTTCTGACTATAGCTTACCTTATATCTAGTCTCAAAATAGCTTACGAAAAAGAAAAAAAATTAGCTCGAACAGATGGGCTAACAGGAATAATCAATCAAAGGTTTTTTATCGAATTATTGCGACTGGAATATAAGCGTTCTATTCGTTACAATCATTGTCTAACTTTGGCTTATCTCGATTTAGATAACTTTAAAGAGATTAATGATCGCTTTGGACATTGTGTAGGGGATAAATTATTAAGACTTATTGCTCAGACTATTCAAAAACAAATTCGTGAGACTGATACGATTGCCCGTCTGGGTGGAGATGAATTTGCTTTACTTTTACCAGAGACTCATTATGAAACAGGGAAAGTTACCTTACAGCGGATTCAACAAATTCTTAAAACTACGATTGAGGGTTACTATCCTCAGGTAAGTTTCAGTATAGGAGCAGTTACGTTTATAAGTTTACCTGATTCAGTCGATCTGATGCTTAACAAAGCAGATAGTTTAATGTATCAAGTCAAAAAGAGTGGCAAAAATCGAATCGAACATCACATATTCAACAGGGAGCCGGTTCAATATCTTAATATAAATGATATTAAGATAAATGTACTAAACTCTCGATAACTGCTAGCTCCAACCAACTAACTATCTAAATAGTTCAAATATTCTTATAAAACTGACCTGATCCCTATTCAATAACTCTTATTCAAGTATTCAGGGGTTAAGTAATTTCTAATATTTTTATTAAAAACTTTATTTTTGACACTTTAAATATAGTTACCAATCGCAATATTAAAAGTTTCCTCTATCTGGTGAGTCATATTTGTTAGTCGAGTATAACAAAATTAACTAAAATAAATATATCGTAATATTCTTTAGTTTGTAAGTTATAAGTTTATTTAAAGCTTTAATCCAGGTAAGCTTAGATGACTAATTAGTAACTCAGTCATTAAAAGCAGTTTGAGTTTGCTAAGGCACATGTGCAAAGCAATCATACCTTACAGGGATAGTGGTTAACAGCTTCCCTTTTATCAAAACATTAACTCTCCAAAAAACAAATAAATAAAATTCATGAAATCAGTTGACATTCCACCCCCGCACTCACCTAAATTAGATCCTAAATTAAAGAAACTGTCCACGGAAAAGCGCCAGGAAAATCGTAATTACAAAACTAAATTACCTGGATGGTTAATAGCAATTTTGCTTTTAGGAGGAGGTGCCGCCCTATGGGAATTCTCGACCCCTTCTCCCCCATCACCAACCCAAACCAGCACCCAAGCGCCACTCCCCAGGCCAGTAGAAATCATAGCTCTAACTTCAGGTACCACTAATAGACAAGTGAAGTTGCTAGGGCAAGTAGAAGCCGGAGAAACTTCTACTTTAAGTTCACAAGTTGATGGTAGAGTAGAGCGAGTATTAGTCCGAGAGGGCGATCGCGTAACGTCGGGAATGACGATCGCGATTCTTGATGATGCTGATTCTAAGTTGACTTTAGCAGAAGCACAAGCAAGATTGGCCCAGGAAAAAGGTAATTTAGCTCGCTTACAAGTAGGGACTCGTCCTGAAATTATTGCCCAAAGACAAGCAGAATTAGATGCCGCTAAAGCTAGAGAATTAGAAGCACAAGATAATTTAGACAGGGTTGCTTCTCTAATTGAAGAAGGAGCATTATCCCGCAGAGCATTAGTAGAAGCTAGAACAGCAGCCGATGCGGCAACTAGTGAAAGATTCCGCGTTGAAGCGTTGTTAGCTGAAGCCCAAGCAGGTCCGACAAAGGAAGAAATTGAAGCACAACAAGGATTAGTTGCAGCTGCCCAAGCGGTAGTTAGGCAAGCTCAGTTAGAAGTAGAACGGACTCAAGTTAAAGCTGCATTTTCTGGGATAGTTCAGTCGCGGGATGTTGATCCTGGCGATTATGTAGAAGTAAGTGATCCTGTGTTAACGATAGTAAGCGATCGCTCTTTAGATATCTTTTTAGAAGTGCCAGAAAGCTTAAGCGGACAGGTGGCAACTGGGATGAGAGTTAAGCTCAACGCCAGAGCATTACCCAATTGGCAACAGGAGACAGCAATTACCGCAGTTATCCCGACAGCTAATACTGCTTCTCGCCGACAATTAGTCAGAGTCACCTTAGATAATCCCCCATCAGGATTGTTACCAGGAATGGCAATTCAGGCAAATCTAGTGGTACCAGTTAACAGAGAAGATACTTTTATCGTGCCTCGGGATGCTTTAACTAGACGAGGCGAGCAATGGTTTTTATTCACTGTAGATAATAATCAGGCACAACAGTTAGAAGTAGAAATGGTGACAGATTTAGGTCAAGAAGTAGCGATCGCAAATTCTGAATTAGAAGCAGGACAAGCAATTGTGGTTACAGGCGGAGATGGACTTACAGATAATGCTGCGGTAAAAGTAGTTAATCAACAATAATATTGCGCGTGAATTTCTGTAACCCTCTATTTTCTTCTCTCTTGTATCTTGAAGGAAGTAGTAGATCTTTTTACCTTAAATTCTTATTCTTCGGACTTACAAAAATGAATATTGTTATCCCCAAAATATTGATCAAATCCATAAATACCACTGGGGGACTTGCCCCCCAGACCCCCGATTGGGGACGGGACGCCGTCCCCAAACCCCTTCGTAAGTGTTAACAAGTAAGTTGGAAAAATTTGATTTTCTCTGTAGTTGTCCAATTTTCTTAATCAGAGTTGCAATCTATTCAAAAAACATTTCTAAAAGATTAACCCTCTATTTTTTAAACATTTCAAGAGGATGATGAAGTGACCTTAAAATCAAAAATAACTCTTCCGATATATGGTGGATGTCAATGCCAACAGATACGGTATGAAATCAGTGCCATGCCTCTTACTATGTATGTTTGCCATTGTACTGAATGTCAAACGCAATCTACTTCTGGGTTTGGGATGTCCATGCCAATACCAAAATCTGGATTTAGATTAATTCAAGGTAACCCAAAAATATGGTCTCGTAAATCTCATAGTGGTAGAGAAGTAAAATATGCATTTTGTTCAGAATGTGGCATCCGTGTCTATCATATGCCTTCGAGAAATAAGTCTATTATTAATGTGAAACCTGGTACGCTTGATAATAAAACAATGTTTGAACCTGTTGGTAATTTATGGCTAAAAAGTGCCCAATCTTGGGTATATATTTCGCCTGGAGCTATAAATTTTCAACAACAACCAGAAAGTTTTAAATCATTGTATATTGCCTGGAAAAATCGCTATGAGCAAAATAGTTTAATTTAATTCAAAGTGAGTTGACAAATAATTAATTATTTGATTATCTCTGTTATTACTCAAATTTTTTATTAGTATTACAATATATTCAACAACACAACTAAAATATTCTTTTATTAAATTATTATTTGTAAAATTTAAAAAATACTATTTTTAACTAGGAGTTGATTAATAAAATGAAATACCTTCCTTTGACCGCACGTATCTGTGTTTGTTTGATTTTTATCAATTCAGGTATTGGCAAGATTTTCGGTTTTGCTAGCACTGCTGAAATGATGGCAAATAAAGGTTTACCGATCGCCGAAGTCTTACTATTTTTCACTATTGCTTTCCAATTACTTGGTGGCTTTTCTTTGTTATTGGGTTACAAAGTCAAAATCGGCTCAATATTATTAATTTTATTCTTAATTCCTGCGACTCTAGTATTTCACAATCCTTTAGCTGATCCTATTGAAATCAATTCTTTTCTCAAAAATATTAGTCTTATTGGTGGACTATTAATGGTTACCTATGCAGGTGCAGGGGCATTAAGTATCGACTACTCCAACGAGAAAACATATCACAGACAGGGAATGAGTAATGAGTAGCTTTCTAGTTATTTTGTAGTGGTGCGTGCAAATTAATTTATCGGGTAGTTTGAGTGTCTCGCTGACAATCAACATTAAATTTCAAAAAATATTTATCCAAGATTTTAGCCTAGACGTGCCATTACGAAAAATCAACTAATAAATAACTAACAAATGATGAAGAACAAAAGACAGAGGACAAAGAACTAACACAATGAGTTTAATTAGAACTGCCGTTCGTTGGCGACATGGTACAGGGGTTTTATTTTGTTTACTGGCTCTATTTGGTATTTTGGCTTTATTTCAATTACCTCTAGAACTACAGCCAGGAGGCGATCGCCCTGAAATAAGTATTACTACGCCCTATCCTGGTGCGAGTCCTACTGAAGTCGAAAATTTAGTGACCCGTCCCATTGAAGAAAGACTGGAAGAAGTCCCAGGGATTGATGAAGTTACCAGTACTAGTCGCGCGGGGATTAGTAACATTAACGTTGAGTTTGGTTGGGATAGTGATATCGATCGCTCTTTGGTCGATGTCCTCAACAAATTACAACAAGTTGAAGCCTTGCCCCCAGAAGCCGATGAATCTGATGTGGAAGTGGTCAGCGGTAGTAGTAGCCCGATGATGTGGGTCATTTTGACTCCCAAGGAAGGTTTTACTGCTGATGATTATCACTACCGAGATTTAGTTGATGATGTGGTGGTTCCCCGATTTCGACAGGTACAGGGTGTGGGACAGTTTTTAGTTTCTGGAGGAAGAGCCAGAGAAGTTGAAGTAGTGGTCGATCCTAAAGCTTTAGCAGATCGTAATTTGACTATTGGAGATGTGGTTAATACCCTGCGGAACAATAACCGAGATATTCGCGGAGGTCCTTTAGTTTTGGGACGGAGAGAGTATCGAGTCAGAACTGTCAGTCGTATTGATGATGTTAAACAATTAGAAGGTTTTGTGCTGCGTCGGGATGAGTCAGGAACGGTTTATCTAGGAGATGTGGCAGAAGCTCGGATGGGTCGAGCGATTCAAGATAGAGCTTTAATTAGAAATAATGAACCTGCGGTCGCTGTGGGGATTATTCGTCAGATAGGGGGTAATGTCCCTGAAATTTCTGCGGGAATTAGAGAAGCTTTAGTAGATTTAGAAGCGAGATTTGACCGTGAAGGAGAGGGGATTACCTTTGATATTCCCTATGATGAAAATGACTATATCAATGAATCTATTTCTTTTGTCCAAAGTAATTTGATTATTGGCGCAATTTTAGCCGCCTTAGTACTACTGTTATTCTTGGGTTCATTGAGGACTGTCGGGGTAATTGCGATCGCGATTCCCACGACTTTAATTACGGTCTTTATTGTCTTTTATTTATTAGGTCGTACCCTCAATGTCATTAGCTTAGCCGGTTTAGCCTTTGCTGTAGGGATGGTAGTAGATAATGCGATCGTGGTGTTAGAAAATGTCTTTAGCCATATGCAGCAGGGGAAAACTCCGATGAAAGCTGCGATCGCGGGAACTCAAGAAGTAGGCGGTGCGATGCTGGCTTCTACTTTAACGACAGTTGCGGTGTTTGCACCTATTATCTTAGTGACAGGAGAAGCGGGGCAATTATTCTTTGATATTGGACTAGCACTTTCAGCTTCTGTACTATTTTCTCTATTTGCAGCTTTAACTTTGATTCCTATGTTAGCGGGACTGTTTCTCAAGCGAACAGAAGCAGAGCAGATGTTAGCAGGAGGAAGATACAGAGGTGGTAATTGGTTAGGACTTGCTGTGACTAAAACTTCAGCGATTTTTCGCTTAGGACAGGGTAAATTAGAGAATTTTCTTTTAAAAACTGTGCGTTGGTCGTTAGGAAAAGGTAAATTAAACCGCCGTTTATTATTGTTAGCTTTTCCCATAGTTTTACTCGTTACCAGTTTTCAACTACTACCACCCGCTGACTATTTACCAGAAGGCAACCGCAACATAATCTTATGGTTAGCTGAACCGTTTCCTGGAACGAGCATTCCCGAAGCAGTAAAACTTTCCCAAGCACCGAGAGATTTTATCAGCCAACAACCAGAGATTATGCGGACTATTTACATCCATCGTGCAGGATTAAGAGCCGTTGCCGGTTTTGTAGAACCAAAATTAGCCACAGGTAATAATTTAGACGATATTGTAAATCGTCTGCGACAAGCTGGGGCGAATTTTCCTGGTTATCGTTTTCTCGTACCCAGGCGGATCTCAATCTTCCGCGATCCTGGTAAGGAATTTGAGGTACAGGTTATTGGGGAAAACCTCGAAGAATTAAACCAAATAGCAGAACAAATCTCTCAACAGCTCAGAGGATTAACGGGAATACAAAATGTTCGTTCCAATTTTGTCACTGGAGCCCCAGAATTGCAGATAATCCCCAACCGCGAGCGACTAGCAGAAGCCGGATTATCTGAAGGAGAGATCGGTGAAGTTGTACAGTCTGCTTTAGGTGGTTTACGAGCCTCGGAATTTGTCGATGGCAAACGAGAACTCGATGTCACTGTTGAGCTACAAAATACCTTTGTGGAAACTCCTGAACAATTACGTCAATTAGCGATTTATAACGGTAATGGTCAACGGGTGCAGTTATCTGATGTTGCTGAAGTACTGGAAACTACTGGTCCTGATACCATTAACCATGTCGATTTAGAAAGATCCATTACCTTAACAGCTAGTGTATCCAGAGAAGCACCATTAGGAGCACTAATCGATCAAACAGAGCAGCAAATCCTCGAACCATTGCGTAATAGTTTACCCTCTGGCGTAAGAGTTGAATTAGCAGGTTCTGCCGATGTGTTAGCTGAAACATTATTCCAATTAGGATCTACTTTCCTACTTTCTCTGGTTATTACTTATTTACTTCTGGTTGCTTTATATCGCTCTTTTATTTACCCTTTATTAATCATGGCAACAGTGCCGATGGGGATGACGGGCGCATTATTGAGTCTGGTAATTGCTAATTCGATCCCTGGAGTAGTTGTTCCCCTAGATATAATTACAGGCTTGGGTTTTGTAATTTTAACGGGGATAGTAGTAAATAACGCTATTCTTCTAGTAGATCGTGCTTTACAACTTCAAGTAGAAGGGATGGAATACGATGCTGCTCTCTATTATGCAGTCAGCGATCGCCTACGTCCGATATTTATGTCCGCAGGAACTAGCGTTTTGGGTATGTTACCTCTAGCGATTCTTCCAGGAAAAGGTGCGGAACTCTATCAGGGTTTAGGGATTGCTTTAACAGGTGGTTTGGCTCTTTCTACTTTCCTGACTCCGACTGTGATTCCTGCTTTGATGGGATTGTTACAAGATTTTAAACCGAGAAAAAGCATTCAAGAGCAAAAGCATGAGAAAAAAGAATCAAGGCAATTAATCAAATGATACTAGGAGCGGATGCTCGACATAATAGAAAAATAAGTAGATAGGTGGTATCCTTCTTCTCAAATTTGCTCTTGCTGTGGCCAATCTGGGGGGAGAAAAGCGGTGCGACCCCGCGGAATTTTAAATCCGCAAGAACGCCGACCGAGCAAGGGAACGCGCACCAAGATAGAGCTCAATGTCCGCGAGTGGCAATGCTTATATTGCAATGCTTTTCACGACAGAGATCTCAATGCGGCGACTAACTTAATTAACCATAGAGACGCTGGTGGGCAATCAGAGTCTCAAGCAAGACCTACTCATGGCGAGGAAACCTCGCCGAGCTTCCTTGCTCAAAACGGACGTGGAGCGAATGTCAGTCTGCCAGAGGTAGCAATTTGCTGTGAAGCGTCAACCAAATTTCCTAGACAGCTTACGCTTTTCTAGGGAATCTCTGTCCTAAGCGTGAAACGGAGGACGGAGAGGATGTCAATAAGACAATTTCTGAGCCAATAAATTTGTGAAATATCAACTATTTGTCTAAAATGCTCCCTGCCTCACGATCTATCTTCTTCAAGTCGTCAATGTTCAACTATTCTTGATGTCGTTCTTGGGCTAGTACGATTAATTTATCTACTAATTGGGGAAAGTCAATTCCTGTAGCTTGCCAAAGTTGGGGATACATACTAGTAGAAGTAAAACCAGGTAAGGTATTAATTTCATTAATTAAAACTTCCCCTGTAGCTTCGACATAGAAAAAATCTACCCTAGCAAGTCCAGCGGCATCTACTGCGCTAAAAGCTTGCAGAGCCATTTCTTTAATTTGTTCAGCTACTGTATCAGGAAGTTTTGCCGGAATATGTAATTCAGCAAGTCCTGAAGTATATTTAGTTTCATAATCGTAAAAGTCACTCGAAAAACTAATTTCGCCAATTACAGAAGCCTTGGGGTGATCGTTACCTAAGACGGCGCATTCTACTTCTCTAGCTACTACTCCTTCTTCGATGATAATGCGTCGGTCAAAGCTGGCGGCGTTATCTAAGGCTGATTCTAACTCACTACGCGATCGCACTTTGGCAATGCCGACGGATGAACCGAGGTTAGCAGGTTTCACAAAACAGGGATAAATTAAAGTCTCTTCAATCTGATCACAGAGCTTGGGAAATACGCAAGGACTAGACCAAACTTGAGAACGAGATACTCCCAGATACTTTACTTGCGGTAAACCTGCTTGGGTAAAAGCTGTTTTCATGGCAATCTTATCCATCCCCATAGAAGATCCGAGTACGCCACTCCCAACATAGGGAATTTGCATCAGAGTTAGTAATCCCTGTATGGTGCCATCTTCCCCATTAGGGCCATGTAAAATAGGGAAAAATACCTTGATATCGTTTAAAGATTGGGGAAATTGCCATAAATTACGATTATCATCTTCATTATTTAAACTTTTACCCGATTCTAAAACTTGTTGCGAAATATCTGACTCATGCCAAGCGCCTTGTTTATCAATGTAAACCGGAATTACCTCATATTTAGTTGCATTAGAATTTTGATTTAAAGCAGACGCGATCGCTTTTGCCGAGATAATCGAGACTTCATGTTCCCCTGAGCGACCACCGAACAGCAACCCTACTTTTGTTTTTCCCATAAATCAATTATCGGTAAATATTAATCCTTATCCAAACACCAATCATAAGACATATATTTTACGCCTGGTGCGGATTGTCTTCGTTGATATTGACTTGTTTAAGCTCTTAGCTCTTGGCTCTTAGCTATTAGCTTTAAGTCTTCACTCTCATTAATTTTTATTTTCCCTCGCTATCTTAAATAAACTAACAGCTAATAGCAAATAGCTTTTCTAAAATATTGTTCTCTGTTTAATTCAGATTAGACGTATTTTACTTGTAAGATTGAAGATCAGATTAACTATGTTTAGAGATTATGACTACTCATTTGTCATCAACTACCGATACAACCAATCTTTACGATCGCGATTATTATCTTTGGTTGCAACATACTGCCCAACTAATCAAGGAAGGTAAATTTTCTGAAGTAGATGCAGCTAATTTAATTGAAGAAATCGAAGATATGGGTAGGAGTGAGAAACGAGCAATAAAAAGTAATTTAGTTATTTTGCTGTTGCATTTGCTCAAATATAAATATCAGCCAGAGAAAAGAACTAATAGTTGGAAGGCTAGCATCAGAGAACATCGTCGTCGATTAAGGGATGATTTTAAAGTTAGTCCCAGCTTAAAACGATATTTTGCAGAAGTTTTTGACGAATGCTATCAAGATGGCAGAGAACAAGCTGCCGATGAAACTGGATTAGCGATCGATACTTTTCCAATTAAGTCTCCTTTTTCTATCTCTGAAACTCTCGATTCTGATTACTTACCAAATCTTTAAATAGTTGACTAACAAATTTTTTAAAGTTTTTCATCTCCTTCGATAAAGCATATCAGAATATAAGTTCCTGAATTTGTTACTATTATTAAATTAAAAAAGATAATTAAGTTATTTATGCAAAGTCTGAATTTAAAAGCAAAAGTTGATGCCAATGGTAAATTAAGCTTGCAGCTACCTAAAGCGTTAGCTAATCAAGAGTTAGATTTAGTAATCGTCTACCAGGAAATTATACAAACAAAGTCCGAAGATCTCCATGATGTTGTGGATAATTTTTATGGCTGTTTGTCAGACGATCCTATTTTATTAGAAGAGCAGACTAAACAAGAAATAGCATGAATTATTTGCTCGATACAAATGTTTGGGCTAGATATTTGAATGGACGCTCGTCAGCGATTAGAAAAATATTTAGAGAGATCGATTTAAAACAAAATCCACTTAATTAGTTCTAATTTAAGAGATTGAATATTCATGACTTCTACAAATCATAATTTTTTTATTTTATTAGAGACATGATCGCTTTTGATATTTTCGCTTAGATGCCGAATTTGCTTATGCTTTATAACGCTATATTAAATTAAAATCTATTATTATAAAACTAACTCGGAAAACTCCATACATGTTTAAAATATCGTTCTAAGCAGCCTACGAATTCTGAAAGATTTCAGTACTTTGGTCAGTCAATAAGCCTGATGACTGACAACTGTTCGCTGAAGAGTCGTTATATCTTACAGGTTACAAGTCTTCGCGCGAGATAAGAGCCGTCTCTGCTCGCGTCCTCTAATTACCACCCTTCTCCCAAGAACTAAGAATCTAAACATTTGTTTATAATTTGGAGGGGTCGGAAGGTGTCCACGCATTGCATTTTCTAAGGTCATGTCAAAAAGATTCGAGTAGCTCACCCATCCACCTTGGTCTTTCTTCCAGCCTACGCGATCACCAAATCGATGAAAGACATTCTCATTATATTCTCTTGTAC
This sequence comes from Xenococcus sp. MO_188.B8, assembly GCA_030065615.1. Taxonomy (GTDB): domain Bacteria; phylum Cyanobacteriota; class Cyanobacteriia; order Cyanobacteriales; family Xenococcaceae; genus Xenococcus. The sequence goes on along the minus strand of JASJDR010000058.1, from coordinate 27,371 downwards.
CACCGAGACTTTCATAGATTTCCTTTTGAACGCTGAAGCCAAACTTTTGATCGCTGTTGCTCAACCAAAGCTGGTTGATAGTGCGTAACTCTTCGCAGGGAAAATTCTCTAGGTCTTCACTATCTAGCCATTGTCCTTCTTCCTTACCTAATGTTTGAATCATCAGACGATAGGTTTCTTTATCTGCCTCTTTCCACTGTCTATTTTGTAAGTACTCTTGTAACTTTTGATAGCGCAGATTCTGGACACCCGACTCAAGCTGTTGTAATTCTGCTTCTAATTCTGGATCGACCTTGCGAGGTGATTCCTTCAGACAGTCATAAGCTAGGTTGACAGCTTCTTGGGTTCCTAAATTCTTAAAAGCACCAATTAAATTACTCGGATTAACTTGAGCACAATAGAGTAAAATTGTTTCCTTCCACCAAGAAGCCTGCCAGTTTTCCAATAATAAATTTTCCTGTTTTTGTTCTTTGATTTCTACTGCTGCCAAATATCCTTGAAAACTCAAATGGGCAAATTCATAATCCTCATCCCGCTTAACGATTAATTCGCTCACCTCTACTATTTTATTCAAAAAGTCGGCTGCTGCTATGTGACTAAAATCTAGGCTATGTAGGTGATTAGAAATCCAAGTTTCTAACTCCTGCCATCTAATGGAGGTTTGGTTCTGACCGACCAGAGTAAATGCAACTTTTTGCAAAACCTGTTGGCTTTCGGGAAAAGGCACTAACATATTAATGCCCCTTTCGCGGGGTCGATCTCTAAGTTGGAGAGTGCAAATATCTTGATATAACTCGCTGCGCCGCTGCGGTAATTGTTGACCCGCGTAACTGCGGTGTAGGTTAGCAATCATGTTCAACAACAGAGGGTTTTTCGCTAAAATCTCCAGTTCAGGTCGTTCTTTAAGCTGTTGTAGGAGATTAGCTGTACTGCTTTCGACTATCTGAGCGACTTCTGGTGTGTCTCTCCCTGCTCTGGCATAGCGTTCTTGAGTCAGATACCATTGCCGAACAAACCGTTGTCTCTGGTCAGCATTGAAGGGTTTGACAAAAAGCTTACTACTGGGGGTATTAGCTGCGACATAATCTTTATAACCTCCTGGGCGTGAGGTGAGGACAAACACCGATTTTTGATAATCCCGCATCTGTTGGTCAAGCCACATGCTGACAGATTCGCGCCATTCTGGTTTAACTTCATCAAAGCCGTCGAACATGACTAGCAACTTACCTTTGCTTAGCTGATTTTCTGCCCATTTCGGTGGCAATTCTACATTAGCTCCTTCTGGCAAACTAGGAAGGTGATATTGCTCAATGAGAAGAGGTAAATCTAGATTCTGCTCAGTCGCAATCGCCTCTTGCCATTTACGAAGATACAATAGAACGGGCAAAAATTTAGGTACTTTGTAACGACGATAGCGATTTTTGCAATAGTTATAGGTAATATGACGCATTAATGTAGTTTTTCCATAACCACCCCAAGCTAAGACTGCCATGCGACTAAAAGCGGGATATTGCTTAAATCTCGCTAATAAGTCCCAAATTCTCAGCTCATCTTGTTCTGCTGCTCTCATCAGTTCTGCATCTTCATCTCGAAAACCAGCGAACAGCGGCAGTTCTTCCCCACCAAATCCTTTAACAAAAGCACTGCTGAGTTCTAGTGGGACAAAAACTTCACTTAACAGAGGAACGAATGGTTCGCGATGATGACCCTCGGTGCGATATTCACGGCAAGCACTTCCCTGACAACGCAAATACTTATCCTCTGTTCCCGCAAGTTGCCAATGAATTGCCTGATTGACTGCTGATAGCCATCCCACGAAGGAATCAACATCTTTTCTCCCCTGTTCTTGAGAAATTTCTCTTAATCGTGTCAAGACAGCTTCACTATAGGCAGCCCAGACTACTGTCACTGCCATTACAGGAAACATCAACAACGATTGAATCCATTCCCTCTGAAGCAGAAAGGAAATCAATGCGAAACTACTACCACCTAACGGCATCCACTGAATGACTGCTTGGGTAAAACCTTGAACTACTTTACGAGCTTGGGTTCTTTCAGTTTCAAAGTTTACAGGTGTTGAATCTTTTGACTGTCTTCGATCATCGGGTTGATCATTCATCTCAAACTTTTAAATTATTGCTCAATAACATTTTATTAATTCGAGCGAGCACGAACGATAAAAGAAGTTTGAAATCTACTATTGAGGATAAGAAAGTTTTGATTATTTAAATTTACTTCACATTAAAGCCTTTAAGGTTTATGATAAAAGAGATGTTACGCATCAGCAGGTTCTATTACTTTTATGGCAAAGATCTTAGTCCTATAAAGGTTACCTGGAATTGCAGCTTATAACTGTAGTTTATCAAGATAATTTAACAAAAAACTTAGGAATCAATTATGTCGACAACTATCAAAGCAGCATACGTTCAACAAGATCAATTTGAGGAACTAATTAATCAGGAAAAACTCGTCGTAGTTGATTATACAGCGACTTGGTGCGGTCCTTGTCGTTTAGTTGCTCCTCTGATCGATCAACTAGCAGAAGAGTATCAAGGAAAAGCTGAAGTAGTGAAAGTCGATCTCGATCAAAACAAAGGAAATGCAAAACAATACAAAATCCGCAGTATTCCCACGGTTTTAATCTTTAAAGATGGACAAGAAGTAGAACGCATCGTCGGTAGAGCAAGCTATGAAGAATTTAGCAATGCTGTAGAAAAACAGTTGAGACTATAAATACGCTGCGCGTGGGTGGTAGTTATGAGAGACCAAAAACTATTCTCTTAACACTTTTTTTGCAATTTTTTTTGCCCCACCGTCTTTTACGATCTCTGCAATTGGTTGTCCCAATTCGTCCCGTCTTGTTCCATCTTCGTGGGATAATATCAAGCGGGACAATAAAGATAATAGGGTAGAATCTCCATCCAAGTGAACCTACCACCTAATCTTTAATACCTCAAACCTTCTTCGATGGGTGAGGCCCTGCAAAAAATAATTTTAAGGAGATCAATAATTAAATGCTCAGAGCAAGAGATATTATGACCGCTGATGTCGTCACCATTAGTGGTTCTGCGACAGTTGCCGAGGCTGTAAAAGTCATGAAAGAAAAAGGATTACGAGCATTAATCGTGGAACCTCGTAGCGATCGCGATCCCTACGGCATTGTCACCGAAACTGATATTATTTATAAAGTGGCAGCCTATGGCAATGATCCCAAGAAAATGCGAGTGTTTGAGATTATGACTAAACCTTGTATTACCGTGCAGCCTGATTTAGGGGTAGAGTACGTGGCGCGTCTGTTTGCCAATACTCGGACTCGCCGCGCTCCTGTGATCGAAGGTAAGCTCTTGGGAATTATCTCTGTTAGTGACATCCTCAAAAAAAGTGATGTTGTTGAACAACCAGTGCAGCTTTTTGTGGAAGATCGCATTGAAGCCGCCCGAGAAGATGCACGGGAAATCTGTGCGGCTAAAGGTGCAACTTCTCCAGAATGTGCTGCTGCTTGGGATGTCGTCGAAGAACTACAAGCTGCTGCGTCTCATAAGCGCCAAGAAAAAGCCCAAACTAACTCTCTGGAAGACTATTGTGCCGATAATCCTGATGCCCCAGAATGTCGGATTTATGAAGATTAATTCTAAAATTAGTAGCTTGAATTATAGGAGAATTACATTATGATGATAGCCAAAGATATTATGACCGCTGATGTGGTCACTATTAGTGGTTCAGCTACCGTTGCCGAGGCTATAAAAATCATTAAAGAAAAGGGATTGCGAGCTTTAATCGTGGAACCTCGTAGCGATCGCGATCCCTATGGCATTGTCACCGAAACTGATATTATTTATAAAGTGACAGCCTATGGCAATGATCCTAAGAAAATGCGAGTGTTTGAGATTATGACCAAACCTTGCATTACCGTGCAGCCAGATTTAGGAGTAGAATATGTGGCGCGCCTCTTTGCCAATACCCGTACTCGCCGTGCTCCTGTCGTTAAAGACGGTTTGCAAGGTATTATTTCGCTCAGTGATATTATGCATAAAAGCGATTTTGTCGAGCGGTCTAAAAGTTATTTTGAATTGTATTGTGAAGAAAATCCTAGCGCACCAGAAGCTAGAATGTATGACTAAATAATAATTAATAATTAATTATTATTTTCTTCGGACTCTTAATAACGAGTCCGATTTTTGTTTATCATAATTTTTAAAATCTAGTAAATCTTTTTATTTATTCCAAGTTTAAATTTCCTAAAAAGAATCAGAAAGATGAAGGTTGATATCTCATCACGAATTTGTCTGGTTATAGTTTAATCTAGTTTCAACAAGGATCAACGAGTATAAACGAGCCTAAATCTGTCTTACTTAAACAATTCTGAAAGCTGTAATTTTAAAGTGTCCAGCTTCAAAAGTGCTAATTTTTGCAGCAAATCCATCATCAACCGATTTACTAGAGTATTCCTGTGGTAAAACACTTCTTAAATAAAGAAGATAAATCAGCGGTACTCCGCCGTAAAACGACGGAGCCTGCGCTGACCGCATTCCGCGATCACCTAATCAACTCTTCCAGTGCCATCAAAGCAAGAATATGAAAAACTAGAAGGTTTAGCGATCGCTAAAATATCTTCAGACTTATTCTACATATCAATATTAAGTATTTAGTTGAATTTGTTTACACTTTTTTTTGTTACCTTGTATCTTGAAGAAAGTAGTAGCCCATATAACATTTACCTACACACCCAAAACTCTCGGAGCGTAGCAACAATAATGAATCAATGGCTGATCACAATTCAACAATTTGGCATACCTATTTTATTCGTTTTGGGAGGAATAGGTCTCGGCTTATATGTTGACAAAAAGCTTCTTAAGCGCTTAAAAGTTATTATAAAACGCAAGACTGGGAAAGGAGGTGATCTAACTTACAATTCATTCAAAGGACTAACCATTATTTGGTTTACTTTGGGAGGTTGTTATCTAGCTAGTATTTTCTTAACCTTCAAAGGTGCTGTAGTCGTACATCGCGCTCTATATGCAGTTTTTCTTCTCTCGATTACTCTTTTAATTTCGAGGTTAGCGCTTGGTTTTCTTCAGTTTTACAGCAGTCGAGAAGGAACTAGCACGATGCTTACTTCCTTATTTGAGACTATTACCAAGATTTTCATCCTCACTATCGGCATTTTAATTACCCTAGAGTCTCTGAATATTCCTCTGGGTCCGATCTTGGCAACTTTGGGTGTCGGTAGTCTTTCCCTGGGCTTAGCACTTAAAGAACCCCTAGCAAATCTAATTTCGGGAATTAGTATCATTACATCTAAAAAAATTAGACCTCAAGACTATATTAAGCTACACACAGGAGAAGAAGGTTATGTAGTTGATGTTGAACTTAAATACACGGTTATTCGTGAGATCATGGGAAATTTGCTCGTTATTCCCAATTCCCAGCTAATCGCTTCTAGTTTCAAAAATTACGCCTTACCAGAAAACAAAATGTTAATACCGATTAAAGTGGGTATTAGCTACGATAGCGATCTAGAGAAAGTGGAAGCAATTACCCTCAAGGTAGCAAAAGAGACTTTAGCCGAAGTTGCAGGTGGCGAGGCAGAATATGAACCTTTTTTGCGTTATGAGCGTTTTGACTACTTCAGTATCGAATTCACAGTCTATTTACAAATTCAAGAGTTTTATGACCATTTGATTATTACCCATGAATTTATCAAGCGACTGTATAAGCGATATCAAACAGAAGGCATTAAAATTCCTTTTCCTATCAAAAATGCCTATGTAGCTAATGAAAATTCTGACTCAATACTTTGAAATGCTTCTGACGGAGGAAAGTTAAAGAAATCGCCATAGGTAACTAACCCAGCCCAATAATATAAATAATGCAATAATTACCTCAGTATCCTGAAAGCTTAAAGAGTTGTTATGATTGTCACAACTGGCCCCAATATAGAAGGCAAAAAAATCACTGAATACTGCGGAATTGTCAATGGAGAATCCATTTTAGGAGCAAATATTTTCAGAGATGTTCTGGCAAATGTTCGTGACATAGTCGGTGGACGCTCCGGGGCTTATGAAAAATCACTTCGGAAATCCCGTGAAATTGCTCTTGATGAAATGATCGCACGAGCCCAAGAACTGGGAGCCAATGCTATTATTGCGGTCGATATTGACTATGAATCTATATCTGGTGGTAGTGGCAATATGATGATGGTTACTGCAAGTGGTACAGCTGTTAAATACTCCTAGAATTAGTTAATTAATGTGTTATGGGCATGGATTTCCTAGACCCCAGAAATAACTGTTGGAAAACTTTTGAGAAACTGAGATTTTTCAATCTAATTTTTAGAGTTGATTTTTAACCTGAATCTTTAGGTACTCTGCAATCTCGTCATATTATCTACAGTATCGACTGTCATTTACTTTCTAAATTTCCTATACTTAAATTGTTGAGATTTACCTCATTTTTGAGACAAAACTTAACGGCAAAACTTAACATTTATTATTTTTATCAAGATTTATTGGCATTAACCCCTTGTAAATATTTACGAATCATTACAACATAAGTATGGATTTATCTTTACTTAAACTTGGTAGATTTCTATTTGCCATTAATCTGAAAGCTTAGTTATGACTGACTCGATTCGTATTTTAATGTGTGCCCCCGATCACTACGATGTGGATTATGTGATTAATCCTTGGATGGAGGGCAATGTTCATAAGTCTTCTCGCGATCGCGCTGTAGAACAGTGGAAGAAACTATATAAGGTACTGAACAACTTGGCAGTTGTCGATTTAGTACAACCTCAAAAAGGCTGGCCAGATATGGTGTTTACCGCCAATGCGGGTCTTATCTTGGGAGATCAAGCAGTGCTATCTCGTTTTCATCATCCCGAACGTCAGGGAGAAGAACCCCATTTTAAAAAATGGTTTGCTGATAATGATTTTACTGTCCATGAATTACCTGAAGATCTCCCTTTTGAAGGTGCAGGAGATGCTCTCTTAGACCGTGAGGGACGTTGGTTATGGGCAGGCTATGGTTTTCGTTCCGAATTAGATTCCCACCCCTATTTAGCTCAATGGTTAGATATTGAAGTCTTATCTTTACGGTTGATTGACGATCGCTTTTATCATTTAGACACTTGTTTTTGCCCTTTGACAGGAGGTTATTTACTTTATTATCCTGGGGCGTTTGATTCCTATTCCAATCACCTGATCGAAAGACGCATCCCACCAGAGAAAAGAATTGCCATTGAAGAAGCTGACGCGATCAATTTTGCCTGCAACACGGTTAATGTCGGTCAAACAGTGGTTATGAATAAAGCCAGCGATAGTCTGAAACTTAGGCTGGGAGATAAAGGATTTAGGGTGCTTGAAACCCCCCTCACGGAATTTCTCAAGGCAGGGGGTGCCGCCAAATGTTTAACTCTAAGGATTAATGAACCTGTTTTAGAAGATGTTCATGCCAATAAACCCTTAGAAAGTAGAATCATCCATCTAGAAGGACATTTATTAGATGCGGGAACGATGAATCAAGCCCTAGATATGATTGTGGATAACGGCGGTAGCTTTAAAGTTCTCAATTTTAATTTAGGTACCGAAAGACAGAGTGTTTCCGCTGCTGATGTCAGAGTTTCTGCCCCTTCTATGGAAGTGATGGAAGAAATTATGAATCAGCTAATTGACTTGGGCGCTGTGGCATCAGAGGAAGAAGTTTGTGATGCGCATACAGAAATTTGTGAGCTCGCTGGGGTGGCACCAGATGATTTCTATGTGACAACTATTTATCCCACAGAAGTGCGCGTCAATGGGGAATGGGTGCTAGTTCGTAATCAACGCATGGATGGTGCGATCGTAGTTACCCAAACCACAGCCGGGACAATTGCCCAATGTAAACTGTTACGAGATCTAGCAAAAAGCGATCGCGTTGTCGTAGGAGTCGAAGGAATTCGCATCATTAGAAAAGCTGAAGCCAGAGAAAAACGCGGTGGCGAAGAGTTTAGCTTTATGGGGGCAGGAGTCTCCAGTGAACGGCGAGTTGAATTGGTTGTCGAACAAATTGCTTGGGAATTACGGCAAATCAGAGATCGCGGGGGTAAAGTTATTGTCACAGCTGGGCCAGTAGTCATCCATACTGGAGGGGCTCAACATCTAGCACAATTGATTCGGCATGGCTATATCCATGGTTTACTAGGAGGAAATGCGATCGCTGTTCATGATATTGAACAGGCTTTGATGGGGACTTCTCTGGGGGTCGATATGCAAAAAGGGATACCTGTCAGAGGCGGACATCGGCATCATCTCAAGGTAATTAATACGGTTCGTCGTTACGGTAGTATCGCTGGTACTGTAGACGCTGGAGTGATTTCCCAAGGGGTGATGTATGAATGTGTCCAAAATAATGTTCCTTTTGTGTTGGCAGGTTCGATTCGTGATGATGGACCGCTTCCCGATACTGAGATGGATTTGATTAAAGCCCAAGCAGAATATGCTCAATTGCTTGAAGGAACAGATATGATTTTGATGCTATCTACCATGTTGCATTCTATCGGGGTCGGAAATATGACTCCTGGAGGAGTGAAGATGGTTTGTGTGGATATCAATCCTGCTGTCGTGACAAAATTAAGCGATCGTGGTTCTGTAGAGTCTGTGGGAGTGGTAACAGATGTGGGTTTATTCTTGAGTCTCTTGATCCAACAGTTAGAACGGCTTACTAGTCCTTATGAAGTAGTTTAATAATCTATGGATTACAAACCCTTGTAGAGCAATTGCAACCACTGGCTTCTAGCTTAGTGGTTGCTAAATCAACACCTACTGAATCATGAATATAGCTAACAGATCGCCACATTCTATTGTTGTGTTTTTTGCGCGATTAAATTTTCAATAATTTGTTTTTCTTCTTCTGGAGTAGCGTTTGTCGGAACTTTATTCCACTTTGTTTTTTTGCTAAATAGATCGTAAGCTTTTTCCCATTCTTGCTTGTGATTTCTGTGTTCAAACATATACTGTCTTAATTCTTTTACCGTCATTTCTTCAAGAGGCTTAGACATAAACAAAATCTCCTTCTTTATTAATTTCTATTCCTATTTCGCCGTTATATCCTATTTCAATAAAAATAATTTCTTTGCTTGAATAGTAACGAAATGTTGTTATTGGTAGCAATGCTTCTTTGACACAACAAAGAAAACCCACAGGAATTAATTATTGAAGAAGCTTAAGAGATACATACTTCCAGTCTTAAAACTATTTTGTACGGCTCTTGAACATCTTCCAACAAGGTGGCCTAATTGCCAACTATCTCTAGTTAAACTACTAAGATGTTGCTTGACCATAAGATAAGCATTGTGATTTCCTTCTACAAGAAATAACTGTTCGGCAATTCGTAAATCTTCAAGCGCTGCTCCAGTTTCTTGGTTATCCCGATAAGCTATTCCTCGACCATAATAAGCTCGAGCATAATGAGGTTTGTGACGAATTACCTCACTGTAGGAGTTAATTGCCTCTTGGAAAGAACCCAAACTATAATGCGCTATTCCTTGATAATAAAATGCCTCGACAATCGAGGGATTAATTTGAATTATTCGCTCACAATCATCTAAAATTCCTGGGTGATTTCCCAGTTTATAGTACATTTCACAACGCTTGAGATAGGCATTAATAAATTGAGGCTCGATTTTGATGGCTTTGGTAAAATTAGCGATCGCTCTTTGATATTGTTTATTTTGGGATTTGTTCAACCCCTGATTATAAAATTTTGTGGCTCGACGATTAAAACTGGATTGAGGCTGATTTTGAACAGCAGTTTTTTGACTGCTATTGTGGTTGTGATTGTCGCTCTCGGTGTTACGAGAAATATCGTAGAGACGACGTTGTTCCTCGTCTGATAATACTTCGTAGGCTTGAGAGATTTGCTGAAATTTTTCTGTAGTTTCAGCCTTATTCTGATTCAGATCGGGATGATATTTACGAGCCAAACTACGAAATGCGATTTTAATATCTTTTAAAGTTGCATCTGGTGATAATTGTAAAATAGAGTAGTAATCCTGAGAATGTCCCATCATTGTTGATTATTTATCCTCATCTTAATTTAAGAGACTCTTAAGAATTTTAGGGTCTCAGTTACAATACTTTGAGCTTAAGAGCCATTCTAGGTAATAGTACCCACAAGAGTCAATTGCTCCCACGAAATAAATAATGAGAGAATCCCGTAAATATCATGATAATTCTAATATGAATGAGGATTTTATTATCTAGTCAAGAAGATTTAATGATCAGCAAAATGACGGTCATCACAGATAATTGAAATTACTGATTATGATTTATTTTAAAGACTTTTTTCCCCAAACTATTGAACAAAAAGGATTTTTCTCTGAAGATAAGTACGAAAAATTTAGTTCCTTGCTCAGTCATGTTAATCAATGGCTCTCAGAAAATAAGGTCAAGCTGATTAATATCGAGACTGTAGTCTTGCGAGATATTGATGATGAGAAAACTCGTTTTTTAGCCGAAGAACCTTTTTTCTATCAATTTATGCGCGTTTGGTATGAAATTCCAGATGCGGATTGTTCGACCAACACAGGCGATGTAGAGAGCGCTCTTGGTTGACGAAGTCGAAGCAGGCTCCGCCCTGAAAGGGCGGAGTACCTTCGACTCAAAGAAAGAGAAAGTCTAATTAGTAATGGTTAGAATCCCCACGCCTTCAGGCTAGGGAGAACGTCAAGAGGTTTCCGTAATCAAGAATTGACTTAGCTAGATTTAATCATTACAATCGGCTGCTATGGGAATTTATGCATCTGCAAACATAATAAATGGTTGGCTATTTAGTTTTTTTGACAATTTCGGCTGGTTTATTTGGGATTTTTGCCCTAGGCTTGAACTTGCAATGGGGTTTTACTGGCTTAATTAATTTTGGTCATGTCGCTTTTATGACGGTAGGGGCTTATGCCACTGTTCTATTAAGTTCTCAAGGCGTACCTTTATTGCTAGCGGTAATTATTGGTGCAGCGATCGCAGCTTTGCTAGGTTTACTGATTGGAATCTCTACTTTGCGATTACGAGAAGATTATCTGGCAATTGTCACCATTGGGGTTTCCGAGTTAATCCGGTTAATAGCCTTGAATGAAGAATGGCTAACCAGAGGTTCTTTTGGTGTACAGCGTTTTCCCTTGCCCTTAGCGAACTATGACCCAGGTTTGCTCGGAAAAATAGTGTTGTTAGGATTATTAACAGCTTTGGCAATCTTTGCCCTATGGCAATTATACACGGGATTGCGATCGCAGTGGCGGGAAGGCAGCAGAATCCAAGGCAAAAGTTATCAACCAACGAACCGCATTAGTTTATTGATTTACGGTGCGATCGGTTTTGCTTTGATTTTGACGGTATATATCAATGGTTGTATTGCTCTGGTCAACTATAACTATAAAGCTGGTTTGATGTTACTTGTTTTATTAGCTTTAGCCATCATTTATTGGGGCTTACAGCTACTAGTTAAATCTCCTTGGGGTAGAGTGCTCAAAGCGATTCGGGAAGATGAGGAAATCCCTAGAGCCTTAGGCAAGAACGTGTTTTGGTATAAATTACAATCTTTTATGTTAGGAGGCGCGATCGCTGGTATTGCAGGGGCTTTTTACGCTTGGCAACTAACTAATGTCTATCCCAGTAATTTTCAACCCCTAGTAACCTTTAACGTTTGGACAATGGTTGTTTTAGGGGGTGCCGGGAGTAACCCAGGAACTCTGTTAGGAGTGATTATCTTTTGGGCTTATGATGCTCTAACTCGCTTCTATCTACCACAATTAGGTTGGTTTGATAATGCCCAATTAGGCGCGTTTCGGATTATGGTAATTGGACTAATTTTAATGATTTTAATGATGTGGCGACCTCAAGGTATTTTGGGTAAAAAAGAAGAACTTACTTTGGGAAGATAAGTGGCCAATCAATTACCTAGTAACGCTGCGCGGAAGTCACCCTTACACCGCCGTAAAAGCGGTCAGACCCCGCGGAGGTTTCCTCCGCAAGGGAACGCTGACCAAGAGAGCGGTGCGACCCTGCCTTTGAGTCAAATATTCAACTGCGATCTCGATTGTTTATGAATTGTTGCCATACATGGCCACCGATATAGTGGCTTTAAGTATTTTTAACTTCAGAAACTTTTATGGGTAAGGAAAAGTAGAAACTGCTACCCTGCCCATAAACACTTTCAACCCAAATTCTTCCGCCGTGTTGCTCGACAATGCTCCGACAAATTGCTAGCCCCAAGCCAGTTCCTCCTTTCTTGCGGGCATCTGTGGCATCTACCTGATGAAAACGCTCGAAGATACTTTCCAGTTTGTCAGGGGGAATGCCTCTACCTTGATCTTTAACGGTGAAGAGAACCTTTTGATTCTCTTGTTGAGACATTATCCAAATGGTACTGCCAACAGCAGAAAACTTAATGGCATTGCTAATTAAATTGGTTAGGGTCTGGAGAATACGCTCTGGATCAGCCCAGAGTTTAATAGATTGAGAATTCGTTTTGATAACGGTTTGATGCTCTTGAGCCATATAGTGAATAATCTCTATAGCTTGATTAATCAGCTCTGCACTATCACAGCATTGTCTTTCAATCTGCTCTTTCCCAGATTCCATTCGTTCTAGGTCAAGAACATCGTTTAGAAGAGAGATCAAGCGCTCTGTATTTCTCAGCGCTAAATTAATCATCTCTTTTCCTGCTGGGGAAAGACTACCCAAACGTCCAGCTTCTAGGAACTGGATGACTCCATGAATTGAAGTTAGAGGAGTACGCATTTCGTGACTGGCAACGGAAATAAACTCGTCTTTCATTTGTTCAATAGCATAACGCTCAGTAATATCTAACCCAATACTCATTATTCCGTTGACTTCTCCCTTAATATTCCGCAGCAAAGTACTGTTCCAAGCAATAATTTTTTCTGCTCCCGACTTAGTCAAAATGGAGTGTTGATAGTGAGGATGAAATTGTTCATCTAAAATTTCTTGAAAAGTTTGTTCTGCTTGCTGAAGCTGGGACTGGGGCACAAAAGCATGAAACCAATATTGATTCACAACTTCTTCTTGAGCGTATTTAGTTAATTCCAGAAAGAAGGGATTGGCATATTCCACCTGAGCATCGCGATTTAACCCGACAACTACTAAGCGGACATTTTCCAGTAGTGTTCGCCAGCGACGTTCTAATTCCCTCAAATTAGCCTCAGCCTGGAGACGTTCTTTAAGCTCCTGTTTTAAACTCTCGTTGACTTGTCTAAGAGCTGCTGTTCTTTCTGCTACCAGAATTTCTAATTCCCTTTTACTCTGCTTGAGAATATTTTCTGCTTGTTTGCGAACCGTAATATCTTCAACTATGTAGGAAAAACGCGCTCTCATTCCCTGAGTTTTTATAATCGGAGCAACTGTAGCGGATAACCACCTAGTGTTGCTTTCTGTCTTATGAGGATGTTCGAAGTGAACTGGACTACCCGTTGTTTGGCTTTCATGGGAATGTTGAATCCATTTGCGCAATTGTGCAGCTGGCATCCCAAAACTACTGGCCAATTGATTATTCATGGCTTCTGGTGTGACACCAAAAAAAACTGCTGTAGCTTGATTACCAGCAATATGCAAAATATCATCATCTGTCAGTTCGACAATGCCCATCATAAAAGGGGAACTGTGAAAAAAACTGCGGAGAGTAGATTCCTGTTCTTGTAGTGCGGAAGAAGTCTTTTGACGCTCTACAATCTCTTTGGTTAACTTATAGTTGATGATTTCAACTTGCTGGGTTCGTCTTTGAGCTGTTTGAGCTAGATAAACTGCCAATGCTACGAGTATTGCCATTATCAATCCTACACTTAAGACAAATTTGGGCAATAAGGATTGTTCTGCAGCCACTAAACCACTTGTTGGCCAGACTCTTAGCTGCCAGGTAACTCCTTCAAAATTAATTTCTGTCTCCTGTGACCATTGGATTTCTGTTTGCCGATCATTCTCAGAGAAGCTACGGCGGTATATTTCTTCCCCTCCATCGGCAATAGCCAAGGCATAACCAGGAGCTACATTTTCGTCTAGCAAGGTATCGAGCAATGATTGAAGGCGAAAAACACCGAGAATAAATCCATCAAAGGAGTTTTGTTGCGAGTCAGGAGTTTCCTTTATTTTGTTATTGTTCAAGAAAATCGGGACATAAACGAGAAAACCCTTGCCTCCTTGAACGAGATTAATGGTTCGCGTTACGGTTACAGTATCCTTCTGGCGTGCTGCTTCGAGGGCAGCTTTTCTTCGCGGCTCAAAGGCCAAATTGAGATTTTGAGCGGCTTCATTGCCTGCTCTTGGGACAATCCAGCGCACATAAAAGTCAGGGTCGATCCATTCAATTGCCTGGAATCCAGGATAATCTCTAAGATAGTTCTGAGCATCAACTTCCCATTCGATTTGCGGTGTTCCACCCCTGATCATCCAGCGCTGCCTGATTCGTTCTAGCGCTTGAAAACGATTTCGCATCTGTGTGTTAACTTCCTGCTTGACACTTGCAGCAGCAAATTCCACCAGATGTTGTCTAGTGGTCAGGTCTTTGTCTGCTAAGGCTTTCCAAAGCATCAGGGTCGCGGCTGAGATACTCAACCAAACAAATGCAGGTAACCACCGCCAGAGCAAAACTTCTTTGATAGTAAGACTCTTAAGCCTATTGATAAATTTTTTACGGTCACTAAACAATGATTTGAGTTGTTTATTGTCTACTACTTATTCTATATGCCCAACTTAAATCATAATGACGTTTTTTCTCATCTCTTTTAGATTTAATATAGATTAAGATTATGAACCACACTGACGCAAGGCGACGGAGTTTCATCAATGCCTATTGTGGAGATTTTGACGTTTCTTCTGTCCTAGTTGTTTCATCGACAATTAAAAGATTACTAATTTGATGTTCTTATTACTCTTATTGTTGATTTGAGTTTCAGATTTGACTCCCTATTAAATTAGACTAATACTTTTTTAGCGAACTTTAACTAACATTTTTTTTGATCCCCCAAGTGGTGCTGCTAAAGCTTCCTCAAGAGGCGCATAACCTAATTTGTCTTCTAAGATTCTTAGCACTTCCCTTCCGAAATCATGAGGATTTATGTTCCAAGCTTGTAAACAAACTTCCCCGAAAAACTTCCCCGAAAAAAGAACCTAAAGGTTCAGGATTCCAGAGTAATTTCTTAGCAGTCCAGGGCATTAAACTCATGGGGTTATAACCTGGCTTTAAAATATTATTCTCTAATGCATATTCTTCTAGATGGGTATGGGGTTGTAATCCAATAAAGAAAATAGCTGGCTCTATTTTATCTGCGCCAAAAATTCTTTCTAATTCTCGATGATAGGCAATGGTTTGCCGAATCGTGTCATAGGTTTTATCAATCACATTAAAAGAGTAATTAACTGAAACTAAATCATTAAAGCCGGCGTTTTTTAAATCCCGACAATTTTGTAAAACAGTACGCAGATTGTAACCCATACGCATTTTACGAACCAACTCTTGAGAACCGCTAGTAATCCCGATTTCAAAGTAATTCATGCCGGTTTTAACCATCAAATCGCATAATTCGGCAGTGAGATTGTCAGCGCGAATATAGCTAGCCCAGTGAATATTTTTCATTCCAGAATCAAGTATTTTCTGCAATAGTTCTATCGCATCAGGAATAAATCTTTTTGCTGGAATAAAAGTAGCGTCAGTCAACCAGAAATTGCGAATTCCTCGGTCATATAGTTGACGCATTTCCTTGACAACTTCATCGGCAGGATTAATTCGTACTTGTTTCCCTTCGACTGCGGTATAGACGCAATAACAGCAGTTGTGGGGACAACCTCTTTTGGTCTGTACTCCAATGTAAAAGTCATTTTCTTGGAAATAATAGTCAAATTCTGGCCAAATACTTTGAATATACTCATAATTACAAGCTGTTTTTTCAATAGCTGTGGGCCATTCATAGATCATCCCCTTTCTAGGTTGAGTTTTTCCCACTACATAACAGCGCTCATCGCTGAAATCTTGACCTTGGACAAGTTTCTCTAGAAGTTTTTCCCCTTCACCAACAGAAACAATAGTTCCTTGAGGAAGCTGAGTTTTTAATTGTTTATAGAACACACTTACTGCACCGCCACCAACTACCGCACGAACTTACGGATTTTTTTGATGATCAAAACTTAATTTCCAATTACTCATCCCGACAATTATTCATTATCTGAAATCGAAAAGACGCTAGAAACCTTGTCTCGTAAATTTTATAAAAGTAACTAATGCGTAATTAGAAAATTACGGAAAAATGAATTACCTTGCCGTAAGCGGACGGAGTATAAGCATAAAAAAAGAGTCAATTATAGGAGAGCGGTAAATGTTGTGGTGGATGTTTCAGTTGGGCTAGAACACCGATTCAGTAATCAAGAGCAATCATTAATTGAGAGGGATAGGGAAGTGTGGGGGGTGTGAGAGGTGTGGGGAGAATCAAGATAAGTTAAGCTTTTTGCCTTCTCTTTCTTCCCTCTTTTCCTTTTCTTCCCACACTCCACCCTCTCATCTAACTAGTAATTTATAAATACTGAATCGACGCTCTAGGAGTATATTATGCGATCGCGCAGCGCCAGCTTATGCTGATCGCGCAGCGTCTACCGTCAGGTCTCGCGATAGTGACTACCGAAGGTCTCGCCTAGCCTGGTCGCTGAAATTAGCCCTTGACTAGGGTCGTGTTTTGAGCCACCTTAAGGCTCTCATGGGCTGAGATCCTGACCGTGATTTTTATCCTGTGCGGATAAGCAATGGATTCAACTTCTACTACTTGAGAGGAACTATTTATGTTCGCTTTATTTCCTGCTGTGCTTGGGTTTTAGTAGTTTTGCTTGAGGAGAAAATTGTTAAACTTTTCGCAGCAGTGAGTATCAGTGGTTGCCATTTCATAAAGATTGATAATTTAGGGCTTATTCAATCATGATTCATCATAGAGGCTTTGAGCATTAATCTTAATTCATAACTGCTATGAACACCTGATTTTATTAGTTATCTTTTTTACAGATTAGAATAATAAAGTTCCTTTTAGCCATTTACCAAAAGGAAGAAAAATATAAATTATTTAAATTAATAAAAAACAAAAGTTTCAGCACTTACTTTTCAAATGTTAAGCAATTTTAATTACTAAATTGGTATTCTAGCAACAAGATATAGGCCACAGATATAATTATCAGGGCAATAATTAAAGACACGATCAGATTCTTAATTTATACAATAATTTTTTTAAATTTAAAAGGAAAAAGTGGCATTTAAGTAACGGATAGCTGTAATGTTACTTTCTCTTAACATCAATTATCATTTTCTCAGATGATTTTATATTATGTTAATAACAACATATCTGTCCCAAAGCTTACGCCAATTACCGAATTTATAATTATGAGTGTCATCTTATCCTGTGTCGGACTTTTAACTATCGGTTTAGTGATCTATCTTAGTTTTCAAGCTAAAGATGAAGTACTCTCTCTAGCTATTAAGATAGCTGCTGCTTCCATTTTTCTTTTGATTTTTCTGTCTAGTCCCTTATTAATTAAGTTGGTTATTCTAGGATCATTTCTCTTTGCTGTGCCATTCATTGGTGAGCATCTGAGTCTATTTTTTTATCACCAACTTAAGAAATGACTCATTAGAATTGGACACTCAAAACTCACTAAGACCATTTATCCAACGATTTGGTTGATAATAAACAATAATATGAGTGACTTAACCTCTATTCTGGGTTACATAGAATTATGTTCTCCATAGAAGATTAAAATGGATTAAAGAAAAAACTCTAGACTGCATGCATTTTAGATCTGGAGTTTTTACCAGCTTCCTTAAATTTAACAATTCTATCAAGAGCGATAGAATATTATTTATTCAAGCGTTATAGATCTTGGGTGATTTGTCAGTGATTTTAGTGACGAAATAAGTAACTCTTCAGATCCAGCCACACATTTGAAGGCAAAATCTTTATAGATAGGAGCTGTAATTTCTTTTGAAGTTTCAATGCTTCAATAGACTATATCATATATGTACTTAACATCTGGGCACTTCGAAAAATTGAGTGAGTTTGTAGTTCAGAGCGAATTAAATTTAATAATCATCCATAATATTGTAAAAAAATTAATCAATCCATCTGATTTCAGTTGCTTCAATATCTTCTATTTGAGGTTGGTTGGCGACTAATCGTTGATAAGTATTTTGTTTAAAGTTATCTGGAATGAAAACTCTGTTGGATGATTGTTGATATTTGCGACTTTTGATCTGAGATTTACCCATTAAAGATGATGTACCAAATTCTTGAGGAAATAAATTCATTAAGAAGAAATCAATAGTTTCAGAATCTAGTAATCCTTGAAGAACAGCAACCGAACCAAAGCGAATTCCCATCTTTTTTTGCTCTTCTAGTATGGCTTCAATATGTTTTTCTTCCAGTAGAGCAGCTTTTTGTAAGTAGTAACCCAGACGCTTTCTTGTTCTCTGTTTTGTCAGTTCCCACCAATCATGAACGAAAAAATCAATGGTTTCTTGTTTAATCCAGCCTCGCATGACTAAAATTTCGCCCAAACGTAAATAGGGATAATATTCCTGATCTTTTAAAGCCACCTCAATTTTGGGAGAAGCAATTAAGTGGGCTTCTTGTAAAACCATTCCCAGCGGTTTGGGTTGAATTAGACTTCGAGATCGAGTTAAAGAAGAACGATTTTTAGGCATAAAATTTTTTATTACTCAATAAGTGCTTGAAGTGATTTACAAAAAGTTACAATTAATTATAATTTTACTTATTTTATATAATATCATTAATTAATTTGTAGTAGATATATTTTCGATGTTTTTTTTGATAAAAACATAAAATTAGTAAAAAAGAGCAGATGGATTATTTCACCTGTTTCTGTATTTACACTTAAACTATAAGTTGAGGAATAAATGTGATTATTTAATGGAAAATATTATTTTTTGCTGTTTAGGTCAAGAATCATCCTAAAATCATAAAGTTATGATAATTGATTGATGAATCATAGCTAATAATATAGGTAATAATTTTATTGGCTCAATGGCTGGGGAATCTAGTCTTAGTATAAACACTAATTTTTATATAGATATTGATTGTTATAATAGAACTAATTCAAGTGTAGTTGGCAATTGTATTACTTCTCTTAAGATTTTATTTGAATCATGGTTATATGTTCTTCTGACCCAAAATATCGACAATATTCTCCTAATAATTTGGTTAATTCACAATCAGAAAAACCTTTGGGTGAACTTTTGCTTGAAGCTGGATTAGTTTCTATTTTTCAGATAGAAACTGCTTTAGAGGAACAAAAACAATCTGATAATAAAATTGGCGAAATTTTGGCTTACCATGGTTGGATTAAGCAAAAAACTGCTGATTTTTTTGTAGAGAAATGGCCAAATCTACTTAGTAAAAAACTCACCAGACCTTTATCATTTTATTTATTCGCTGCAGGATTGCTAGATAAAGAGCAACTTCTAATTTTAAAGCAGAAACAGAAACAAACCAATTCTGGAGCTCGACTTCATGAACTCGCGATTGAACAAGGTTATATCAAAACAACAACTATTAATTTCTTTCTCCAACATCTATTCAATATTTATATTATTCGCAATTTATCTTTTGCTAGTCCCTACAAACTCATTAAAGGTTACATAAATGGAGAAACTGACTTTAGAGACTCCAAACTAAGTCAAGTTCCTTTAAATGGGGTGAGATTGAAAAAAGTTGTACTAGATGGTTCTCTTTTAAGACAAGCTAACTTAAATAATAGTAATCTCAGTGGATCTAGTTTAGTTGGCGTAAATCTGACTTTGGCTGATCTTGAGTTAGCAAATTTATCTCATGTCAATTTCCAGCAGGCTTGTTTAATTGAATCTAACTTAAGCAGAAGCAATTTAGAAAGAGCTAATTTTCAGGGAGCCAACTTACAAGAAGCAGATTTGAGAGGTGCTAATTTAAGGAAGGCTTCTTTTGTCGCTGCTGATCTGAGAGGAGCTAAGTTATTCCCAGGATATTCATATGATATTTTTTACGATAAACAAACTGTTTTTGATCGTAATTTTGATCCAATTAAAGCAGGTTGGAAATTGGTGTCTAACGGCGGGAAAACTTTTGCCAAATATTTTAAGAATCTTTGCTAAATCAAAATGATACAGCTATTTTTAATGCCGATAGCGAAATGATCGGCATCAGAATCGAATTACCTATTCGTGGAGTTATGGGTAATACTAAATCAGATTGAAACAAGTAAGCTACTACTCTAACTCAGATTCTGTACTGAGTTCTAAAGGATATCGCCATTGCCAGCGATCCAGATGCCGAATTTGAGGAGAGATATTGCGATCGCTATTCCTTAACATATCTCAAGATGCGAGCGCTCTACTAACTATCGGTGATTGCCATAACTACGCCAAAAACAAACAATACTATAAAAATTAAATTTACCGAAAAATTTTTGATTCAGTCTAGATATTGATCTATAAAATATCTACCAAATAATTCTAATATTAATTATTTTTCTATAGTTATAAAAAATTACTTTAACACAACAATTAGTGGTTTTGACCTTGGATATTTATATGTTTTGATGCATATAAACTTATGTATTCACTTTTAAAAGTGTATTTATTGCTACAAATAAGACATAAAGATTATGACAGTGTTTGTACGTATTTTGTTACTTTTTTATTTATGCTAAGCTTGACAAAAATTTACATAAATCTCCCTAAAACTCGGTGCTCAATAAACAAATAAAAACACTTTCAGAGGAGCTTAACGATCTTCCACTTAACCAGCTTCCCGTTTACCAACAGCAAATAAAAACACTATCTGAGCTAAAGGAAGAAATAAAAACAGATATTCGTCCCTTGGAGGTAATAGATAGACACGAAGTAGAGCAATCCTCGCTTATAACCCCGCAAGATGAAATTGAAATGAAATCTAAATATTTAACAGGAACTTCAGAGGAAAAAGAAAAGATTGTTCTTGATCCTTATAAACCGGAGTCAAATCCTATCTTTTACGAAACCCTCCAGAATCTCTTCCCCGGTGCGCTTCCCATGCCTGCCTATATGCAAATCACTTATGAGGCGTTAGGGGATTACGGATTTAACAACAAAAATACGATGGCGATGACCACTCTCTGTCGAGATGAAATTACCAAGCCATTTTTGATTGACATAATCCGGCAATGGGGTAAATCATTCAATTGCTCAAGCCTTGCCGGCTTTGTGATGATGGGCAAAACAGCTTTTGCTGCCGCTGCCGACCATGTGCCAATCATGGATAACCAACGGCGGTTTGCCTATTACGCTATGCCTCACATTGCCATTTCTAAAGATGGGGAAGTGGGCAAAGTTTACCGCTATGGCGTGAGTAAAGTTTCTCATGCTTGCGGTTCCTTAGAGGTGATCGCCAAAGAACTGATGTCTGGTCGGCTCAAGCTTGAAATGGATATGCAAGATCTCGAACAAAGCATCATACGTCAAAAAATTCTTTCCAGCATTAACTATGGAGATAAACCGAACCTAGTGGAGATCACCAAACTAGCATCTCAAATTCTTGCTAAAGAACTACAAAATCTGCTCAGTAATGTAGATAGGTCAGTCTTCAAATATGCCGTCATGACCGGAATCCAAATTCATGGGCCGATAGATACCACCTGGATTTATCCTCAAGAGTTTTTCGTTGTTGATAGTGATATTCCTGGACTGCAAGAACATCTCAACTCATTTAAATTGAAATGATATTGAGATAGACAGCATTGATATTAATGACTTTAATTGTAGAAAATAACGCGGTCTCGCAAAGCGAGGCGCTGCGAGATCGCCGTAAACCTACCAAAAACCTCGGCGTGCAGATTAAGGTCGAGCAGGAGAAATCAATGTTAATGACCAATATCCCTAAAATAAAACTAAAATTTGTCAGTAACTTCCGCTAATACTTTGATGCGATCGCAGCTATGCAAAATCGCATCTTGCGACCAAACCACATCATAAATGTTAGCTTCAGCTGGAATATCCTCAAAGTTACCATCAACAACTTCAATTAATTCAGCCAAACCCTGATCTTGATTTAACGTCTGATTGCGTTGATTTTGTACCACGCTTAAATTTAAGCAGGTGACGCGACAGCCGGCGGTTTTAGCTAGATAACCTGCCGAGCCGCCATAGCCTGAACCAATATCTAACAGAACCATATTTTTGTTAAGTTCCAGCAAAGATGCCATTTGTTCCACCGTGCGCTGACTCGCAGCAGCAATGGCATCATTCTCACTTTGGTAGAGGCCACTGTAAATTTAGGTATTTCTAGTAACTTAGTTTTCCGGCTTCATGATAACAATCCCATAAGCATTGGGATTAAGGTATTTTTGAGCTGCTGTTTGCAGAGTTTGGGCGTTGATCGCTTGAATGTATTGAGGATACTTTAATGCGGGGGCTAAATCTTGTAGTTGGGAATAATAATAACCGTAAAGGTTAGCGCGATCGCTAGGACGTTCGTTAGCAAAAATAAAGCGATTGGCGACTTGAGTACGAATTCTCGCAATATCTTTTTCGGCAATGGGTTCGGTTTGCAGTGTATAAATCTGATCCGCGATCGCTTTTTCGACTTCTGTAATATTTTCTGTCGGTAGCTGGGCAGAGATATAAAATACTCCCTGTTGAGTTTGAGTCATATTACTAACTCCGACTTGGGTGACTAATCCCCTTTCTTCACGAAGTTCTCTAAATAATCGGGATACTTTCCCTTGTCCCAAAATTACAGCCAAGATATCTAAAGTATAGGTTTGGTCAAGCTCAATCATTCCTGGTACTCGCCACATCATTACCATGCGTGCTTGTTGTAACTTGCTATCAGTAGATTCTTGACGAACAATTGTACTAAAGGCTGTTTCGGGAGCGGGTAAAGATTGTGCCGAGAATTGTTCGCTCCGAGAATTCCCTTGATAATGTTGCTCAAATCCTGTGGTCACAATGTCAATCAACTCTTCTACTGGTAAATTACCAACGACTGCAGCTGTCATGGAGGGTGGTTGATACCAATGGGAGTGAAAATCCCTCATTTGCTGCGATCGCAGATTGGCAATTACCTCAGCAGGACCCAAAACACGACGACGATAGGGTAAATTTTCAAAACAGGTTTCCATCGCTTGATAGAAAGTACGACGACGAGGATTATCTTCAGAACGCCGAATTTCTTCTAAAACCACTAGTTTTTCCCTTGCAAACGCCTCATTCTCTAAACTAGGATTAAGCACTACGTCTAGTTGTAATGGTGCAAGTTGAGCAAAATCTTTGGGGGCAGTAGTGATGTAGTAATGGGTGTAATCTTGACTAGTAGCAGCATTAGTTACTGCGCCTCTTTCCTCGATTAATTGCTCAAATTCCCCTATATTGAGGTTTGGTGTGCCTTTAAATACCATATGCTCCAGAAAATGAGCCATCCCGTTAATTGCATCAGACTCTTTAGTTGAACCAACATTTAACCAAACATTGAGGTTAACTGCTTCTACAGGCATTTGCTCAGCGATAATAGTTAAACCATTAGGAAGTTGGCGAATAATCGGGGTATTGAGTTTACTTTTATTTACTATGGTTGATGTCATTGGTTGATTTGCAGAAATACTAATTAGTTGATTATGAAATACTCTATTTATCTTGCCTTTCTTTTATCCTGACACAATAGCAACTCTTTTTCCTCATCCGGGGACTGTATTGTAAATAGGCTCTCTAGTACCAAAAAAATCTCAATATCAAGAGATATTTCTACGATCTCAAAAGTAATTGACAACTACATACAATAAAGATATGGGTATGTGTTTCTAGGTCGAGGGCAATTATTATGGCATCCAAAAACTCACCATTCAACTGTACTAGTATTGATTTAGAAATGGAGGCAATTAAGCGTTTTCGCGATCTAACTCCTATTATTTCCCCAGAATGCCGAGTGTTTCGTGAACTTAACGGTCGTTCTACCGTATTGTGCCTAGATTTTGCTGCTTGTGCTCAAGATTTGAACATGAACAAGCAAGAATGGCAAGAATTTGCTGAGCTCTTGGTACATTCATCTCATTATCTAGGTTTGGCTAACTCTTTAGTTTTCAAAAACGGCGATCACATTGTTGGATGGCTTAATTTCAACCAGATAATATAGTTTTTAAAATAACTTATGTTCTGCCTACTTTACTGTTTGATAATTGTTTGCCATCATTATTACCGAGTAATGTAATCGCCAGTAGTTAATGGAGCGATTGCTTTTTAGTAGCTTTAACAATAGTAGAGATCCAGCTACTCAGTGGGGACAAAAAAATTATTTAAACATTTTCTACCTATACTTAATAGATTTAGGGACTAATAATTGAAAATGTAATCGTGGCAATACTAAAAACTTACAGTCGAGAAACCCAACTTAGAATTCTCTGGGGTTTTTTGATAAATAATAATGCTGCAAGTGCTAACAAATGAATTGACCAATGGGCAACTACCAAGCCCCAAATTAAACAAGAAATTGCCATGACGACAGATAAGACCCCAAAAATATCGCTAGCTGTACGCAGATATAAAATTATACTCCCTAAAGCAGTAATAAACATTAACAAGGGAAAAATAGGTAAGGAGATAATCATAACAATCGCCTCTTAAAAAATTTAGGGGGTGATCCAATCTATAAATACAGCGCCAAGATTTCTATTCCTTGCTTGGTCTTATTCTCCAACTTACAATAGTTTTCTCAAAGCAACAGTATTTTGGCGCACTAAAAGGCAATTTTGTAAAACTTCTTTGCATAACTTTAGATTTGAGCAAAATTATCAAGATAAACATCTAATTTTTTCGTCTCAACTTAAGGATTCGTAAGAATAACTTCTCACTTGTCTCCTTGACCCTAAACTCACCGAACAAGCAGAAATTTTTAACCTAAAAGTGCTAGGTTATTTTGATTTTTCACCAAATGATACGAATTATGTCAAAATGTAAAGCGTGTGGATTACAACTTTAACTGATACAGTAAAAAAACCAACTGCAATCGCCCTTGGCAATTTTGACGGCATACATCAAGGGCATAGAGTCGTATTGCAACCAATACTACAGAAATGCAATCTTACTTTTAAGGATAATTATAACCATAACAGCATATATCCTTCTGTCGTCAGTTTTTCTCCCCATCCTAAAGAATTTTTTACGGGCAATCAGATTAAATTACTCACTCCCATTCAAGAAAAGGCTCAGTATCTAGAAAGTCTCGGCTTGAAACAATTAGTATTATTACCATTTGATCAAAAACTAGCGGCTCTAGATCCGCAACAATTTGTCGAAGAAATCCTAATTAAACAACTTCAAGCTCGTCAAATTAGTGTGGGCGAAGACTTTCGTTTTGGTTGTCAAAGAAAAGGAACAGCAAGAGACTTACAGAATATTGCAGCCAATTTTGGTATTACAGTAAATATTAATTCTCTACATAAATTCCATAATCATCAAGATCAGCCAATCCGCATTAGTAGTTCTTTAATCCGTCAAGCTCTGACCTTAGGAGCAATTGAACAAGCTAACTTGATGTTAGGACGCTCTTACACTCTAATTGGCAAAGTAGTCACAGGACAGCAACTTGGTAGACAAATTGGGTTTCCCACTGCCAATCTGCAATTACCCATTGATAAATTTTTGCCTTGTTATGGAGTTTATGCTGTCAATGTTTCCTGGGAAAATAATACTGTTCGAGGAGTTATGAATATTGGTTGTCGTCCTACTGTAGATGGGAACAGTCCCACGGTAGAAGTACATCTTCTCAATTGGTCAGGTAACTTATACAATCAAACTCTCAAGGTTAGTCTGCAAAAATTTCTCAGATCTGAACAAAAATTCCCTTCTCTCGACGCCTTAAAACAACAAATAAGTTCAGATTGTCAAGCAGCTTTAGAATTTTTACTGTAGTTCTCATTTGGCATTGTTTCCTGCTCTTGCTGTTCACAAGTAAGTTTTAAACTTAAAAAGCGCAGTTAGAGAAAGTAAATCCATTGGCATCTGCTAGGTCTCGAATTAAAGGCATTTTTCTGTGTAAATAAACATTTAAAAGATGACTTTCTTCTTGACTGAGAGATTGTTGCATTGCTAGCTGAGAAAGTAGTTGTTTGACTAATTCGCGATCGCTTAATTCCGTAAGAGCAGAAGCCTGGGTATTTCCGATGACAGTCCAGACTTTACGTAATAGTAAAGGATTCATATTGATTCCTCCCTAGATAAGGAGTCGATTTCTATATCCAGTGTAGAGAATAGCGCCACAAATCTAAAGTCAATATTAAGATTTATTGGTCAAAGTCATAAAAATTTAATTCTCTATAATTATTTAATTTTTTTCTCTTGATACTTTTACATAGATCTTGAACTTTTTCCTTGACACAGCTTCTCATAATTTGTTCGTTGCCAGAAGATTTTTATCATAAATATTAGCGTTAACTACAAAGATATTAAGAATTTCAAAGCCTTTTCCCCTCTAACAGAGGCTTAAATAAGAGTTAATTTGCTAGTATATTCAATCTGATAATTTTATTGAGTTATGTAACAATTACCGGTTTTTATTAATAATTGTTGACATCACTTGACAAGTTGACTAAATTGTAATTTCTTATTCAATCAATGTTTTCAGTCGGACAAACGTTGCTTCCCCTCTCTTGGTTCACGTTCCTCAGCGAAGACCCTTCGGTTAGAGTTGCGCAAGTACAAATCTGCAGGGTCGTTTATGCCCAAATGCTATGGGTACAAGCATCGCCTAGTTCGATGTTTATATCGCATAGTTTGATACACCGCTGCTTCCGATGTCTCATTAAGTAGTAGTTTTAATGACAAAAATAAATTAATTTGACCTGCAAGAAACAATGTCTAAGCCAAAAAATATTGAAGAGCAATTAGCCGAGATTGATAATTTAATAGCTGCATATAAAATAAAGTCACGAATATTGGAAGTCGAAATCTTGAAATTGGAACTCAAGAGAGAAAAAATGAAAGATAAGATAATTTATCAACAATTAAAAGAAAAACAGCTAAAGCCAAACTAAGCCGCCTCCACATTACAAAACTGTAGTTTTGAAAATTGCTTTGCGATTAGCTCTAAGCTGACTAAATAGAAGTATCGATCCCGTTAATTAAAGTAGGAACGATAAATTATCAACGATGAAGTCTGGTAGAAGGCAAGATTTGAACCCTTTAAGGGACAGTCACCGTTACACCGCCGTAAAAGCGGTCAGACCCCGCGGAGGTTTCCTCCGCAAGGGAACGCTGACCAAGAGAGCGGTGCGCGGGGAGGGGGACTTTTCTAAATTTAGTGCTTTTCTGCCTAGAGTTATCTATTTTATTTT
>JASJDR010000265.1 GCA_030065615.1 Xenococcus sp. MO_188.B8 | reverse complement strand
CAGGCTTCATTCACCTACATAGAATATTCAGTTATCATGGTTCATAATTCCTAATGAAATTAAAACCAAGCTAGTCATACCAGGGCTTTTTCGCCTCTGTTCTTGACTAAACGAGTCGCACAGAATGTTAATGTTCATAGCTCACTATGGGACAAATAATACAAATATGCAGGAATTTTTCAATAATCTAAGAGTATTAAAGTTCGATGCACCACCTACTACGTCTTGAGCCACAAAGCATCTTTCAAACAATCTTGATACTGTTTGTTTTTCTATAGTTACAAACTTGTTTTAAAATTACTACAAGTAGCTTTTGCACTTAGATATATATGGTTTACTACATAGTGAGCTAAGTAATTAGTTCTATACTTGTATTTTTTTAAGCTACAAAATATGTGCATCATAAAACTTATTATATCTATATGATTAATTTTATATAATTGGTTTTATGTACCTACTTGAGGAAAGCTTTATGATTTTGGAAAATGTAATCCGTTTCTACAAAAGCTTAATAAAAGATAAAAATTTCAGGATTCAGCTTAAAAATGCGAGCAATCCAGAAGAATATAGAAAAATAATGCAAGAGGCGGGCTATGATTTTACCCAGGAGGAATTAGAAACTGCTACTGCCCAAATTCTTGAGAAAAATGGTCTCAGCGAACTCAGTGAAGAAGATCTAGAACTTGTTTTTGGAGGGTGGGATATTCCAATAATAGGGCCGGAAAATCCGGGGCCTGTGCCGCTGTATGGGGTTGTTGCGCCTCTTGATTAATAGACTTTATTAAAATTGATCCCTTTTTTGTCACTGCAGGTATTTTTGCTGAATTTGCGCTATTTCAGTTCAGGAAAAATTAAGCCTAGATGACAAAAGAGGGTTAATAGAAGGAGTGAGTGAAAAACTTTACCAGTAAAGGTTTTTGCGCGTTTGCCCCAAATAGCCAAAAGCCTTGTGCCGCAAAGAATTTAGCCGAATTTTTAGTTATTTTAGATTAAGTCTAATTAATATTTTATAGGTAATCTAACCAAGGATATCTTCATGACCTATCACCGAATTAGTTATGCGGTTTGGGAAATCACCCTCAAGTGTAACCTCGCCTGTCAGCACTGCGGCTCCCGCGCTGGTCATGCCCGCACCAAGGAACTTTCTACGGAAGAAGCCCTAGACATGGTCAGACAACTGGCTGAAGTCGGCATTACAGAAGTCACCTTGATTGGCGGTGAAGCTTTCTTGCGTCCTGACTGGCTGGAAATTGCCAAAGCAGTTACTGAAGCAGGAATGGCCTGTGGCATGACCACTGGGGGTTTTGGTATTAGTTTAGATACAGCTCGTCGGATGAAGGAAGCAGGGATTAGGGTAGTTTCCGTCTCGGTTGATGGCTTAGAAGCAACGCACGATCGCCTGCGGGGGAGAAAAGGCTCCTGGCAATGGGCGTTTAAAACCATGAGCCATCTCAAACAGGTGGGAATTCCTTTCGGCTGCAATACTCAAATCAATCGCCTCTCTGCGCCAGAATTCCCCCAAATCTACGAGCGAATTCGAGATGCGGGAATCTTTGCTTGGCAGCTTCAGTTGACTGTGCCCATGGGAAATGCCGCCGACAACTATGAGATTCTCATGCAACCTTATGAACTGCTAGATTTATACCCCATGCTCGCTCGCGTCGTCCAGCGGGCATATCGGGAAGGGGTGAAGGTACAGGCAGGTAATAATATCGGCTATTACGGCCCTTATGAGCGACTGCTGCGGGGAAGAGGAGATGCTAGTCCCTGGAAATTTTGGCAAGGATGCAATGCTGGGCTATCTACTTTAGGTATCGAAGCAGACGGTGCGATCAAAGGTTGTCCCTCATTGCCCACTTCAGCCTACACTGGAGGCAATATCCGAGACCATTCCCTGAGGAAAATCATTGAAGAAGCTGAAGAACTGCGGTTTAATTTAGGAGCGGATACTCCCAAAGGAACATCCCATCTGTGGGGGTTCTGCAAAAGTTGCGAATTTGCTGAACTCTGTCGTGGCGGTTGCTCTTGGACTGCTCATGTCTTTTTTGATCGCAGAGGAAACAATCCTTACTGCCACCATCGCGCTCTTACTCAGGCTAAACGGGGAATTCGAGAGCGAGTAATTCCCAAGGTACGGGCTCAGGGACTTCCCTTTGATAACGGTGAATTTGAATTGATTGAAGAGCCAATTAATACTCCTTGGCCAGAAAACGATCTGCTTCATTTTACTGCTGACCAAATTCAGTGGCCAGAAGGTTGGGAATGCCACCCAGAACCAGTAACATCTTTGGTTACCTCTAGCAGTTAAAAACTGCCAAACATTTCGCTCTCTAAGAAAGAATGTCCTAACTTCGACTGACACATGTCTATAAGTTCTACCACACCATTTGAGATTTCAATGTCCGATGAGAATAATGACAACTTAGAATCATCCCTAGATAACTTTCAGGCTCAGGAAGAAGTAAATTCTCCTCTGTTGCCTCGCTCAGCCTGGAATAGTAAGTTAGCCTATTTGAGAGTAATTTTGAAAGCTAAGCTAGCGCTAGACAGAATAGAAAAGGAAGCAAGTGATTGATGTGGTACTAAAACAGCAATAAATTTTAAGATCAGTGACCTTGAGTTTTTGCTATTGTTTCAAGCTCATATTTAGTGATATATTTTAGACTTTAAAAAAACGCTCAGGTTATCAGGAGATCGCTATAGTCAATCAAAATCAGGTATGATATATAGCGATCGCATTGTTCTGTTGGAGAGAGGAAAAAGAGCCAGAAATTATTACAAACTATCTGCGATCGCGTCCGTAACTATAGTTGTATTTTGCATTACTTCACTTATGTACAATTTACGATTGCGATCGCCTTATTATGCTGGAGAACGGCTGTGTCTTTGATTTTGGATGCTCTATCTGCCTTTAATACCATTTAAATCAGTATTATACCTGATTACACTCAGCTAAATTTATGCTACTGTAAGTAGGGTAAAAGGTAGGATATATTAAAACTATGGCCAAAATATATATCTATCTAGACGACTGTAAATTAAAACAGATAGACCAATTATTGAACACTACTCCCAATCTAGCTAACCGTAGTCGAAGTGCGTTAATCAGTCATTTGATTGACCAGGAAATAATCAGACAAACCAGATTAAATATGGTCGAAGCAGCAAAGGTAATTGATGAGCTTGATTTAGGTTGGACAAGAGAGGAAGAAGAATGCGCGATTACCGATATGGAAGTATCTGGGTAGTTAATTTTGAGCTATCAATAGGTACAGAAATCAAGAAAACTAGACCTGCTTTAATTATCTCAGCTTCAGATTTTAATCAAATTAGAAAAAAGATAAACAAAGATTGATTAAATACTTAGGACAACTTGAGGTAGAAGTTTTAGAAGAAGTCAAGCAAAAATTGCAAATTTATTTGGATTTTGTTAGCTAAGTGATCGCTTTATTCAGGGTTTGCCTAGATTAGCTAAAAGCGATCGCCTTATGTAAGCATTGCGATCGCCATCTAATCTAACAGTTGTCTCACCAATAACCAGACTTATCAATCTCACCTCCATAAGCTACGGAGGATTGAAGCTAAGGAAAATGATCGTTTCTTCTGCGAGTAGAAAACTCATTTCAAAACCATTACAAGTAGCTTTTTCCTTTATTGTCATTTAGTTAGCTACATAATAAACTATAAAACTTAATTTATAAATGTAATTTTTTGTTGTCTATAAATAATAGAAATTATGAACCTTTTTCGGGTATAATTTTTTAAAATTTTTCTAATAAAAAATACCAATAAGAGGTAAGAAGGATGCTGAAAGATAAAAGCCGGAAACAATCCTCTGAAGCTCAACCTACTAAGGTTCAGGAACTCCAAAAACTGACAATATCCGAACTGAACACGATCGCTGGAGCGGGTCTTCCCTATAACCACAATGAAACAGTAGTGAGCTTTTCCAATCTATCTCGGAAACCAAAGCCATCTTCTGAAGATAAACCTGTCAAGAGTAGAGAACTGCAAACACTGACTATCGCCGACTTAGACGCGATCGCTGGAGGGGCATTGACTGTTAACCACAACGAAACTATTCAGAAACCCAAACCATCTTCTGAAAAGAAACCTACTGAGGTGAGGTCATTGCAAACACTCACTATCTCTGAACTAGATGCGCCCCGCAAAGCGGATCTCTTCGAGATCGCTGGAGGAGCACTCAGTCTCAACCACAACGAAACAATGATTTAGGATATTCCAATCAAAGTAATCTCTACCTAGAGAACTAGGTTTTCAGGCGATCGCATTTTCCCGATCATTAACAGAAGATGCGATCGCCTTCTTTTGTTTGTTCTGTTTGTCTCTTAGGAAAGTAAACAGAAAATTATGGAATGTAGCGATCGCTAATTACGAGATTAAACTTTTTATTGCGATCGCGTGAGCATAAAATAATCTTCAGGCTAGAACTTATCAATTCCAATCTTCATAATTCTTCGTAAACTTTTACTTCGTAAGTAATTTAAAATATGTATGCAAGGTATGCAAAAATTTAACTTTTGTTGCCAATTCAGGTAAGCTATCTGCTTACTAACCAGAAAATTCATGATTGAATTTGATTGAATTTTCTAGGAGGATACGAATTATGACTACTACTAGTAATCGGAAGTACAATCTCACTAGAAAGCAAACACTATTTTCTGCAAATAAACCGAAAGAACTGCAAACACTAACTATCGCTGAATTAAATGCGATCTCTGGGGGGAGGCTGGCTAATAACCACAACGAAACTATTCAGAAGCCAAAAGCCTCTTCTGAAAATAATCCGCAAGAGCTGCAAACACTAACTATTGCTGAACTAGATGCGATCTCTGGTGCGGGAATTGGCACAAGTCCCATCTTCCCTATACCTGTTCCAAATCCTATACCTGTTCCAAGTCCTCTCCCTGGTCAAATTCCTACTAACCACAATGAAACAATGGTTAGCCTTATCTAACTCGGCGAATATGCATCTAGTGTTATTATTTACAAAGTAAGAGCGTAGAATTCTACGCTCTTAATCTTTAGATTTCTTTCCCTGTTTCCTGGTTTTCCCCTGCTCGCCAAATCTGGAGCATAATCTATGATAGAAAACTTAAAAGAAACTATTCAGCAGATGGATCGTCTCCAGGCTGAACAACATTACTCTGAAGCAGAAACTCTTTGCAACGAAACCATTAAAGCTTTACCATCTTCCGAACAAGGACAAATCGTCCAGGTAAGCTTACAAAACCGCCTCGCTTCTATTCTAGAAGCCCAATCCCGCTACCCTCAAGCCTTGACAGCAGTTCATTCCGCTCAGAAAATTTTAGAGTCAATTAAAGCAAGTATCTCCCCCGCTATTGCCATTTCCTTGGACATAACAAACTTATCTAGCCTGGGCACTCTCCAACGCATTCAAGGCAATTATGCTGAGGCAGAACAAAATTACCAACGGGCAATTGAACTTATCGAAACCCAAGGGACAGAAGAGTATCAATCTAAAAAGATTCAGCTAGCCAATAATTTAGCAATTGTTTATAAGTATTGGGGCAAATTTGAGGCTGCAGAAAATCTCTATCAAAACACATTAGCCAGTTTAAAACAACAACATGGTAACCATCATCCTGACGTTGCCTCAATTTATCATAATCTAGCTGGACTAAATCATGCCCGTGAAGACTATGAAACCGCAGAAACTTGGGCACGTCAATCCTATCAACTTCATCTAGAATTATTTGGGGCTCAACATCCCAAAACCATTGCCGATGGCGCAGCATTAGGTTCAATTTTACACGGACTAGAGCAATGGGATGAAGCAATTACTTACTTTAAAACAGCTATTACCTTTTTTGAGGAGCGGTTTGGTTCAATCCACTACGATGTAGCTCTCAATCTGAATAATCTGGCGGCATCTCTACAAGCTAAGGGTGATTTATCCCAAGCAGAGCAAGCTTATCGCAGAGCTTTAGAAATTAAAACTCAAATTTTAGGGGAATCCCATCCTGAACTAGCTATTACTTTAAATAATCTAGCATCTGTTCTCAAACAAAGCGGAAAAATAGAAGAAGCCAAATCATTTTTTGAGCAAGCCAGAGCGATTTTTGCAACCACTTTAGGGGAAGATCATCCTAACGTTAAAATATGTCAGGATAACATTAAGTCATTGGAGGTTGATTACTCAAGATAATTACTGGTGAGCGAAATTTACGGTAACAAAAATTAGTTTTCGCGTTGCTTAAGTAATGAGTAATAAGTAATAAGTAAATACCCATTATTTAAGTAGATTATTTTTCTTGATCAGCCTCCACACATGCTTTAAACCCACCACTTATCATTACAGATCGCGAATTTATATAAGTGAAAATGTTTTATTAAATTAAATCTTAAAGCGATCGCATTATTGCTCATTCTGGACAGTCAGGGCAAGGGTAGACGTAGCAGGTTCCACCAGCTACGCGATCGAGATGTTCTAATTTAAGTGGCTGAAGCTTCGTGAAGTGCTTGAAGTTTTTCTTTTCTGAATCTGGTGTTTTTGGCGTGTTTTTGTTCATGTTGTTAACCTTTTTTTGTCTTGTGTTTTCTGTTTGTGTCTTAGGGAAATAAACAGAAAATTATGTATTTCTGCGATCGCATGTGCATAAAATAATTTTTTTTATACGTATGACAATAGTACGGACATTTTTCTTAACGAGCTCACAACTCTTAAAGAACAATAGTTACCTTTAATTCGGTTTTTTTTCTCAAGTTAGCTCTAAAGCTAACTTTGATTAAATTATTGTTGTTAGTGAAAGATACGAAATCTCAAGCCTTTAAGCCTTGTGTATCATCTAAATTTTGTCCGAACCATTGGTATGAACTTATTGAAATATATTGAAGCTTAAAGTAATGGCCAATACTAAGAAGCAAAATCTATTCCTGAAACAGGAACCAGTCTCTGAACTTAAGCAGGTTGAAATTCAGAGACTGCAAGCACTCACTCTCGCTGAACTAGAGACGCCCCACGCTTGCGCAGCTCTACTCGAAGGGGCAGCGGCTCTCTTTGCGATCGCTGATTTGAGACTTCAACATAACGACAATGAAACAGCGTTGAGGTTTCCTAATCTACCTACAAAGCAGAAACCATCTTCTGAAGCTCAATCTAAAGAGATGAGGGCACTGCTAGCACTCACTCTCGCTGAACTAGAAGCGATCTCTAAATTGTGTCACCCTCAAGCTACAGCTAAGGTGATTTCCAAGAAAGAAATTACCATCTAACAAGGTCTAATGAGAATATCCCATTTTGGTAAGGATGGATTTCGCAGTAAACGCATTTCAATTGCTTCGAGAGCTTTTTTGGTTAAAGAAATACCTTTTTGATAAATCTCTTGACTTAGATGGACAATAGGTGGTTTTCCTTTCCAAGTCATACTTTCTGCCCAGGCTAACATGGTTTCAACGTTACTCAATAGTGCACCATTCCAATGTTGCTCTAAAATGCCCCAACAGCGTTCAATGGGATTGTATTTACTGTGGTAAGGAGGAAAATACAATAACTGAATAGATTTGCCAATCTGGTCAGTAAACTCAACCATTCGATTCAGAAATTGAGTCCGAACACCACTGCTTTCTGGTCCATTATCCACCTTGATTTGAATCAAATCTAGTTGCTGCTTTTCGGGTTGGGGAATTCTGTCCCACCACAAAGATAAACTGTCGACAATAAAGTCACTGGTTTTGTAGGAACTACCAAAGTTGAGATATAGTTGCCCAGTATCTTCATCCAGTATTCCACAAGGTATATATTTTTCTTGGGCTCCCATGTCATGATCTTGAGCTTGATTATTGCCACGGGTTTGACCACCACGGGAATAGTTTCCAATCTTCACAGTGGCCTTACAATCCATACAAAGAGCGCTTGACTAGGTCGTTATCTTGTTGGTCTTTGGTACGAATATTCTCAAAGATGGCATCGGTTTCAGGAATTTTGTCTTGGTGCGCGTTCCCTAGGTCGGGGAACCCGACCGGGGTCGCACCGCTTTTTGCGGCTTGGCTCCCGTGAACTTTTCTTAAACGATATCCCATTCGATTAAGAATTACTGCCATGGTACTAGGTGCAGGTATTTGCTCCTCCTCAAACCCTCGGCTTTTTAGTTGAGAAATTGCTTCAGATGCGGTAAGTCGAGTATAAGCAATCGATGTCCGAAAACTCGGATCTTGTTGGGCATGAGCTTCGCCGATTTCTCTTAAAGCAACTGCTGCTGAGGGCTGTTGTTCTTCCCAGCTTTTCGCCCCACTATGCATTGATTGTGCCCCCAAACAGATAATTCCACTCCGTTTTTCTTCTAGTCCCAGTTGAACATTTTTGCGCCCCCAACCCAAGATGGTTTCTGTTTTTCTGGCATTACCATCACAATATTTTAAACAGATTTCCGCTTGGAATGCTCGGCGTGCCGCACCAGACATTTTTGACGCAGCTAAACGCAAATCTTCTCTCTGAGATTCCGTTAATTTGTTACTGTTTTGTCCTCTCTTCAATTAATTTTTCCTTATCTTCTGGCTAATATTTTGATTTTAAGTTCTTTGGTATATTCTTTGCCAGAAATCACCTAAGCAATGTTTAGCCCAAGCTAAGTGAATGAAGGTGCATGTGAACTGTCCCGATGCTGATGCTTTGCATACAGCGGGGTCTTCCTACCCAGAGAATAGCTCTCTACTCCGAAGAGTAGCAAGTCTTATATTCTGACGATAGGCTCCGGGATGGGGCTTTTTTAGTGGATCGATTACGAATATTCTTCTTCTTTAAATTACCTCTATTTTTATTCCTCAAAACAAAGTTGGCAGACTACTACTATATGCGTTGCATGTACCATCATATTTCTTTCGCCGGCTTGAGCGTTTCCTATCTGGAATTGTCAGCTATGAATTATCAGCTATCTATGCGGTTTGTTTTCTCTTCTTTTTAATTAATAGTGCTGGCTTATTTTCTACTGATGCCTTGCTGACCAATTTTGAATAAATAGAATTTAGTTGTTCAAAGCTAAACAACTGTTGTAACTAATAGATTTATTGAAACTTATTTAAATTCCCCAACCTTTAAGGGCTGGGGATTATTAATTTAATTTAATTTAATTAAGAACATAAGTACTAGCAATTATTCAGAAGGGATAATCACTCTATCGATAACGTGAATGACACCGTTACTTGCTTGGATGTCAGCTTTCACAACTTGAGCGTCATTAACTTTAACCTCTTCCCCAAGTTGAATTTCTACGTCACTTCCTTCAACAGTGGGTACTTGACCTGCTTCCAAGTCAGTAGAGAGAACAGCTCCAGATACAACATGATAAGTCAGAATTTTGACGAGTTGATCCTTATTTTCTGGTTTAAGCAACTCCTCTAAAGTTCCTTCTGGTAAAGCAGCAAAAGCTTCATCAGTAGGTGCAAAAACAGTAAAAGGACCCTCTCCTTCTAGTGTAGTTACCAAATCAGCTGCTTCTAAAGCTGCAGTGAGTGTGTTGAAAGAGCCTGCTGAAGTGGCAATGTCAACAATTGTTTGCTGATTTTCAGCTGCCACTGTTGAAGATTCTTCAGCAGCTTGCTTGTCAGAATAATCATTCATTCCAGCCATGACAATTGGAGCTGAAATAGTACCAGCAGCAAGGGTAAGACTTGTGACTAACAGTTTGAGCGATTGAGAAGATTGAAACATGGTATTGAGTTTATGTAATTGTAAAGAATTGTTACTAGTATTATAAAGAATTATTACAATAAATGCATTGAGATTCTATGACTTAGTCACGGAACTATGATTTGTTGATGCCAACTTGGCGCAAGAAGCGGGCGATCTTAACTAAAAAATTTACTAAAATCAGGCGATTAGATTGTTCAACAGCCAAACATAGATTAAGAGTATCACAATAGCTAGTCCCATAAGCGTCTCTCTTTGTGTAGTCACTAAATGCTGGCAACTATGCCACAAAAAG